>CAZQXW010000020.1:0-30741 GCA_964597365.1 uncultured Thermoplasmatales archaeon | reverse complement strand
GTCCACCTGGCTGGCGTTTTCCAATGGAAAAAACAGTTGACATGGGAACACTTGCCGTAGAATCAGGTGCATGGCTTTTGTATGAGTTTGAAAATGAGAAAATGACATTTAATGGTAAGAGCAAGCTTATACTTGAGAAAAAAATCGAACCAAAACCAATAGAGGAATGGATTAAATATCAGGGCCGATTCAAGCATTTATTCAAGCCTAAAAAAGATGTCAAAACTCTTAAAAAGATACAAGAACATACAAACATGGTCTTAGATAGATATAGAACCTGTTATCTATAAAAAAATTGAACCAAAAGAAGTGTGAAGAAAAATGGAGGCAATATTCTATGTATGCAAAGGAAATGCTGAAACAGAGCCTCCCCCTAATAATTATGTGCGGACTTGGGGCAATAGTTGCAGGTAGTACTCTTGGTTTAATGACCGATCTTTTTCAAAAAATACCTGGTCTTTTAGTTGTAATTCCAGCTATAATTGCAATGCGTGGCAATATTTCTACAGCACTTGGGTCAAGACTTGGCTCGGCATATCATTTAGGAGCAATTGATAAAGATAATCTTTGGAACAATGATTTAAAACAAAATATCATGGGTTCACTTACATTAAGTCTTACAATGTCTTTTTTGATTGGAATCCTTGCATATATAACTTCATTATTTATGGGTGCAAATCCTAATGCTTTGTTAATTATATCAATAGTACTTGTAGCAGGCATTCTCTCTGCATTAATTCTTACTTTGATGACAATAGTAATTATTTTCCTTGTGTTCAAAAGAGGATGGGACCCAGATAATGTAACAGGTCCTGCTCTTGCCACTTTCGGCGATATTATTACAATGGCATGTATTTTTTCAAGTGCAATATTTATTGGAGGTATTTTCTTATGATTTACAATTGGAAAACTATTGTAAAACATGGAATACCCATTCTTCTAATCGCAGTTTTAGTAGAAATTCTGGCAGGACAAGTTCTTCAAGGAAATGAAGAAATACTTGTAGCAATACCAATATTTTTGATATGTATCCCTGTGATAAACAGTGTAGCAGGAAACATAGGAACAGTCCTTGGTGCAAGGCTTACATCAGGCCTTCATGTAGGATACATTAAAATAAGCTTTAAAGACAAAGAGATGCATCAGAATCTAGCAACTTCGATTTTCATGGGTTTTTTAACATATTTTATACTTGCGATAGTTATTTATTACGTAGGAGTATTTAGCAATATTATAACAGAGGATTTAAACATAGCAATGTTTGTAGGTATCGTCGTGTTAACAGGATTTTTACTAATACTAATTGTTGCAATTACAAGTATTCTTACGGCTTTTATTTCATTTAAAAGAGGACTTGATCCTGATGATATGGTAGCACCTGTGGTAACCACTGTTGCAGATATTATGGGAATTATATTTTTATTTATAATAATTGGAATTGTAGGAGTTGGAATATGAACGATTCTGAAAAAAAGAAGAAAAAAAGGCTGTTCGGACGTCTTCAAAAAACACCTAAAGAAAAATGGAAAAAAGAAGAATTTACTGAAATAGAATATGAGCCTACTCCAGTAAAAGACCTTCTAACCGAGATGAAAGATATATCTGAGCTTATAATCGACCTTGCTTATTCTGCAACATTGTTTGACAATGACGAGATGGCAGAAGAAGTAAAATACTTAGACGTTCGAATGGACAAGCTGAATTATGATATACGTATGATGGCGATGATGGCTGCAAGAACAAAGGAAGACTCCGAGCAACTTGCAGGAATCTTACAGATTGCAGAAGCCGCTGAAACAATTTCAAATGCAGCAGGAGATATAGTCAGTCTTCTTTCAAAAGAAGAGAAAAAAGGACCAATACTGCCTAAGATTTTAAAAGAGGCAGATGAACAAATATTTAGAATGAAAGTATCAAGTGAATCAAATGCTTGTGAAAAAGAAATAGGTGAACTGAAGGTAGAAGCAGAAACAGGTATGAGAATCATTGCAATAAGAAGAGGAGACTGCTGGATATACAACCCTCAATCAGATACACACATAAAAGCAGATGACTGGCTTATAACACGCGGAACATACGAAGGATACAAGGACTTGAATAAATTTTTACATGGAAAAGTGGAGGTGCTAGATTGAGCAGAGAAAAATCAGTAGAAGAAATTGTCCTTGAGATAAAGGATAAATCAGAGCTTATGATCGATCTTGCATATTCCTCGATACTATATGATAATCGCACTATTGCAAAAGAAGTCTATGATTTAGAGGATCTGGTAGATATTTTATATAAAAGCCTTCAGAAAAAAACACTTGAGCACGTTCAAAATAAAAAACTTACAGTAAGAGATGCTCTAACAGTTCTTCATCTTGCCGAAGCAGCAGAGCAAATAGCAGACGCCGCACAAGAAATCGCAGATGTAGAGCTTAGAGATATAGAGCTTCATCCCATAATCAAGGAAAGTCTTAGAGAATCAGATGTTGTTTTCACAAGAGTGGAAGTTTTACCTGAAAGCATACTGTGTGGAAAAAAACTGGGTGATCTGAAACTTGCAAGTGAAACAGGTATGATAATAATTGCAATGAGGCACGGAAGTAAATGGCTGTATGGGCCTACTAAAAGCACTAAAATAGACCCAGGAGACATACTTTTTGCAAAAGGACCAGAAGATGGAGAAAAACGCTTGATAGAGCTTTCTAAAGGAGAAACTGTTGAACTCTAGTTATTTTATTATTCTAGCACCAACACTATCAACACTTGTTATATAGACTCGGCCATATTTAGATAAAAGTTTGGCCAACTCATTTGTTTTACCCGCTGCAAATATACTATTTCCAAGCATGCACATACTGCTCACGCCATAGTTGTTTGCAGCATTTATAGCATCAACCACTGGTTTTAAACCAAGGCCTGTTTTATTTGTAAAAACTTCAGATAGATAAAACAGATTATCGACCGTTGGTTTTTCAAGGATTTTCTTGGTACAAAAACTACCATATTCCACTATTTTTGAAACTTTATTTTTGTCATTTAAAATATTCTTGGTTTTAATTTTTTTACCAATAACACATAAAACTAAATCACATTTCTCAGGAATATGCTCTATTATTCCCCACGGCGGAAGACCCGGGTTTTTTCTTATTTCAAATCCTCCAAAAAAAGAAGAAAGGGCATCACCAAGCCCCGTGCCAAGTCTTACTTCTGCAAAATGAGCAGCACGAAGGGCATCTGATTCTGGAAGACCACATAATTTAGAGACCGCAAGACATGCACTAAGCGTACCTGCTGCACTCATTCCAAAACCTTGACCCATAGGAAGGTCTAGACGAGTCTTAATAGTAATACCTAAAGCATTGTTTCCAATCAAATATTTTAATGCAAGCTGTGTAACAGGTGCAGGTGATTTTCGCCCATTTATAAAAACCTCAAGAGACTGACTTTTTGAATTTTCAACAGAGGCTTCAGAATATGCACCAAGAGAAACACTTACCCCTGCACCACGTGATCCAGAGCGAGCCATATCTTCTGGATGATAAACTGGTTCAAAAAAACCTGATATATGACCGGGTGCAAAAGCAATAGTTTTCATTAATGTAATCCTCTCATCAAATTATGGTTTCTAATATAAAGCTTGCAAGGTTTTCTTTTTTTCCTTTTTTTGAAAAACTTTTACCTTTTTTATCAAAGATAATTATATCATTTTTATCCGACTGAAAACCTGAAATTGTGTTTCCTACTACAAAATCGAGATTGTTTTTTTCTAAAAGTTTTTTTGACTTTGTTTTTACTTTATCTTTTTTGTCTTCGACTTTAAATGCAACAAGTTTTGATTTAGGTGCTTTTTTGCGGATAAGTGGTAGTATTTTTTGTGTTGGTTTGAGCTTTATGACAAAGTCTTTTTTCCCTGAAGAAATTTTACCCTTGGATTTTATTGGCTTATAATCAGATATTGCTGCACATACAATTATGATATCATATTTTGAAAGATTGTTTTCTTTTACAAGTATTAGTAGGTCATTTGTTGTTGTAAAATCTTTTTTGCTGATATAACCGGGTGGTTTTTCATTTCCTCGCCCGTACCAAAAGTCAACTTCTGCCCCCATATAAAAAGCATTTTTTACAAGTTCAACTGCAGTTTTTCCACTGCTTTTGTTGGTAATTATTCTTGTGTCATCAATATATTCTGAAGTTGGACCACCGATTATTAGTATTTTTTTATATGTAAGTTTCTTTGAGCCTGTTTTTATGACATTTGAAACAATTTCGCCGATACCCGGCATTTTTGCCTTATTTTTCTCAATATTTGGTTGAACAAAATTAATTCCAATTTTTTCTAGTTTTTTTATGTTTTCTTGGACTATTTTATGATCATACATCGATAGATGCATAGCAGGGACAATAATTACAGGGATTTTTGATCCAATTGCAGTTGTTGCAAAGGTTGTAACAGAGCTGTCATCTATTCCATGCGCAATTTTTGAAATTGTATTTGCTGTACATGGACATATTAATAGAAGATCTGCAGGGTTTTTTACTTTGCCGCAGTAGTTTACATGTTCTGTGTCTCCCGATAGCTCTATTATTGGTTTTTTTCCTGTTGCAAACCATAAGCTGTCTGGATGAATAATTTTTGTTGCAGATTTGCTCATAACAGGAATTATTTCTGCTCCATGGCGTATAAGTTCACGAGCAAGTTTTACAGTTTCAACTGCTGCGATACTTCCAGTTAAAGCTAAAACTATTTTTTTATCTTTAAGATGAGAGCTTTTACTCCTCCGAATATCATTTACTGGATGCATAATTTGAAAAGAAAAGAATACAGAGTAGATAATAAGTTTTTTTATTGTAACTTTGATCAAAATAATCAATAAGATTGGTATAAATAAGGATTTTAAAAAAAATAATGATTTACTCAAAAACTATCTAGCTTTTTTTAGTTAATAGTAATCCAGTGTCTAGAGCTCCAACCCATTGTATGATCATTGAAATCTTGTTCTCTTACCTTTACCTGTATCCAGAAATCCTCAGGTGGATTATATGGATCCCAGGAAAAAGTTAAAGTATTTGAAGAACTCCACATATTTGTCATAAAACCAGTACCAGTTTCTGTAGTCCACTGCCATTTATCCCCGTTTAGTTCTTGGCAGTTGAATGTCACCCAGTATTCCTGATCCTGGTTTGTACTGTATGACTGGTATAGTTCTATATGTGGTTGTTGTGTTTGTTGTGGTTCTGTTGGTGTTGTTATGGGTTCATTTTCTTCTGATGGTGTTTCTCCGGGTAGTGTTTCTTCGTTTTCTATAGGGTTTGTTTCTTCGTTTTCTATTGGGTTTTCTTCTGGTATGATTTCTTCATTGTTTTCTGGTTCTGCTAGTGTTACTTTGGGTTCTTCTTGATTAAAAAAGAAAATAACGGAAAAATATCTTCATCTACATAACGCCATACAATATCTCCTCTTTTTAGATTTAGTTCAATCTCATCTTTATCATTATCTTCAACTTTGTTTATAGAACTTAAAAAATCTGTAGTCTCCAATGGTAAAGCATGAGTAAATTGAGATACAATGAAAAAAAATATTAACATTACAATAATAAACAATTTTTTGTTCATATTAATCGCCTAACATATATTTATCAAATATAGAATTCTATAATTTTTATATGTTTTTAAATATAAATATTTTATTTGAAAAAAATTGAGCAAGAAAAAACCATTCTAAAAAAACAAAATTTGAAATTATATTATAAAAAGAAAGAAAAAATATATTTCTATACAAAATCAACAGTTACATGATCAACATATAATATTACCATCATTTCTACTATCTTTTATACCACTAGCAGGGGCTAGGATTAGAACCAGCAGAAACATCAACAGTTTTAATCACAGTATCCATCGCACCATCATTATCAGTTACAGTCAATTTTATCTTTTTAGCACCTACATCATTATCAAACGAAACAGTTACACTCGTCTTAGATGATCCAGAGCCCACCTGTTGCCAAAATAAACCATTAAATTTCTCCCACTCATAATATATGATATAACCATCAAGATCATCACTATCACTATAATAAATAAGCTGCTCATCTATCAAACCAGCAGATGGACCACTAATCCCAGCATCCGGAACACTGTTACAAACATCATCATCATTAACAACAATGTTAAAACTCATAGCATCAGAAAAGATCCCATCACTAACACTTAATGTGACATCATAAAACATCTCATCATCACAATCATCATCCACAGGAGCAACAAAAATATACCAATCACTAACAACACTACCACTCTGAGAATAATAAACAGTAGAACCCTCATCATTCCCGGAAAAAGAACCAGGGCCAGAAACCACACTAAAACTCAGATCATCACCATCACTGTCACTTGCAAAAACCTCAAAATACAAAACATCACCCTCATCCACATACATCACATTAGCAATATCAACAAAAACCGGAGCATAATTAACACCATCATCACCAGGAGCAGGATTACTAACAGGATCATCATCCACAGGATTACCTTCATAGTTACCGTCATCAACCGGGTTACTATCATCAACAGGGTTTTCATTACTACTATCATCATCTACAGGATTGCTATCATCTAAAGGGTTAGCATTATCTAAAGGATCATCGCTAACTGGATTACCATCATCCACAGGATCAAATGGATCGATTTGTTCAACAGGCTCATCAACTAAATTAAAAGGATTTTTCTCTATTTCTTCAATCTTTCTAAAAATAGGAGCCATTACAGGATATCTTTTTATAATTTTTTTAATAGGAGAATCATAAAATTCAGGAGGATAAGAGTTTGATTTAAGAAATAAAGGCTCTTTTATGATATTTGGGCTATTATGAATATCTTGAGGAGTTATAATTAACCCCCTATTCGCATCAATGTCTATTCCTTGTCCATATATATGCCTACTTGGATGAAAATCACAATTAAAATAAGATGCCCAAACTAGTTCTGTACAATACCACGTTGGGTCTCTAGTAGGTTTATACTCTTTAATGGGCTTTTCATATATAGGGACAAAATCAGATCCAACTTGTTCTTCAGCAAAACTTATTGCATTCTCAACCTGTTGTGCTGAAGCTCCTTTAACTCTATATATATAATCAAATAACGAACTGCAGTTAAAAATACCATTTTTAGTAGTTAATGAATAACAAACTCCTTTTCCTCCATTTGACTCTACAAATTCATAACAAATATCGCTACCCATATCTCTGGTTCTACCAGTATACATCATGGGATGCATTAAAAAAGAAAATAACGGAAAAATATCTTCATCTACATAACGCCAAACAATATCTCCTCTCTTTAAATTTAGTTCAATCTCATCTTTATCATTATCTTCAACTTTGTTTATAGAACTTAAACGATCTATATCCTCTAATTGTAAAGCATGAGTAAATTGAGATACAATGAAAAAGAATATTAACATTACAATAATAAACAATTTTTTGTTCATATTAATCAACTACCTTATATGATTCACCAAGGATTAGGATTAGAACCAGATGTGATCTCAATAGTTTTAGCCATAATGTCTGTTGCACCTTCGTTATCATGTACCCTTAATTTAATTGTTTTACTACCTGCTGTAGCATATTTAACTGTAAATGACTCGCCAACATTATTATGCCATTTGATAAGATACTCACCAGATTTCCTACCATACCAATCATATTGTACGATAGACCCATCAGAATCAAAACTACCTGAGGCACTATATGTTGCTTCATGTCCTTTTTGAATTGTATCCGGGCCCCAAATAACAGCATTTGGTGGATCGTTTGTATCTTCTACAACATGGAAAACACAGTAATCTGTATCAATTAAACCATCATTGTCTTCAACTGTAAGATACGCCCTATATATCCCTGGGGCATTGCAAACACGGTCAACATCTTCTGTATATTTGGTAGAGTAACCATCTGTAAACTCCCATTTATATAATACAATGTTTCCATCCATATCATAACTATTTGAACCATCAAAGTGTATAGTCTCTCCAACAGCTACTGTTGAAGGACTGCAACTTGGGTTTGAAACTGGTGGAGTAATTGTTCCTATATGAGCAACAGTGCTTGCTGTATGGGTCATACCGCTATTGTCTGTAACAGTTAATGTAATTGTATAATCCCCTGCTTCGAAATATTCACGGTATCCACCTGTATTATCTGCTCCTTCCTGGATTATTGGATCATTATCATATGATACTTCAAATTCCCAGCGGAACCATTTAATGCCATTAAATGGTGCACCAGATTCGGCATCAGGATCTTCACTTTGTGAACCGGAATACTCAATCCCTCCCCCATTTCCAGGATTTCCATAATATGGACCACCCGGATTAGCTACAGGTGGATGAGTACCTGTTACCTCAAAGGTCTCTGTTTCTTCCCCATAATTACCCTGTGAATCAGTAACCATTAACATAACTGTTTTACTACCTGATGAACTATATGTTACAACTTCCTGCTGAGTAGTACCAGAAGAGGGATTTGAACCAGAACCAAATATCCATTCATATGTATAAGGAGCAGTTCCTCCAGATACCTCTGCAGTAAAATACACTGGTTCATTCATATCTACATCTCCCGCAGGATTATGTGAAATAGATAATTCTACAACAGGCGGTGGATTATTGCTATTTGTGGAAAAACCAAGTTTTTCTCCTTCAGCAGAACCAAGAATGTTTTCAGCTATTATCTTAAAAACATAGCCGGTTTGATCATCTAGACCATCAATATTTTTAGTGACAAAATCACCGGTTCTATAAGTTCCAGATAAGGTTCTTGTATTCCAAAAGAGTGATGTTTCTTTTTTATACTTAAATTCAATATAACAATCATGGCCTCCATCATATATTATAAATCCACGAAGTGTCGCTGAACTGCCATCAACGTTGCCCGCTGGAAGGGTTTTTACTACAGGTTTAGACTCTTCAGCAGTAATCGTAATAACATGAGTATCAACACCAGTTAAACCTTCATCATCAACTACTTCAAGAGTAACAGTATAAGTACCCGGATCATCATAATTATGAACAATGATATCAGGGTTAGGATAAGAATCAGTATCTCCATCACCCCAATCCCAGTTATACTCAACAATATCGCCATCAGGATCATTACTAAAAATTGCGGAAAACTCAATGTTTTCACCGGTAAAACCGGTGTGAGAGGCAGAAATAACTGCTACAGGAGGAGTATAACCAATAAAAGGCCCATCAATTGTATCAGTTGTTTTTGTACCATCAGGCCCATTTGTAAAAGTAAAATAGAAACTATTGGATTCATCAAGAATTTGCCAGTCAGCATCAACATTTTTATAATATGTTCTACCCTCTGTTACTGGTTGACCATCATCTGATAAAGAAAATGGCCCATTGCCATTAATCACTATACCGCAAGAAATTGGGATATCGCCATCGCCATCAATATATTCAACCGAATAAGTAATAGTTGTACTATCAACCTGTGAATCAGCAATATTCATAGGATAAACAGATGGATTAAGAAGCATGAACTCACCTTCAGAAAGCAATATATTCATATTTACTGTAGATGAAGAAACAGCATGTTCCTCGTCTTCAACAGATAATGTAACTGAGTAGGTACCAGGAGTACTCCATGTAAATGGTCCTTTATTTGGGATTTGATCATCTTCATTAATAATTATCCAACCAGTTGACTCAGAGCCATCACAAGTCTGCCAATCCCATTTATATTTTCTAATATAACCATCCCCATCATGAGTATTTCCTCCAGAAACACCAATAGGGCGATAAGAAAGGAACTTATACTCACATTCAGTACTGCCTTCAAGACTAATTACATTATTACACCCTGTATATCCAAAACCAACAGACCACAGACCATCAGGAGGAATACGTTGCATAACATGAATGTATACTTCTGGTTCAGAATTAGCAGGATCCTGATGATAAATATGAAAACTTATAGAAACAGAATCACTTTTTCCATCATTATCTGTAACAGTTAACCTAGCTGTATAATCCCCTTCATCTGAGTAATTATGATAAACAATAGTCTTATCAGAACCAGTTATATCAAACGTTCCATCATTATTGAAATCCCATTTATAATTTACAATCTCACCATCAGGATCATAACTAGATGATGCGTCGAATCTTATATCTTCATTCTCACGAACGTGATTTTCGATAGGATCAAGAATCATAGTAAAACTAGCAACTGGTAACTGATTAACGTTCTCTATATTGATAGTTTTAGAACTAGAATTATATTTAGGATTAAGAGTTTTTTCTCTAACAGTCAAAGTAATTAAATAAGAACCTTCAGAATCAAAAACATGCTCAACAATAGGATTATCAGACCAATCAACAAAGTCTCCATCTCCAAAATCCCATTTATACTCTAGACCTTCACCCTCTGGATCAATACTTGAAGAAGCATCAAAAGTTACATTTTGACCTATATCCGGATTAGATGGATACCATACAAATGAGGCGGCCGGATTTAAATCAGTTCCCAATGGCCATACTTTAATCCATTGGCCCCCATCTATCTTAAATCTAATATAGAAAGTAGTGCTAAAATTACGAGAACCATCAGGTAAAATATCTATGCCCCCTTCTGGATTATAATCCCATTCTAAACTACCAGATGCATCAATATTTCCACCCATAGAAATAGCAAAATTAGGTCTGGTCCACATAACTTGACCATCCAAGTCTGCATTAAGAGAAACACTACCATCCTTATCTCCATCTATATCCCAACTAGCATCCAAATAACCTTGACCTTTCAGATAAAGTTCGTTATCACCCCATGAAACAATAATGCCACCATATCCATTAACATAAACACTTCCTACACTATCTCCATCAAAATCCCATTCAGCAGTTAAATCAACAACAGTACTAGACTCTCCGCCTAATCCAAAAGGCTCAAATTTAACATAAGAATTTTGCCATCCTACCTTAAGAGCTTTAAGATTAAGAGTTGCAGATAAATAAAAAGAACCTTGAACAGGGAGATTACCCTGAATTAAACTATTGAAATCTATATTTGAAACATCTGCATTTATATCTAACTGACCTGATTCAAGCTCTAAGGTTAATGTCCCTCCCCCTGAACCAGTCAGAGACAAAACAGTATAACTATTAACATTTCCAGTTAAATGAATAGGATTATTGAACTGAAAATTAGAAATCGCATTAATAATTTGGGATATATCATATATCTGAACATCACCATCACCATCCAAAGATAAAATAGCTCCCAAAATAGTCAAATCAACGGAACCTGCAAAACCAATACCTAAAGGATTACCTGATTTTATAGAAATCTTACCGGTCATTTCAAATGAAATCGAACCAATTTCACCTAAAAATGGTACAAACAATCCTTCAGCAGAAATAGAAGTACCATAAGAATCAATAGTTAATGTTGAATCAGAAAATGAAACTAAAATAGATGAGGTAATCGAGATATGATCAGCTCTAATATTATGGGTTTTGCCCTGAAGATATACATCAACATCTAAGTTACTAATTTCAGCACCTGCAATAGCAGCAATAGATAAAACAGTATTATTTACAAAAAAATCCAAACCAAGAGAAACAGAAGCAGTAACACTATTAATAGAAAACGAACCCGTACTCAAACCCTGTATAACCAAGTTTTCAACCACAACAGAGCCAATATTACCACCCGCAAAAGATATACTGTTAGAATCAGGTACAAATGTAATAGAACCTGAGCCAGAAACAGAAAGAAGACCACAACTGATACTAGCACCACCAATCTGAGCTGAAACCTCTCTAATACTCAAACTAGTACCATCAAACACAATACTACTGCCATCAATATCCACAGAGGCATAACTTGCAGATAAAACAAGATACGCAACAGTAGCTGAAAAACCAGCTGAAGAAACATAAACATTATCAACTACAAGAGAACCAGAAACATCCAATTTTATCAATTTTAGATTAGAACCAAGAGAAGCATAACCATCACCACCAAAAGAAATAAAACCAACATTTGCAACAATACCACCCGTACTTACATAAAGACTAACAATTGATAAACCCGCAGAAAAACCAACATCAATAACTGAGCCGATACTAAGAGAAACACCACCAGATGCATGCAGACCACCAATACTAGCAGACAAACCACTCATCTCAGCATGTAAACCCAATAAATCAAGATAGCCTGAAGCCCCAATATCAATATCACGACCCATATCAATATTAGCATTAGCACCAGCACTAAAAGAACTCAGACTAAGGTCTATACCCATGCCACTGAATGATATTGAACTAGCTTCACCACCACCAGATGCACAAATCTGAAAACTATCAGGAACCTGTGGATTACTAAGATCAAACTTAGTTTGAACCAATACCTCACCAGATAACATAAGAGACCCAAGGCTAAGAGTCAAACCACCGGAATCATAAAACAGACCACTGACAGACAAGCCAGCAGAAGCCTCAATTAAAAGATCATCATTAGATAAACTAACAAAACCCATACCTGTAAGAGAAAGAGAACCAATAAGAGCAGATGTACTACCAATAACAGTTAAACTGTCGATATAAAAACCACCTGCAAACTCAGCCTCAATAGTATCACCAATAAAAAGATATCCACCAGCGCCAATAATAATCTGATTTACAGTGATTTTTTCATAATCAGAGTTTTCAAAAAACAAATCCTCAACAGATACATAAACACCAGCACCAAACTCAGGATCATCACCAGGTATACTAATACCTGATTCATTCCAAGAAATACAGAAATCACCAGTAAAAGCAACTGATAAATCAACCGATCCGGACAAAGTAAAATCATCATACAAAAAATTAGTGGCAGAAACCTCAATATCATCAAAACTGAGCATACCACCGAGTGCTAAAGAGCCCTTATCACCATTCTCAAAAATAACTATATGACCACTGGCATCAATACTAATATAACCAATGGAAAAACTAAGTTTACTATAATCACCAGAACCAATTTCTTCGATTTCAATAAGAAAATTTTCTAATCTAAAATGCTGATCCTCACCGCTACTTGATACCGATGCATTAATTTCAAAATAACCACTACTAAGATTCCACCATATATCAAGAGACTCCATATTGGTATCCATAAAAAGATAGCCCTGAAGTGTGACTAAAAACTCGTTATTTATATTAAGAGAGGTATCAAGCATCATCTCCCCTTCGGATAGTATACAAATATGACCTGTTTCAGGTAGCATATTACTATTTTGTTCTGAATCATTATCAGAAGGCACGGCATCCTCAGAATCAGATGTCTCTCCCTCGTTACCAGAGCTGTCAACCGCAGATACCTGATAAGAATACACTTGGTTATCCTCAAGACCAGATATCATATAAGAAGTTGTTACAACACTAGCAGATAAACTATCATCCTGATAAACATTATATTTTTCAACACCGTTGTCATCCTCCGCAGGACTCCAAGAAAGCAAGATTTTACCACTACCCTGAGGAGAAACAACAAGATCAGATACGCGACTAGGAGGACTAGTATCAACACTACTATTATCATTTGAAGAATCATTAAACCGTTCCAAAAGTTTTACCAAAAAACTAATATTGTAAAGCCTGGGAAAACTATCTAAAAACCTTTTCAATAAATTATAAAAAAGATTCTTAATGGAAAAACCAGATTTACTAAAGATATTCGTAGAATCCCTAAATTTGTTATTTTTTATCTGTGAAATAGAACTAAAAACTTTATTATCATTTATATCTTCATTATTTTCATCCTGATCAACAACATCTAATTTATTATCATCTACATTTTGATTGTTTTGTGATTGCAGATATTTATTCTCATCTTCAATAATGACTTTTTTATCATTATAAGCATAAGCCATAGTTGAAAAAGAAGTCAACACAAGCAAAAAAACAACAAAAAAACACAAAACAGTCTTTACTCTACCATTATTTTTTGAAAAACCATATCTTTTATTTTTATTCATCCTTACCATGTTCGCATTATCCACCTCTTTTTAACCCCCCTAAAAAATTAAAAAACAAAACCTCCATAGATTCATCTGCAACCTCCTCATCGCCATTATATAAAACCACACGAAGAACCTTCTTGGAAAACATTTTTTCATCCAAGCAAAAACCATAAACACTGTTTTCTGAATCAAAAGTTGTGTTATATTTCTCAACATCATCAATAAAGAAAACCACTTTTGAAACATCCATATTCTCAGGAACCGTGATATTTACCTCAATATTTAATTTACCAATAACCATGGTTGTTGGAAAACTACAAAACTTAATATCAAACAAATACAACATATTACTCTCGGGTCTAAGAAAACTAATAGAAACATTTTCAACATATTTTGCTTGGACGATACTACTAAATGTATCATTTTGACTTATTGTATCTGTTACACGCAGGGTTACTGTATGAATATCAAAATCATCAAAATCAAATGAGACAGTTTTACCAGTATCATCAAAAACACCATCACCATTGAAATCCCATTCATAAAGCACTAATCCCTTATCATCACTGCTAGCTGATGCATCAAAGCCAATTACAGAACCCGGTCCATCACCATCAACATCCATCCAGGTAAAAAACGCATCTGGATACAAATCATCTGTTGTTTCCTCCTTTGTTGTAAACGACCAAACTGGTCCTTCAGTAACCGCTCCGAAAGAATCCTCTGCGACTACTTTCCAGTAATAAGTTTGATTATAGTCAAAATCATCAACTGGACTATAACTATTAGACATATAACCTGTTTCTACAAGAACTGGTGGATTTGAACTGCCAATATATATATCATAGCTTACAGTATCACCATAGTCTATATCACCACCAACCCAGCTTAATGTTGAATCTACACAAACATCTAATGCATTGTGTTCTGGATCAGGGCTACTAGGCATATCTGGTGGATTGTTATCATCTGAACCATATGCTCTAACAATTCTACTAGTAGTATTAACATGACCAACAGTATCAGTTACACGAAGAACAACAGTATGATTTTCATAATCACCGAAATCAAAAGAAATAGTTTCACCTGTATCATCATAAACACTATCATTGTTAAAATCCCATTCATAAAGCACTATACCATTATCATCATAACTAAGAGATGCATCTAAATTAACTATGGTACCCGGGCCATTACCATCTGAATCAGACCACATAAAAAATGGAAATGGGTTATTATCAGGTAAAATACTAGCATGTACCACTTCAGAATATGTATCCATCTGACCCAGGGTATCAGTTACACGTAATGTTACAGAATGATTTTCATAGTCACCGAAATCAAAAGAAACAGTTTCTCCGGTATCATCAAAAATATCATCACCGTTAAAATCCCATTCATAAAGAGTTATACCATTATTGTCACTGCTATATCCTGCATCAAAATCAATGATAGTACCAGCTCCTCCTGCATCTGCATCAGACCAAGTAAAAAACGCGGTAGGATATACATCATCAGGATTTATTGTTGTAAACTCCCAAACAGGGCCCTCTGTAATATTACCAGTTGAATCCTCAGCTACTATTTTCCAGTAGTATTTGGTGTTGTTATCAAGCAGACCCATATCATAACTAATTGTTTTTTGCTCAGCAAGGTACAAGCCAATATTTGTATAAAAACTCGGGTCTTGCTCTGTACCAAAATATAAATCATAACTTACATCTTCTATAAGACCTGGATCCCCACCATTAAAGCTAAGAACAACATTAGGATTAACATTTGTTTCTCCATCTTCAGGAGAAGGATTAGAAGGCATATATGGGGGGCCATGAGTAGTTCTAGTTTGAAAGCCAAAGGGAGGGCTTTGTGTTGTATCTTCACCATCATCAACCACTACATACCACATATATCTACCACATTCATACAAATTATTCCAAGGAATAGAAACTCTATTATGACTAGTGACATTTGTAACCTCTCCAATTAAGAAAGGCTCTCTTACATTAGTAGGCGGGTCTGTAGCAAGTGTACTATATCCCCCGCAATAAAAACTAACATTTAAAATATCATGATCAGGATCTTCAACATATACACTTATATTAATATCAAGATCTACATCCTCTTCTCTAATTGGAGGTTGCGGATCAGCTGGTTTTAATGGTTTCTGAACAGCCATATAAGCATCAACAAGACCATGTCCATAGATAATATCCCATCCTTCTGGTCCTAAATCTTGAGTTGTTGAAGTAATTCTTTCTTCTACCTCATACTTTGAAAGTCCCATTGAGTATAGTAATGCTGCTATTCCTGAGACATGTGGACAGGCCATACTCGTACCTTGTAAATAATAATATCCCCATCCACAGCCTAACATACCTGTCTGCTGCAGTACACCATCAGGATAAGTATCATTGTTTTGATCATTATTGAGATTACCACCAGGTGCTACAACATCTAGTTTATCACCAAAACAAGAATAAGACACTTTGGTTTTGTCATACTGCGTAGCTCCAACTGATATTACTTGTCTATATGCGGCAGGATAAACAACTTCAGGAGAACCAGTGTTTCCTGCTGCTGCAACAATTGTAACATGCATCTCACCTGCTGAGAATTCAATTGCTTCTTTTAATGTTCTAGATTTATATGGTGTACCTAGACTCATACTAATAACATCAGCGCCAAACATTGTAGCAAAATAGATGCTATCTGCAACATCAGATACATAACCCGCACCTTTATTATCCAATGCTTTTATCGGCATTATATTGGCATTATATGCTACTCCGCAAACACCTAATTCGTTGTTTGTACTTTGAGCAATAGTCCCTGCTACATGTGTACCATGGCCATTATCATCATAGGGATCTGGATCATCATAGCAGAAATCCCAGCCTTGAACAAAATTAGTCTGCATTAAATCAGAGCCTTTATCAACACCCGTATCAATCACTGCTACAGTTACACCCTCACCAGTTGCAACATTCCATGCAGGCCTAACATTGATACCACCATGCTCTGCATCTTGCATATGCCACTGATATGAAAAACCAGGATCATTTGGAAAAGTACCAGGTAACGGCTCCCATGATTCATTATTTAGATTTGATTCATTTTCAGGGTAAGGAAAATCAAGGGTATGAACCTTGTAATCAGGTTCTACATACTCCACAACATCAGAAAGACCATTATAATTTTCAAGAGCAGAAAGTATATCCGTGTTTTCTTCTGCAAAATTTAATTCATAAATATTTTTTAAACCGGCATTTTCCAGAACTTTATCAAAATCTTTAGGATTTGATCCTTGCATATTCGTCTCTTCTTTAATTTGGAAAAAACTTTTTACTGACTCTGCTCTATATTCTTTGTTTAATTCATCAATAGACTCGATGCCAGTTTTAAGAAACTCATTTTCAAAGCTTTGTTCTTTGTCAAAATCAATATCGTCTTTGAACTTTATTATAACTCTATCAGTTCTAATATCACTTAATTTAATATTTGAAAAACCGATTTCGTTTCGTTCAATGACATCTATCTGTTTTTCTTCAATATGAGTAATAGCACCTGCTGTAAGAGAAATATTAGCTGTTGATACAAATAAAATATTTATTATAACTAAGATTAATATCTTTTTTGCGGTGTTTTTTCTTTTTTTAATCATTTTTAGCATCCCTCTTATTTACCTATTTTTTAAATAAATTCAACATTAAAACATCTGTAGATTTACTTGCAATCTCTTCATCATTACTATATAAAGCTACTTTGATTGTGTTTAAAGAAACTCCCTGTTTATCAAAACAATATGTATACTCACTCTGAGATGAATCATGAGAGTAATTCTGTATTTCAACACCATCTACAAAAAATACTATATCTGAGATATCAGAGCTTTGCTCATCTGTAATTGTTACTTTGATATCAATATTTCCGATAGCAACAGTTAACGGAAACCTGCAGATTTCTTTGTCTCTGAAATATAATTTATTTTTGGCAGGTTTTGTAAATTCTATAGAAACATCATAGTCTTGCTCATCATTAGATTCTTCATTGTATTCATCTAAATCTTCATCGGTTGTATCATTATCATCGTTTTGTTCTTGATTATTATTTTCATTATCTGGATCATCGGCAAAGCCACTTCCATCTGAATCAAAATCATCACCAGGATCAACACCAACATAAACACTATGAGTAACAGTATCACTATAACCACTAGCATCTTTAACATTAAGAGTTACATCATATACTCCAGGACTATCCCATTTATAAGCTATTCTTGGTCCATCAGCTTTATAAGCAAAGTAGCGCGTGTTCTCGATACCTATCATTTCTATAGGATCCATATCAGGATTATCATGGTTTTTATAGCTCCAGTTATAACTTATTATTCCTCCACCTTGATGTTTTTCTCCCTCTTTTTCATATGGATCTATCTCATATGAGTCATAACTCTGCATACCATCAAAGAAAACAGTTTCATCAACCTCAGCAGATCTAGCTGGTGTGTATGAGTATAAAGCAAAAGGCTTGCCAACAACATTGATAGTCCATTTGAACTCATTTACCCAGTCATGACTAAAGTATCCAAGGCTTTGTGGCATACCATCGAGTAGGAAACCTAGGAAATAGTTTAGATACTCTCCATCAGGATAACCTGGCCAACCTTCTTGAAAAGTGGCAATAGCTGAAGGTGGACCAACTTCTGGCACATTGGAATCTGAATATCTATCCCAATAAGGAATAACAGTTAGTTTATATTTTCCAGGTTGACCTGTGAAATAAACAGTTCTAGTTTTTTCATCTGTATTCATCCAGCCATAGCAGTGATCTATTTCTTTACAGTGACACTCTGTCTCATCAGTGTTTTCCTCTGGTTCAGATTCATCATCAACATCTACAAAATCCCTCGTCTTTCCATCAAAAGTATAATCACTAGCACTAGAATATGATGAATCACTAATTGGATAACATGACCATTTATATCCTCTTATAAGTCCTTCAGGATCATAAACATTATTAAACATATCAATGGACAGATTTTCACCAAGTCCAATTGTTATCTCTCTTTTTTCAAGGATATCTAATAAAGAATTATCTGATGTTACAAGATCTTCATCATTTGTATATTGAGCAGTAAAATCAAGTTTTAAATCTGGTTCACTATTTTTTGTTGTGAAATTATAAATATCTGATTTTGTAGAACTCCCTTTATCACTGACTACTACATACCAACTGTAGTTTTTGTCAAATTCTAAACCTTGTATAACCAGGTCTTTAAGAATTAGAGCATCATCTGATGTACCGAGCATAGGCTCACCAAGATCATTATAATCTATGACTATCGGCCCTGGTAGAGCTTTATACACAACAGGTCTTGGATCAACACTAACTATAGAGCCACTGGGTACATCATATCTAGTTTGAATCATATAACGCTTGGTTTTCCATTCGTATACATCTTTGTGTGGTGGAAAATGACCAGGTACACCACCGCTATATGTATTTTCTTTATTTACACAGGAGTCGTCTGCCCAGTAAAAACTAACACTAACCCTATCACCATCCGGGTCAGAAACACGTACACTGAGTTCATCATTCATGATTGGTACTTCTGTTTCTCCATTAACCGGATATCTTACTTCTTCGATTATAGGAGCTTGATTGTTAGGTTTTGTAGTAATAGCAATAGAGTCATCGCTTATTGGAAGTACATTGTTATAATCTAAGTATTCAGGTTCATCAGTGTTATAGTTTTTAACACCAGGGACACTAGCATTTAAGTATGCAGTTGGTTTTAATTTTTCAATGTTTTTAGTAATAGTTACATTAAATGTTATTTCAATAGATCCATAATTTGATGAGAAAAGATAACCATATCCGCCAATATTTACAGGATAATAAGTATTTCCAAATCTGAAGTTATCAAATCTATCTTCATAAAATCCATCATCAAGTTCCTTTCCTAAAACTTTCCAAGGCCAATTATCGTTATCATATATTTTTCCAGCTTGAATATTCCATGTTAACACTCCATTCTCATACTTTTGTGGTTCATAGGATATTGATCGTGGTAGCCAACATAACTTGTCTGATAACCAGTATCCTGGTCTTGCCTTTGCAGATCCAGGTTCATATTCTATTCCATCAGGTAGTATATAATCTAGATTAAGCGGATATTTAATAGAACTTCTTTTTTGAATAGAGCTTAAATCAATATTTGCTCGAAATGTTAGAGTCGATCCAACAGGTACATCCCATATATATTCTTTCCATTTACCAACATGAGGATTACGCCTTGTATCCCAGTCAAGGATATCTATCTCATTGTATAGGCTGCGAGGTAACACCCCACTACACCCCGGATGATAATCATATGTAGCAGGTATTTTATCAGACCATTTCCCATCAGTTGGATCTATAACCTCTGTTTTTAAAGCATCAAAAGGACTCCCTGAATCAATATGTACTAATTCATTATTTATCAGAAAATATGAGTTAAAATCACTAATTGATTTAGGAGTCATTGGTCTGCCAATTGCTGGGTCAAAAGGTCTTGATGCACCCCAGACATATCCATCCATACGTGGTAACACAACAGCTTCATCACAATCTGATGATGTCTTTGGGAAAACATCAAGCATAAATGATCTATCATAGTTTAACATAAAACCCTGAAGATGAAGATTTTCAATTGTTTTTTCATAATATAGATCAGTAAAACTATTTATGCCAGATCCATATCTTTTGATACTAAAATTATGAGCCATAAATTTTTTGTCAAGACCATGATCCCAATATGGATAATTATAAAGATCACGGCTTTGCATAAGAGGAGATACTACTTCATAATAAGGACCAGGATCTGTATGATTTGGATCGGAGTTTAAATCCTCCTCATTGCCTACAACACCCGCGCAATCATTTTCTACTACTGTGAACTGTAAAGGAATAGCATCTAAAACAAGCAGTGCCGGTTTTAATAATAACACCCTCTCATTAATATGAACCCTGATGATTTGATTAATAAACTTAACCTCATAGCTTAGATGACGAGTATAGGTACCAGGTTCAAGACCCGTTGTATCTATTGATACACTATGAAAATGTCTACCGCCTTTATCGCCCTCAGGTACAATTAATCCACCACATGTGATTCTGTAATGTACATATTCTCCAAATAGACTACCACCTTTCGTTAGTAATCCACCGGATTTAGAATCTATACCCTCTCTATTTCTAGAATTGTCACTCGGGCTAGTAGGTCTTGGTTTGTCCCAATCATGCCAAAATATATCCTCACTTATTACTGGACAAGGATCTGGAGCCCCCCCAAAATCAGCTAATGGAGAAATTTGATATGGATTTGAACCACACCAATCATATGCATGATCATCTGGAAACTTATTCCAGCTAACAAGATTAAAACTAACTGTTTCACCTTGCTTAACAGTACGCGCACTACCAATAGATGGAAGTACGGTAATACCATATTCCCGTGAACCATAATCAACAAACTTGTCTTCATTAAAATCATCAAATCTTATTATAATTCTATAGTTTATCATATTAGATTCAATATCATCTGTATTCTCAAAATCTGGGAAAACATGAAGGACGATCTCAACATCTTTATCGTGTTTAGGTGTAACAATTCGAATATAATTATGTTCTTTACCTGGGTGTATCTGTCTTTCTGACATATTCTCCCAGTAAGCTTCAGGATCCTCAATAGGTACAAGTTCACCAGGTTCCCCACCAGGATTCCAACTACTAGTATTTTCATCATCCCAGAAACCATACCACTCATTGAATCCCCCCTCAGGCCTTATACGACCCCATTGACCTGGTAGAACATCTACATCACACTCCGACATATCATGAATCCAATAAATGCTATCCCCTAGACTCTCACTAAGTCCAAAATCATCTATATCAAGTATTACCGAGCGTTTATAACCAGTAAGACCACCATCTGTATATGAACAAACCTGATCTTTCATGTTACCAACTATTTCATACTGGAGAGAACTACCAAGCACGGGATCAGGCCAAACATTTATACGAACAGGAATACGAGTCGGTTTGATAAAATAGGTTTCATTTTCAAATTCTATTTCACCACCCAAAGCAGCTAATTTTCCTTCAGGACCCAAAGCAGCTAATTTTCCTTCAGGAACATCAGATAATGATTCACGTAAACCCTCTGGAATAGGTGTAACAAGTATATATGCAAGATATGAACCAGGCTCAAGATTTCTTGTATCTAATTTAAAATATACAACATTTTTAGTTTTTAGATTAGCCTCATATCCATAAGGATTTTCTTTAAATAGTTCTATCCATGGTTCATCAGCAATTGGATAAGGAAATAGATCATCACTATAATCGCCCATATCATTATAACCAGGCCTATAATCAACATCTTCTTCGTGATTTACATTATAATCAACACCAAGAGCATAATCACGTGTATCCGTACTTCCAAAATCAAAAGAAAAGCATGAATAAACGCGAGGTTCATAAACAATAGACACCTGTCTACCTAAACTCGTACTTTTATCAAGGAGAGTATATATCTCTTCTTCAGAGCCATTAAAATCAAGATCCATATAACCGCCATTTTCAAGACCATGACCATAAAATTTTATTTCTTCATCAACTGTATCAAAAGATTTGTTTATACCAAGGGTTAAAGCAGGCATATCAAGGTAATCCACAGATGTATCAACAGATAAAAGAGCTCCATCAAAATCATATTGAGGTTCTTCAGGATAACGTACATCAGCATTACTTCCAGATTCCATACCAGAAGTACTTACAACACCGCCATTTGTATCCTCCGAATTAATCATATATGACTCAATAGCACCATACTGAACTTCAAACTCAGACTTAGTCATAGCATAATTACCATTTTCATCAACAAGATATTCGCCTTCTGAAAAATCATCAGGAATACTATCTGTATTTATTTCTGTCATATCAAAATCATCATAAAAATCAATAAGCTCAGAATCAGTAAGCTCCGATTCAATAGATTCAATAGCATCTTGGAAATCTTCTTTGGAAATATACTCTTTTTCACTAGTTATTCTATTAAGTGTTTCTTGAGTTAAACCAAGTGAATCATAATAATTCTGGATTTTTGTTTTGGTAGCATCATCAAAAGAACTAATAGAAGAATCAAGACTTTCATCTAAATCAGATGAGAGAATAGATAGATTATTTGAGTCACTATCATCAACAGAAACAGGATTACTAACAACCGATACAGAGGAACAGATCATTAGTAATACAACAAGAATACTTATTATATTTTGTTTAAAAGAAACTTTTTTTATTCCCAGGTTTTTTTTCATATGTATCAGCACCTAAATTATTTTTATTTATTTTTCTTTATAAATTATCTAAATTCTAGATAATTATCTATTTCAACAGATATAATTTATAGACATTAAAAATTATATTTTTAAAAATATATAAGCATTATTTAGAAATTTTTGAATAAACTGCATCTACTAAAAAACTAAATACAATATTAAAAACACACTAATGATAATAGGATATAGAGTCAAACATATATTTTCATCATATATCCCTTAATCATTAGTGCTAGTGGTGTTAATTACATAAACAAGAGAAATATATTTCTAAAAACATATAAAGATTATTTAGAATTTTTTGAATAAATCTTTACTCCATGAAAAATCCTTCCACATATCTTCATAATCATCAATCAACGACTGTGGCTTATATCTTACTAACAACTTAATAATGTACTTATTATCCTTTACAAGATACCTCTTACGGCCCTTAACAAGCTCAAACTCCACAATACCTGATTTTACAAGTTTTTTCAAATGATAAGCAATAGTCGTCGGAAGAACATCTATATTATCAGATATTTCCTTAAACTTTGAATAAGGACGAGATAGAAGATAATGAACTATTGCAAGAGGGATTTTTTGACGTATAATGGAAAGTGTTTTACGATCTTTTACACCAATTTCTCCCTCTGCAAAACATCTATTGTAGCCTTTTTCTTTAGTAACTGTAATTAAATTATTTTTTTCAAGATAACTAATATGATAATAAACTAGCTCCCAGCTGACATTTAGCATTTCTGCGATTTTACTTTCATGAAGCCCTGGATTATCTTTTATAATATTGTAGATTTTACGTTTGATTTCAAGATCCAAAGGCTCTTTCATAAGACTATCTCTTCATAGAAGCTACATACAACAAAACAAGGATTACAAGATCAAAAATCCAAATACTTATCATCGAATCAAAAATATTTATTTCTGTAACAAACAAACTAATATTATAGAGCACTACTTTTATGAAAAAAACAAGAAAAACAAAGCTTATGAAAAGCATTTTTAAATTTTTATTTTTCCTATAAGCAAAAAGAGATAGGACCAATAATCCAAAAGAAATAACAATTATTATAGATAATATAAATAACTCTAGCACACTCATTTCTCCTCACCAACCTTGTATTAGGAAATGAGCAACTATGATTTAATTATTGCTTTTTTAATGTTTTATACGATATATCGTAATTCCTGCTACTGCCAATCCTACAACGATTATAAACAAAATATTGTAAATAATTGCGACTAATCCCCCAAAAACCTGCTCAATTGATGTATAAAGCTTTATACTATGTTCACTAAATGAAGGGACTAAAACAGCTAAATAATAAGTTTCTTCCTCATCTTTATCAAAAGATGAAAAAATAGTCCAAGAAGGTTCTGAAGCATTATCTATATTATTTATCAAATAATCTATAGTTTTTCTTTCAATAATACTGCCATCATACTTGACATTGAAACTGTTTATACTTTGTACATCTGTAAATATTTTGCTACTTGCTTTTATAAATATTATTTTACTAGAGGTATTAGACGGAGCGCTCACTTTTAGTTCTAAATTATTTAGTTCTTGTTTTTCAATCGATACATCTAAATCATCTGTAAAAACCTTTATTTCTGTTTCATCAACATCAATTTTTGCACCAGCACTATTTTCATCTGATGCATCTTCAATGACATAATTGAAAAACAATTCTTCATTATCAGAAAGATTTTCTTGCTGTACTTGTGTTTTTTCAAGTACAAAATCTACAAGGGTTTCCTCATTTTCATTTATTTCTACTGTTTTCGTAGATACTTGATAACTCTTTTTATTTACTTTGACGAGATACGATCCAGGAATACTTGATAGACTATAATTTCCATTTTCATCCGTGTAAGCACATCTATAAGTAAATGGGCTTTCAGATAACTTAATGCATACTTCTACATTTTTAACGGGCGTTGAAGCATCTAATTCAGTCACCTTTCCGCAAATAATTCCATCCTCAATTTCACCATTATTATCAACAGTAAAACTACCTGAAACATCCTCATATAAAACACCATCAACATCCAAAACCACCCTCAAAAAATAAACACCATCAACCAAACCACCAGCATCCCAACTATAACCAGTAGTGGAAATACTCAAATCATCCACAATTTCTGTCCAAGAACCATCCAACATCTTATACCAAAGACCAACAAACGCAGAAGAAACAGGATCAGCAAGATTCACAGCAGGAGGATTAACAACACTCCACAAAACATCAACAACACCAGAAAGAGTCTCACCACCAACAGGATAAGACAAAACAACATCAGTAACAGAAGAATCCAAAACACTAACAGTACTACTATCCGATACAAAACCAGATTTAGAAGCAACAACACTAAAATCAGTCCTAGTATCAACCATAGGAGCCGTGAAACTAACAATACCAGAATCATCAGTTACAAGACTCTCACCAACAAAACTAACACTCGCACCACTAACAGCAGAACCCTCCGATGTAACAGTTACATCAAAACCTTCACCCTCCAAAACACTCACAGGAGCAGAAACACTCAACTCAGGATCAACCAGAGATGAATCATCATTTAAAACAAGAATCTGAGCAGAACCATCAGTATAACCATCCAACGAAGCACTAACATCAACATAACTATCAGAAACCACAAAAGGAGCAACAAGAGAAACACCACCAGAAACATCAGAAACACCACTAGAACCATCACAAACAACACTAACACCCATCACCGGAACAGTATCTGAGGTAACAGTCACATCAAAACCTTCACCCTCCAAAACACTCACAGGAGCAGAAACATCTAACACCAATTCCTCAGAAGAACTATTATTCTCTAAAACCACAATAGAAGAGGTACTACCAATATAACCCGGTTTAGAAACAAAAATACTATAAGGACTACTACTCACAAAATCAGGAGCAACAAAACCTGCGACACCAAAATCATCAGTAGTAATATTAGAACCATCAAACTCCACAAAAGCATCAATAACAGGACTACCATCGGAGGTGACAGTTACATCAAAACTCTCACCCTCAACAACATTTTCAGGGTTAGAAACACTCAAAACACTAGACTCCTCAGAACCTTGATCAATGTAAGTAACTTTTACCTCGATATAACAAGTCGTAACCCAAGAAATACTCGACGATATTGCATAATCAGATTGAACTCCAACATTTATAAAACCATCTTGATCTATAATATCAGTAAAATTTGAAGTATACTGAACAGAAAGACCGGCTATTTCATCATTTGTGCCAGATTTTTCTTTAATAAAACCTGTATCCCCATATTCCACCCATAAACTATAACCATAATCTTCACTTGATGGATCAGGTGTTGATATACTAAGATAACCAACACCACCATATCCATACCAATTAATATCTATTTTTCTAATATTTTCAATATCTTCTTCTATTAAAAACAAAAACCTATGATATTGATGATTATCACTAAAATTTAAATAATCTCCTGAAGAATCTTCTACACAATTTTCATCATTATCAGATACAACAGAGTAATCATAATTAGAAAACATTTTTTCATTACCATAAAAAATCCCATTACCAGCAGAGCCTTCATGTGCCATACAACCCTGATACTGATCAATTACGTAAGTATTAACATTATAAGAACCATCCAAATCTTCACTTAGAACATTAAAACTAAAAACAAACTGAAAAAAGAATAAAAAAAGAATAAAAAATACCAAATTCCTCTTACAGAATACTCTCCTTAACATAAATGGAATAGATTCCATCTCCACCAACCTCTACTATAATTTTAGGAGAACCGAGATATATATAGTTTATTTAGGAATTTTTGAATGAAAATGGCCTTTTATGGGCCCTATAAAAAAAAGAAAAAAGAGATTTTTATATTTTAAGCAGGTTATTTTCATCAATAGCCATTTTCAACTAGCCATTGTCCAAATAAAAGTAATATATTACAAAAAACAATCCAGCTGATAAGTGTACCCTGTAGAACATTGTAACCAATAGGAACCCCTTGCTCTATTAGATAAACTGCTATAAGCATAATGGCAACAGTTCCAACTGGTGCTGCTATATATGCTAATACACTTATAATTTCTCCAAGAGTTGCATCTTCTATACCATCTAATTGCAGTAGTATTTCATCTATTTCTTCTTCTGTGTATCCTTGTTCTTGAAGTTCTGCTCTAAGCATGGCTTCTGTTACTTCTTCTTCTGTTGGATCAGATCCTTCTGATTCTGGGTTGCAATCATTTGGATTGTTTGGGTCTGTTCCATCTATTAATTCTTGCCCATCTGTTACTCCGTCTCCATCGCTATCTGGGTTGTTTGGGTCTGTACCGCGTTTAAGTTCATCAGCGTCGTATATTCCATCTCCATCG
This sequence comes from uncultured Thermoplasmatales archaeon, assembly GCA_964597365.1. Classification (GTDB taxonomy): domain Archaea; phylum Thermoplasmatota; class E2; order DHVEG-1; family DHVEG-1; genus CAZKUB01. Next base: position 2,955 of record CAZQXW010000020.1, on the reverse strand, counting down.
CTATCTTCGTGTCCTCCAATTGGTATTCCGAATACTGCCCCCGCTTGTGGTCCTTCGATGTATGGCGATGTTTGTTCTTCTTGTATTTGGTTTGTATCTCTTGGTAAATAATTTTCGTTATATGCGGTTAGAAAGCTTGTCATATCTTTTTCTATGCTTGCTACCTCTGATGCATAGTTTTTCTGCAGATATGCTAGTAGTTCTTTGGTTTCTTCCTTGTTTAATATAGCGTTTGTCAGATCTACCATATATTCTGATTGTTGTTCTGCTGTCAGTGCAGAATTTGTTTTTATTTTTTGTGTTAGGCTTGTGATCCTCTGGTCTGTTCGTATGTTGTCAACTAAGAAACTAATTTTTCTATCGTTTTGTAGTTTGTCTGCTAGTTCATTGATTTGGTTTTCCAGCTCTGGTAGTATTCCAAACTCTAAATCGGGTTCTATTCGGTTCAGAGTGGTGCTTTCTTGTACTGGCTGTGCTAGTGTGGGAGTCATCAGCATCAATGCAGCAGCGAGTACTGCAAAAACTATACACATTTTTTTGTTGTTTTTCATATTTTACGCACCTTTTTGTACTATTTTTATTGAAGAGATTAATAAAAATTTTCGTATATATTAGTTATTTAGAAATTTTTGAACAAAATATTTTTGTTGAATATTAACCTGGCCCAAAGTCTTTCCAGGTATCATCAACCATCTTTGCCATTGTGGATGGTTTATATTTAATCAAAAGGTTAGTAATCTTTTTTTTATTTTTAATAGCATATCCTCTTTCTACATCAGTTATTACGATATCATTTTTCATCAATTTTTTTAAATGATAAGAAAGATGAGGTGAAGACATTTCAAGATCTTTACATATATGTTTGTTTCTGGCACCAGGATATTTCAATAAATACAAAACAATTTTTAAAGGAGTAATCTGTCTTAAAATCGATAAAATCTTTTTATCTTCCGAAGATATTTGATCCTTTACAAAACACCTATTGTAGCCTTTTCCTTTTTCAACATTAATTAAATCATTACGCTCTAAATAAAGAATATGATAATCAACAAGTTGTGTACTAAGCTCTAATATACGTGCGAGTTCACTGGCATAAATTCCTGGGTTTTTTTGAATTAAATTGTAAATTTTTCTCCTGGTTTGAATCTCAAAATTCAAAGTCATATTATTTATCTCTTTATAGAGTAAGCAGCATACAAAAGAACGAGCACAATCAAATCAAATATCCATATATAGCCACTAGAAACAATCGAAGAAAACTCCTCAAAAAACAGACTGAAACTAAGAAACATCCCTCGGATAAAAAGGAACAGAAACACTAAACTTATAAAAAGAAGTTTTTTGTTGTGATACTCGCGATAACTAAAGCCTGTTACCATTAATAGTACAAAAGAAAATATAGTTATCAGCGCATAAATTACAATTAAATCGATACTCATCCTAACCACCACTCAAGATATATAAATGGAAAGGATGTAAAAAAAGATATTGTTTATTTTTTCCAAATAGTTTTCATATGAATTACTACCCCAATTGCTGATATTATAATCATTGTCACATAAACTATAAGCATAGAGGTTTTACTAAGAGCTTCAACAAAGCCTTCAATAGAGATTTGGATTGTATGTTCGCTGTAATGAGCAATATTTAATATCAATACGGTATTTTTGACACCTTCTGAGTCAGAAAAAGTTGTTGTAACATATTCTGTTTTATTATAACCTACTTCAAAAAATTCTTGAAAATCGGTAGTATGATTTATCTCAAAACCATCATATTCTACTAAAAGATCCTCAGGATTTTCTACTACTCCTAAATATATTACAAGTTTTGTACCAGGTGTTCCCTCACCAGATAAAACAAGGTTCACACCTTCTTTAGAGAGTATATCACTTGATACAACATTGACATCAACATCATCATAAATGAATACTTCATCTTCTTCGGCTGATACATCTATCTTGCCAAAGATTGAGCCTTTCTTGATTTCTTGATCAAATGTATAATCTATATAGGTATTTGTTTGTGCTGAATCTGTTTTTTCTAATGTAAAATTTATATTTGTTATTTCTCCAGATTGTATTTCTATATTTTCATATGTCTGGATATTATAACCCTGTTTGCTTGCAGAAATAGTATAAAAACCTGGTAATCTTTTGATTGTATATTCACCATTTTGATCTGTAAATTTACATTTATTATCTTGATAATTAGATTTTGATAAATCTCTTACACAAACTGTTACATCACTAAGTGGCGTTTCAACTCCGCCTTTTGTATAATAAACAGCACCATATATCCAGCCATCATCAAGTTCTTCAACATTATCAATAGTAAAACTACCCGAAGTATCCTCATACAAAACATCATCCACATTCAAAAGAACCTTCAAAAAATACACCCCATCATCAACACCAGTTGTATCCCAACTATAAATAGTACTAGACAAAACAAGATCAGACACAACACTAGTCCAATAACCATCAACAGGTTTATACCAAAGACTAAAACTAGCAGAAGAACTCGGATCACCAATATTTACAGCAGGAGGATTCACAACACTCCACAAAACATCTACAACACCAGATAATGTCTCACCACCAACCGGATAAGACAAAACAACATCAGTACTAGAAGAATCAAAAACACTAATACTAACACTATCAGAAACAAAACCATCCTTAGAAGCAACAACACTATAATCAGCCCTAGAATCAACAAGAGGAGAAACAAAACCAACAATACCCGAACTATCAGTCTCTAAACTTATACCATCAAAAACCACACTAACACCACTAACAGGACTACCCTCCGAGGTAACAGCTACATCAAAACTTTCCTCCTCAAAAACACTAACAGGACAACTAACAACAAGCTCAGGATCAGCAGGAGAAGACTCATTATTCAAAACAAGAACCTGAGCAGAACCATCAACATAACCCTCCAAAGAAGCAG
>CAZQXW010000019.1:5654-32368 GCA_964597365.1 uncultured Thermoplasmatales archaeon | reverse complement strand
CAATTCGGATTTAAAACGTATACAGAACCTGTATATAAAGTTTACATATAAATTAGAATTGTAAACTATAATGATATACATACAATTGTTTCGTGACTTAAATATTTTATAAAAACATTAATATAGTATTTTTGTATTTAATTATTGAATCTGTTAAATAACTAGCAGATAATATAGAAAGATATATATATCATAAAAGATAAATATAAAAATAGGAATTAAAACTGCGCAGAGTGATAAATATGAAAGAAATAAAAATACTATCGATTGTTGTTGTAAGCCTTTTAATTGGAATAGGGGCTACTAATTTTGCAGGAGCTGTAGATTTAAACGGAAAAGTAGAAGCTGAAGTAGATAGTTGGGTAGGAATAGTTACACCACATATAACCCTTGATAATCAAAGCATCACACTACAAGTAAATGTAACAGAAGATGGAGAAAACAGTAGTTATATTGTAGAAGACGAAATAGTAATAGAACTTAATTCAACAGATAACAGTGGAAGAGAATCATTTATAATGCCAAGGTCAATCTTTTACAGTGCTGTAGCAACAAGAAATATATTTGATGCAGGCCTTCTTCCAATAATGAGTCTACTCGACAGAGTATTACCAATACGTGAACTAATACGATCAACAAATGTAGTTGACTCAATGCTAGGTGGAGAAAAAGATACAAACATAACAATACCTGCAAACTATGAAATCTCAAACACAACCTTTGAAGAAGGAGAAAACCTTACATTACACATGTATGTAATGGGTTTAATGCCTGGTGAGACAAACGGTGTTGTAGAAGGTCTACCAATAATAGACCATAAAGTAATAACACTAGAGATTACATACGAAGAATTATAAAAAAAATCTCTTTTTTTATCTTTTTTAATACTATATTTTATTTAGATTAGCTTTTTATAATAGCTAATAAATCCCATATTTTGTGAGATTATGAAATATGTGCTTTATTACTGGTCAAGATTTGGACATAATAAAAAAATTGTAGAATACCTAGGTACAAAATTAAAAGACAAATCAAAAGAAATAGATATAATAAATGTTGAAGAAGCAGATCCTACAAAAGTTCCTAATGCAGATTTTTATGTTTTTTCTGCACCAGCTGAAGCATTTAATGTACAGAGGAATATGAGGAAATTTATGAAAAAGCTAAGTTCAATGGATGATAAGAAATACGCAATAATAAACACACATGGAATGAATAGGAACTGGCTTAAAAAAATGGATAAATATCTGAAAAATACCAACATGGAAAAAGTAGCCGAGGCTGATTTAATAGTTAAAGGCGACGGACAAAAAGAAGGTAACGCCCTTCCAGATGATTGGAAAGAAAAAATTGACGATTTTTCATTAAAGTTATAATTTCATAATTATTTTTCTTTTATTTGACTCTTTTAAAATTATTTCGCCGCAGTTATAGAGTTATTTCGAAACACAGCAGTGAAATAACCCCATAACACAAGTTGCGACTTTTGTTTGATATCATGGTTGTCCTCTTTTTCATTCCATATGACTCGTACGTCTTATTGGTCAAAGAGGGACCTTATTGGTATCAATTTATGTATCCTTGATTCTGCATCTTCAATCACTGATCATGAAGACCTTCGTAATCAAGGCAGGTATAAAATAAGTAGTTACTAGTTTTTATCTGTTTTGGTAAACTTTAGACATACAAAAAGATATATTTTAAGATATACTTATCGATATTTATTTATTTCATCTCTAAGAAGAGTTGCCGATTCTCTCGGATCTTTTGAATAGATTATACCTCTAGACGAGTTTATAATTGCATTCTCGCCTTTCTTATTTGTACCATATTTAATGGTTTTTTCTACGTCTCCACCTTGAGCACCTATACCGGGTATTAAAAGAACCATGTCTTCACCAATAATCCCTCTTATTTCTCTTAGCTCATCAGGATATGTTGCACCTACCACAGCACCGGCGTTATTTTTTGTATTCCATTGCTTAATCTTTTCTGCAACATGAATATAAAGAGGTTTTTCTACTTTTAAATCCTGAAAATCCTTTGCAGATGAATTGGAAGTCCTGCAGAGAATAAAACTGCATTTATCTTTGTAATCTAAAAAAGGCTTAATACCATCAAAGCCAAGATATGGGTTTATTGTGACAGCGTCACATTTTAATGTTTCAAAAAGACTTTTTGCATATTTTTTTGCGGTATTTCCAATATCGTTTCTTTTACCATCCAGTATAATTATGATTTCTTCTGGAATATATGAAATAGTCTTTTCTAATAAATCGTATCCTTCTTTTCCAAGTGTTTCATAAAAGGCCATGTTTAGTTTATATGCACATACCAAATCTTTGGTTTCATCGATTATTTTTTTGTTAAATTCTAAGAGTGGTTGATTTGACAGTTTATCTTTGTCAATGTCAAGACCCACACATAAAAGAGAGTTGTTTTTTTTAACTATTTTTGATAGTTTTTCCTCAAATCTCATATTTACTCTCAACCGGTGAATATGCTTTGTTATTTAAATATATGTTATTTCCCAGTTATTTATTTAACAGATTATTTGTTTAGGGATTTTTGAAAATGAAAATAATATACGCGGTATGCAGTTGGGGTCTGGGCCATGCGACAAGAAGTCTTCCCGTAATTAGAAAACTAGTTAGCGAAAACCATGAATTAAAGATTATTTCGCAAGGAAGATCACTACAATTACTAAAAAACGAATTAGGAGACAGCTTGGAATATATTGAACTTGAAGATTATCCCATGCTTTTATCTGAAAGCCCTAGACAGTTTATGGCAAAAAGCATGATATATTGGCCCAAGTTTATTGGAAGACTGCATAATGGTTTTAACTATGTTAAAAAACTTATAGAAAAAGAAAAAATTGACAGAATTATTTCTGATGCAAGATATGATATTTACAGCAGAAGCATACCTAGTTTTTTTATGTCTCATCAGATGAGAATAATGAATCCTTTAAGACTTAAGATGCTTGAAAGTGGTAGTGAAATTTTCAATCTTTTTTTCTTTAAAAGATACGCCGGAGTAATTGTTCCAGATTACAAAGAAGATAATCTATCAGGAGATCTTTCACATAACTTGCGCCGTATCGATGAAAATAAGCTTCATTATGTTGGAGTTCTTTCAGATTTTGAAAAAAAGAAGAAATCAAAAGACATAGATTATCTAATCAGTATCTCAGGCCCAGAACCACAAAGAACGATGCTTGAAGAAAAAATAATGAGTCAGGTAAAAGATTTGAAAGGAAAAATTGTTGTAACTCTTGGTAAAACCGAGAATCTTGATAAATATAATTCTGAAGGTATCGAAACTTATTCTTTTTTACCTAAAAATGAACGTGAAGATTTCTTAAACCGCTCAAAGCTTGTAATATCACGCAGTGGATACAGCACAATTCTTGATTTATCAGTAGTAGGCGCAAAAGCACTAATGACACCTACACCTGGTCAAATCGAACAGGAATATCTTGGCAAATATCACAATAAAAAAGGATCATTCTATTGTCTAAGACAGGATAAAATCAATTTAGCAAGAGATGTAGAAATTGCAAAGAAAAAAACAGGCATTAAACGTAAATGCGACGTAAAAAAATCTGTTGAAAACATTCTTGATGTGGTGTATAACACTACAGAAAGGCCGCTCCCATAAATCTTTTGTTTTTAAGTAAATAATTTATATTAACACTTTATTTTCCCTAGAACAGAGAAGTGGAGGCAAACAAAATAATTTCTTTAAAGCATCTCTCAAAAAACTGGCTTTTTTGGTTAGTCTTAATTTCAGGCTTAGCAATAGTTATTAGAGCAATACCTGGATGGCTTAACGCTGCATGGGGATGTGATTTTGGAATATATTTTGGCCTTACAAAATCTGTTGCAATCCAAGGAGAGCTTTTTCCTGATTATGTGGGATGGGGCAATTCATATAATTATTTTCCAGTACTATATGCAATTAATACATTTGCACATTGGATAACTGGTCTTGATATTTTGGTAATAATGCCAAAGCTTACACCTATTTTTGGTGGTCTTGCAGTTTTGGTTTTTTATTTTATATGCTACGAACTTTTAGAAGACAGAAAAATGGCACTTTTATCTACACTTGTGTTATCGGTACTTCCGTTTCATGTTTATCAACTCAGCCATGCATCCCCTCTTACAATGGGACATTTTTTTATGATTCTTTCATTATATCTTTTCATAAAATTCCGTAAAAATAACATATATGCAATCCCGCTTGCGTTATCAACTGTTTTGCTTGTGATGTCTCATCATTTAACAACATATTTCTATCTTGTATCTTTGATTTTTATCTTATTTTTCGAAAATGCAAGTAGAGATAAATGGTTAGATACAATCAAAAAAGATATCTCTTATGTCTTTTTGGCAAGTATATTTGTGTTTTCTTATTGGTCACTTATTGCAACACCAGTTTATGAAGAGTTTATGAAAAGAGGTATAGGTTTTGGCAATATAACAATTGGATCTGCTTTTATCATCATTTTATTTTATATATTGTTATTTTCATCGTTTATAATTGCAAAGCTTGTCAGGAAATTAAAGTACTTCGTTGAAGAAAAGAAAAAGAACAATGAAAACAAGTTTCTAAAGCCAGTTCTATGGTTTTTATGGAAAGCAAACCCATTTATTAAAAAACCTGAGCCCTCTATAAAATCAAGGGTTTATCTATTTTCAATAGTACTCGCAATCTGTATAAGCACTCTTACAATATTTACCTACATCCCTCTCCCATGGACCGGTTTTTCTTTGACTGCAAATGCTGTAATTTTAACGATTCCTTTGCTTGTAGCATTTTCTTTTGGGGTTGCAGGTTTTAGATATACATGCCACATAAAAAATGGTTTTTTCATCAGAGGGTGGCTTGTAGCAATACTTGCATCATTTGTCTATTCGATTGGTACAAAGAGTATTACTCTTTATCCGCATAGGCACTTTGAATATTTGATGTATCCTGTTGCAATACTTACAGTCTTTGGAATAGGGGGAATATTTTCAGATCCACATTATAAAGCATCTCTTTCAAATATTAAAGATAAAATTGATACTTTTGTAAATTATAGGAAAAGAAAAATAGCATTTTCCCAAAAGAAAAGGGTGGCTTTCTTATTGTTTTTTATAGTATTTATTTCGTCACTTGGACTTTCTGCATATTCATCACATGAGGCCCTTGGTCAAAGTACAGAAAGAATAACAAACGAAGACATCAAAGTAGTTGAATGGATAACGGAAAACGTTTCAAGCAACACTAGCATTATTGCATCAGATCATCGTCTTGAAAGACTAATGGAAGCAAACGGTTTTAATACAAGCGACGATCAAGTTGTATATCTATGGGAAGCAGAAAACGTAAGCGAGTATATAGGAGAACTTATGGGAATTGGTAGAACTGAAACAAAAATAACTCACATAATAGTTGATGATATTATGAAAAACAACGAAGTTCATATAGGACCTGCAAAAGGAGTTTTCAGAACAAAATATCTGACAAATGAAACATGGACTGGTGGATATGATAAGTTTAAGGATAAAGCATTTACGTTATTGTATAGAAATGAGTCAATAAACATAAACCCCGAGACCTTAGAACCGGTCTCTTGGGCAGAAGTATATGAAGTGAATTGGACATATATTGAAAACGAATTTTTTAGTTAGGATATTTATGAAAATAGCAGAAATAACAACATACAAAGAAGGCGGTGCATACACCCACGTAATAGAGCTTGTAAAAGGCCTCAAATCTGAGACGATAATTGTTACAGGCAACACAAAAAAAGAAGGTTTTGAAGAAGAAGATGGAAATCTTTTTTATCATATCCCTTGTGTTAAATCTCTTTGGGAAGTTTTTTTTGTAAACCCTACAGGGTCTTATAGAAAAGTTGAAAAAATCTTAGAAGAAAATCATGTGGATATTGTTCATTTCCACAGCCCATTATTTACTTTCTTGCATGGTTTTCTTAAAAATAAAAAAATTCCATGCATTATGACTTGTCACTATCTACTTGACATAAAAGCAAATGCTGCCTCATCACGTATTTACAGTGGCTTTATTAAGAGAATGACCAAATACATCGGAAAACGTGTTGACAAGATTATTTGCGTAAATGAAGATTATATCCCTATTTTTGAAAAATGGGGAATTCCCTCGGAAAAACTTGTATTTATCCCAAATGGTGTCGACATAAAACGTTTTTCACCAGGAAAATCAAAGATAAAAGAAAAATACAAAGATTCAAGAATTGTGCTTTATTTTGGTCGTCTACATTACCAGAAAAACGTTCACCTATTGGTTGAAAGCTTTCCACTTATAAAAGAGAAAATAAAAGATGTAAAGTTAATTATTGTTGGGACAGGTAATCAATATGACAAACTCAAAAAAATGAGTGAAAATGATCCCGATATTATTATGACTGGTTTTGTAAGCGATGAGGAACTAGTAGATTATATGCGCGCAGCAGATATCGTTGTATTTCCTTCAAGGGGAGAAAATGCAAGTTTTACAATTATGGAAGGAATGGCCTGTAACTTGCCCGTTGTTTCTTCAGATGTAGGAAACGCCATAAAGATTCTTGGAGAGGGGAGAGGAATTCTTTTACATGATTATACAAAAGAAGAAATTTCAGATAGAGTAACAGAAGTTCTATACGACGAAAAACTCTGCACTAATATTTGTAAAAAAGCACTTGATTATGTAATAAAGAATCATAGTTGGGATAAAATTTCAAAGCAGACCGAAGAGCTTTATAAACAGGTTTTAAAAGAGAAAAAATGAGTTTGATATGAATATTTTATAAAGCATAAGAAAATTTAGGTATCATATAATGCAACAAGAAAAACCTACATCGATTAATAAAAAATTTGATCTGATTATTATTACCATTCACGATTTTAAGAAGAATTTAATGCCATTAGTAGACCATAAAAATAAATTAGGAATTAAAACAAAGATTGTGGATATTGAAGAAATATATGAAGGCCATTATTTTAGAAAAAAGGGTATAGACAAAGCCGAAAAAATAAAATATTTTATAAAAAATTCAATAGAAAATTGGAATACAAAATATATAATGCTAGTTGGAGATATAAACAAGATACCAATCAGAAAAATACATGTCTGGGATGGAACATTTATTACAGATTTATATTACTCAAACATATATAACAAAGATGGTAGCTTTTCTAACTGGGATACCAACAAAAATGGTTTTTTTGGAGAATATCACCATAAGGGCAAAACAGATCTAATTGATTTAAATCCAGATATAGGTGTTGGAAGATTAGCATGCAAAAATGGGTTTGAAGTAATCAATGTTGTCCGCAAAATCATAAATTATGAAAAACAAACATATGGCAAGGATTGGTTTAAAAGAATAATTCTGTGCGGGGGAAATATAGCCGGTATAAACACAAAATATGAAAAATATTGGTCATGGGTTGGAAAAGGTTGTTCAGAGGGAGAATACCATAATGAATTAATAAAAAATGAGATGGAAGGGTTCAAGCCAATTGAATTTAGGCAATCGAAGAACAATATTAACAGGATATCAATAATAAAAGAGTTAAATAAAGGATCAGGTTTTGTTAATTTTTCAGGTCATGCTTCTGAATTCAAATGGTTTTTAAAAGAAAAAGACAATAAAATGAAAACAGGTTATGCTATTAATGACATTTTTTTAACATTTAATAGATATAAACTTCCAATTATATTTTTTGATGGATGCTTACTTGGAAGATTAGATTATAAAATTAAAAATTTTAGCGTCTCCCCTCTTGCCTGGAAGATTATATCTTACAGATTTGGAGGAGCTATTGCATGTATAGCATCAGCACGCCCAGAATATACTGGAATTATGGAAGGGGGCGGATGTATGCTTGGATTACATTTTTTTAAAACTTATATAAGAAAAGAAAAAGCAAAAGAAAAAGCCATACTTTCTGAGATATATATAGAAGCACAGAAAAAATATCTCAAAGATTTTGGAGATAGGATAATTTTACATGAATTCAATTTGCTAGGCGATCCAAGTCTTAGAATAGGTGGGTATCCAGATAATAATGAGCCTAAAGAAAGGAGAGATAACCATAATTAAAAAGAACAAATTCAATGACATACTAGAATGGACTAAAGAAATATGCACTAAAGATATCGAATCAGGATTTGCAATAGATTTTGATAAAAAAAACAATATAATTCTAACAGGCAATTATCTTGGAGAGAAAAGATACAGTTCTTATTTATCAAAATTAGATAAAAATGGTAATGATATATGGAGTAAGGCTTTTAAAAACAATAAACAAAATATGATATACGATGTTATTTTTGATTCAAAAGAAAATATTATCACAACAGGCTTTGAGGGGGAATGGACAAATGCTCCAACACCTCGTGTAAAAGCGTGTGTTAAAAAATACGATAAAAACGGCGATATTCTATGGGAAAAAACATTTCAAAGAGGGATATGCACTATCGGCTTTTCAGTCACAACTGGGCCAAAGGATGGCATATTTGTTGCATCAACCTTTTTTAAACCAGGAGAACCAACCCTAGGATGCCTTATTGTTAAATATGATAAAGATGGAGGAGTTATTTGGGATAAGATATATCATGAATATCATATGGATATACCACGTAATATACAAATAGATAATAAAGGGAATATTGTAATTGTCGGATATTGTTATACACCCTATAAAATCAAAGGAAAATGGATGGAAGGAGCATTAGTATTAAAATATGACAAAAATGGAAATCTAATATGGTCTAATAGATATGGAAAAGATTTAGGGATGGAAGCTTTAGGGGCATCAATTGATAGTGAAAATAACATAATACTATCCGGTCGCATTAATTTTAGAAAAAAAATGAATCCTGTAGTAATAAAAATAAATGAAAAAGGCGACATTAATTGGCTGAAAACAAAGAAATATAATTATAACTCATTATCGTACTCAATAGCATTAGATTCACATGATGAACCAATTATTGGTATAACTTCAGAACCTTCTAAAAAAGTAAGAGATTGCATTATAAAATATTCAAAAAATGGAAATATTAAATGCATCTTGGATTCAATAGTTAAAAGAACAATATTTGATCTAAAAATAGATAATGATGATTCAATTATAATAACAGGTAATACTAATGATAAAAAGGCATATATAGCAAAGATTAAAAATATCTAAAATAAAATTTATGTAAATATTTTTCCAACAGGATAATGACTAGCCAACTGGGATTTTGCGTCAAGGTTTGATTTTGAGCCGGATAAACATTTTGGTTTTGTATATTCCATATTAATCATCTCATATCATACATTTTATTGCCTATAATCTTTATGGCACAAAAAAACAATTTGTGTTTGTTAGCTAACAATTTAGTAATTAACATGAATAATATGATCTTTTTGTAATTATTTAATATAAAACGCAAACGATTATGTTCAAAAGCTAATATAAAAATAATAAAACCTAGATTAGATTTTATCTAGGATAAACTTTGTTGAAAAAAAAATTATGAAAATATTTTTCCAACAGGATAATTGCTGATTAATTCAGATTTTGCATCAAGGTTTGATTTTGAATCTGATAGATGTTTTGGTTTTGTATATTCCATATCAATCACACCATATTATATATTTTATTATTTATAAGGCTTATGAGACAAAAATCTCATTTCTGTTTCTTATTTAATAATTTAGTACGCAATTTAAACATATTTGTTTCTTTTGTAATTATTTGTTATATTTGTAATAAACACAGTATAGAGGATCGTGTTCAAATATTGATTTAAAATATCTATATGAATTTGCTCTGCATCCCCCAGTACATAACTCTTCAAATTTACAGTTACTGCAATGTTTTATATCTTTTGTAGTAAGGTTTCTAAGTTTTTTCAAAAGATCTGAGTTTTTCCAGATATCAGATAACTTATCCTTTTTAATATCACCTATTACAAACTTTGAAAAAGATACACCAATACAAGGATAAACAAGCCCATCAGCAGAGATATAGATTTTAGATTTACCTATTCCACAAGGTTCTAATTTTTTATCAAATGAGGGTGGAGTGGCATAAACAACCAATTCTTTTATCGGGTCAAATAACAAAGACTTGCATTTTTTATTATGCTCAATTATTTTTTTGCCTAATTCATTGTACTGCTTAGAATTAAGAGGAAGATACTCTCTTTGTTCATACCCCTTACCCATAAGAGTAGATACAGCACCTATTCTAACATATTTTATACCCAGCTCTTTTAAGAAATCTACTGTTTTATCAAAATCATCATAATTGATAGATGATACTACAACGGCTATTTCAGGTGTAATACCTTGATTTTTTAGATTCTTTATTCCTCTTACTGTTTTTTCAAAGCTTCCTTTAGCTCCACGATGTTTATCATGATGCTCAGGTATACAACTATCAAGACTAATACGAATCTGCAGATGTTTAAATGTAGCCAATCTCTTAGCAACTTTCTCATCTATTAAAATTCCATTTGTGAGAAATTGAACTAAAATTCCAAGATTATCCGCATGCTCTATTATATCAAAAACATCTTTTCTTAATAAAGGCTCACCGCCACTTAATACTAATACCCATGTCCCAAGATCCGGAAGTTCAGATATTACTTTAAGTATGGTTTCTGTAGAAACTTCCTCTTTATTTTCTATATGATCCGAAACAAGACAATAGATACAATTTGAATTACATTTAGAAGAAACATCAAACTGAACAGTTAAAAGATTACGTTTATTTCTTGGCAAAGAAATTGGAATATTTTCAAGGTCAGCCCCAATTTTATTAATATTACTGAGTACTGTTTCAATATCTTCTTTAGCGTCTTTTTTTGAAATTTTAAACAATGACGATATTTTTTCAATGGCTTTTTCTAAATTATAATTTTTAACAGCTTTAACAATTTCCCATTCTGTTTGATTTAAATTAAAAGTTTTATAATAATCATAAGTGTCAAAAATTTGTACGCCTTTGCCCTTTCTTCTTATTTTATACATATCTTTACCTTTACAAGATTTATTATTTAAACAGTTTTTAAAAGGTTATCTATCGAAATAAGCACAATACACTGGATCATATTCTGTAACAGATTTAAAAATCCTATATGCGTTACCTCTACAGCCCCCATTGCAGTTTTCTTTTAAATCACAATTTTTACATTTATTAAAATCATTTACATCTAGTTTTCTAAAACGTCTAAGAATATCTGATTTTAGCCATAGTTCTTTGATTGATTTATCATTAATATTACCAATTTTAAATTCCGGGAAAATTAGGCCATTACAAGGATAGACATCTCCTGATGCAGAGAGATATAGAATTGATTGGCCCACAGTACAATACAGAATATCTGGTATATACTTTGTATCTTTCTTATAAGATAACAGAACAGGAGATATTGAAAACTCCATAGATTTATATTTTTCACTCAAACTTACAACTTTTTTACCTAATGATTCTAACTGTTGTTTATCCAGCAATATTTCTTCTTTATTCAGTTTAGTTTTTTCAGAAAAAAAACTTGCAGGAGCAATTCTTAATCTTTTAATTCCAATTGTATTTAGAAAGTCAATAGTCTTTTCTATATCCCCTACATTTATTTTAGTAACAACACATGAGATAATTGGATTAATATCATATTTGAGTAGAGAATTTATTCCTTCCATTGTTTTTTTAAAGCAGCCTTTAACTCCGCGATGTTTTTCATGATGATCTGGATTGTAGCTATCTAAACTTACCTGTATTTTTGTCAATAGTTTATACTTTTTAAGTTTCTTTGAGATAGAGTCGTCGATAACAAGCCCGTTGGTTAAGATATTTACTAATATGCCATGTTTTTTTGTATAATCTAAAATATCAAAAATATCATCTCTGAGTAAAGGCTCTCCCCCGCTTAGTGTTAATATCCACATACCCAAATCATTAAGTTGTTTGATAGTGCCCAAAATATCTTGTATTGCTAGTTCTTTTTGATCTTTCATTAAATCAGATGAGATACAATAGATACAGTTAGAGTTACATTTAGATGTAATATCAAAATGTACATTTCTTGGTTGATACAATCGATATTTTGTTTCTAAGGGTATTTTATCAATATCAATTTTCAATTTTTTTAAATTTGATAAAACGGTTTGAATGTCTTCCTTTGCATCCTCAGCAGATATTTTAAATTTTTTAGCGACTATTTTTATTGACTCATTAATGCTTTTAGAGTTTTTAATGGTTTTAATTATCTCCCAAGTTGTATCATTAAAATTGCAGATTGTATTATCCTCTGGAAGGAAAATTTCAATTCCATCTTCTGTGTTTGATATTTTATACATTTTTTCCCCTGAAATTAGTTATTTGAAAAGATAAGGGCTAAGTGAGCTCATAATGGTTTTGGGACTTGCAAAAACATCTGTTGCAAAATATTGATACCAGCCGCATGCTCGTGGACATTCCTTCATCCACTGTCTTGCTTTTTTTGCGTCTTCGGAACGCAGGAAATCCATTAGATCACCTTTTGTTAAATCAAAAAGTCTTTTTCCAACAGTTCTACAGGGATAAAAAAGCCCTCCGTCTGAGTCAATTATTATAGATGAAGTGCTACATCCATGAGGCTTTTTAATATTATCTAGAAAACCTGAAGGAGTAGTAATTGTGTTCGGATATTTCTTTTTAAGAGTTCTTATAAGTGTTCCAAATTCTTCTGGATCTGGATAAAAATCATCTGTTCCATCAAGATGACATGCTGGCATTATAACAGTTCGGGCACCAACATCATAAACTCTTTTTACTTTATCTTCAACTGCATCCATTGTATCTTTTGTTACTACTACCTGTATACATATTTCCGGACCATAACTCTGATAAAGTTCTAGATTTTCAAAGAACTCCAGGTTATCATGTCCTTCATCAATACTGATATGTAGAAAATCTATGTATTTACCATATTCTTCCATGGGTCTTTTTTCAAGGAGATGCCCATTTGTTGTAAAAAATAGTGTAAAAGGCTTTGTCGATGCGTGTTTTAGTATTTCTCCCAAATCTTTTCTAACCAGAGGATCTCCACCCTCGAGAGAAAGCACTACAATGCTACTTTTTGCAATGTTGTCTATGACTTTTAAAACACCTTCGGTATCAAGGTCAGGTGTGTCTTCCATCCAGACGTTACAAAAACTGCATCTTAGACTACACTTATGTGTAACCTTATAAGAAGCATAAAAAGGATAAATGCTTTCTCCTGCGATTTTATTCTGAAGAATATGGTTTGCAGTTTTAACATATTTTGATACGGGTAAGGTTTTCATTTTTAATCATCAAATTCTTTTTTCTTGGGGAATGGTTTTTTCCTGATAAGGTTTTTGTTTGATTTTACCATAACTAAAATAAGTTATTTCTTAAATTAGCTTATTCTGTGGCATCTGCTGAAAAGAAACAAAAAAATATTAAAATTTCAATTATCGCAAGCATTCTTCTTAGTGTAATCTTTATTTTTGTAGTCTTGTATTTTACAGTAAATGACTTTAGCAAATTTGGAGAGCAGATAAAACTTATTGATTTTAGATATGAGTTTTTCATACTAGCTGCTCTTCTAAACTTTTTATCCTGGTGTATATGGGGTTTAAGATTAAAGATTCTAGCAAATGCTGCCGATGAATCTGTTAATATTAGCTGGTGGAGCTCCACAAAGATTGTAATGGCCAATTTATTTTTAGCAGGAATCACCCCTAGCATGGCCGGTGGAGAGCCTGTGAGAATACATCTTTTAAACAAAGAAGGGGCAAGTATCGGCTGCTCTACTGCAAGTGTTCTTGGTGAAAGATTAATCGATGCAATTATCATTTTGATATCAGTACCTCTTGCATTTTTCGTATTCAAAAATAGATTAGAAGAAATTGCAATTAAGCAGAATATTGACACTTCGATTCTTACAATTGCTCTTAGTATCGGAATTATTGTTTTTCTAATTGCAATATTTTTGTTTTTATACGCTATAAAATTTCCAGATAAAACAAAAGGCTTAGTTCTTTGGATAAACAAAAAACTAAATCGTTTTTCAAAGAAAAAAGAAAAAAAGAGCAAAGTTATTGAAAGAATAAATTTAGAAGTAGATAATTTTCATTCTAGTATGATGGTTTTTCTAAAAGGCAAAAAATCTACTTTTCTTTCTGCTGGTATATTAACAGTTTTTATGTGGCTTAGTATGTGGCTTATACCATCTATGATTCTAATGGGTCTTGGTTTAAATCCGTTCTTTGTAGAATCAATCGCGGCTCAGGTATTTCTGATAATAATAATTATGATGCCTACAACACCTGGTGCTGCAGGTGTTACCGAAGGCTCTGTAGGAGTTTTGTATAGCATCGTCATAGGAAGTGGTGCGGTTCTTGGAATTTTTGTTATTATTTTCCGTTTTATAACCTACTATATGAACCTTATTTTTGGTGCGGTATTTATGCAGAAGATCTTTAAATCTGTTGCAAACTTTTCAATGGATAGAATTTCTAATAAAAACGAATGTAAATAGTGATATATCCTTAGAAAGAGGCGTCAATATTAAATATATGATTGGTATTCAGCCAATTCTATGGAAAAAGCAGAAAGATGTGTATCCTGTGGGAAAGGACTAATAGAAGACGGTGCTGCAACTTTTCATTGTCCTAGTTGCGATGAAGTCATAGGAAGATGCAGGAATTGCAGAGAACAAAGTGTAAAATACACTTGCAAAAAATGCGGTTTTTTAGGTCCATAAATACTAAGGAGGAAACTCAAATGGGTGACGTTGTAGGTCTTATACAGATAATGCCAACAGAAGTATTAGAAGAAGAAGAACTAAATCAAATTATAGAAGAAATAAAAACATATGTTAAACCACCTGCAAAAATAGGAAACGTTGAGATTAAAAATGTTGCATTCGGTTTAAAAGGAATCAACTTAACTGTTGTAATACCTGATAGCTCTGGAGCAGGTGGAATAGATCCTATTGCAGAAAAAATATCAAAAATGGAAAAAATTGAATCTGCAGAAGTAACTGACGTTGGGCTTTTATAAAATTTAAGAAGCCCTACCAGGTTTTTTTATCATATCTGAGAATTTATTAGAAATTTCCATACCGGTCTCTGTTGGATAGTATACAGGATATGCAGAGTTGCTTGTATCTCCATCAATAAGCTCTGCAAGAAACATTTTTTTAATATGCCATTTAACTGTATGATGATTTAGTTCTAGAGCGTTTGCTATCTCTAGCAGGTGTTTACCAGGATTATCCACCAGATAATTCATGATCTTTCTGGCATTTTCGTTTTTAAGTATGGCCTCTGCAATAGCCTCTTTTCTTGCCTCAACTCCACCTTCTACAAGATAATATACCTTTTTACCACCGATATCTCTACTTCTTACAAGATTTGTTTGTTCTAGTTTTCTTAAGTGCCATGCCGCATTACTTGGTTTTAATTCAAGCTCTCTTGCAATTTCTCTTAAATGCGATCCAGGATACTCCTCTATGTAACTGTATAGGTTTTTCCTTACTTCGGTATCTAAAACATTCTCAGGTGTAACATATTTTATACCACCCATTGTAAAAAACGCAAATATTGTTGCAATTACTGCTACAAGTACTGCAAGTGATATTCCAATACTATCAAACTTTGGTATAAAATCATCAGCGCTTACTGTTTGTGTAAAAACAATTGTTATGCTAAACAGTATGATAAATACAAGAAATAATCTTTTATAATGACGCATGTGTCATCCCATCTCTCCTTTTAAGTGCAATGCTTAAATCGATTAAATGTTTAAAAACTTTGCTAACCAAAAATATAAGTGTTTAATTCTTAAGATTGGCTTATTCGAAAATTTCCAAATAAAATTAATATACTATTTAAATCAACTTTTTTTTATAAAAAAATATGATGTGTGATAAAAATGAATAAAACAAGGAAAAGTAAGATATTCGCTAGTTTGTTATTAGCAGTTTTATTATTTGCAATACCACAAGCAGTAGCAGTAGAAGCCGATCAAGAAACTATTGAATTCGAAGGTCAATATGTATCTAATTATCCTGAGATTTGTGGCGATATCCAAGGTACTATATCTGAGAATAAAGACTCTTTAGAAGCAAACATAATAGTAAGAGGCTTTACATGCGATATCAATCTTGAAAAGTTTTATGAAAGAGGCGACTTAGTATGGTTCGATGGTACTTTTACATTTGCCGGAAGAAATTTTAGAATGCGCATGTTATGTAGAATCATAGATGGATCTGATACAATAATGGGAGACTTTGCTTGCCCTGAATTAAATTTTGAGGGAAGATTTTTCGCAGATATATCTTAAAACTTTTTTTTGTATTCTAAAAGGAATTTTATTCCTTTTTATATTTTGAATATAACTTTATTTTAGTTAGAAATTAGAATTAGGCATATTTTTAAATACTATTTTTAATATATTTAATAAAATAATTATAGTGTATCTGATGAAAAATCTTGTAAGAATTATGTCAATCGCATTATCATTTATCATTATATTGCTAGTTTTATCCAGTTTTATTACGGGTTTTGATGTAAAAGCAGAAGAAAAAAATGTTTTAGAAGTAAGTCAAACTGGAAATCATGATTATACAATCATTCAGGAAGCAATAAATAGTGCAGAAGAAGGATACACAGTTTACGTGTATAAAGGAACATATTATGAAAATCTTGTAATCGACAAAAAGATAAATCTTGTAGGCGAAGACAAAGAAAACACAATTATAGACGGAAAAGAAAAATCCGATGTAATAAGAATTCTATCGGATAGTGTAAACATTACAGGCTTTACAATACAAAACGCAGGTTTTTATTTGTATAACGATGGGATCGACATTGATTCTTGCAACAATAAGATTGCGAACAATATAATCAAGAGATGCAGATGTGGAATTGCTCTTGAACTATGGGCAAACAACTGCGAGATTTTTCAAAACAATATAGAGGAAAACTCCTTTGGCGTAATGATTTACTCGATAAAATCGAACAACAATATAATTTATGAAAACAATTTTATAAGAAACTATCACAACGGATATGATGATTCAGAAGGACGATGGAGCCATAACAGCAGGGGTAACTACTGGGATGATTATAACGGAACAGACAATGATGGCGATGGAATAGGTGATACTCCTTACAATATAAATGGAGGCACAACACAAGATAAATATCCTTTGGTAGAACCTGTTGAAACGCCAGGATTTGAGTTAATATTGATCCTCGGAGCAATTACAATTTTTACTATATTAAAAAAGAAGAAGAAAAAAGACTATTTATGAGCCATATAACCTGTAATATCCCCATTATTTTTTTCTAATCTAACAAAACCAAAACGCTCGAATTGAACTATTTCTTCTTTGTCAATTTTTGAAACAGCACTTTCAGCATATCCTCTTACTTTTTCAAGGCTTTCAGGATTGTAAAGGTTATCCTTGAACAAATTATGAGGTATATTTACGGTCATTTCAATAAAAGAGTCGGTAGTAAACTGTATTTTTGCAGATTTAGCAATAAGACCCTCACCTGCAAATTCACCGATGATTTCATCATTTTTACTTAAAATTTTAACATTATAAAGGTCTTTTAACCTGAAAACTTCATCTTTTTCAAGATTAGTTGCATCGCTTAATGGGATGTAAAACACATCATCAGTTTCTATTTTTCTTACACCCATCTCTTTATTTTGTGGATGAAAAGCTATTTCTTTTTTCATTTTTGGAGCATCTTTAACAACAAGTTTTACAGGATTAGGTACAAAGAAGAATCTTTTTGCAATAGGGTCGAGTATCTTACGATTTGCAGATTCCACAAGACCAAATGTTGCAGTTGATTCAACCTTTGAAATGCCTTGACTTATAACAAATTGTTTTATCGCCTCAGGCAAGATTCCTCTTTTTCTAAGGCCACGAAGCGTTGGAAGACGTATATCATCAAATCCTGAGACTACACCGTTATCGATAAGTGGTTTGATTTTTCTTTTAGAAACAGGCATACCCTCTATATTTAGACGAGCAAACTCCATAAGATAGGGTTTGCGAAGACCTAACAAGTCAAGAAGCCTGCTGTAGCATTCATCACGAAGCTCATATTCTTTTGTCCTAAAAGGATGAGTCACACCACTAATGCTGTCCTCTACTGCTCCTGCAAAGTCATATGTTGGCCAAACACGGTATTTATCGCCCTGTATCGGATGATTTTTTTCAATTATTCTAAAAAGTGTTGGATCACGCATTGCAGTGTTATCACAACTCATATCTCCTTTAAGCCTGAGAATTGCTCTATCTGTACCTCCACTCAGCATTTGCTTCCAGAGGTCAAGGTTTTCGCCACTGTGACAGTCTCTATGGTTGCATTCTTTTCCATCGAAGCGACATTCCTTTATGTAATCAGGTCCACACTGACAGACATAGGCATCTCCTTGTTTTATGAGCTGCTCCGCAAGCTTGTAATGTTTTTCAAGATTTGAAGAGGTACAGTACTCTTTATCCCATGAAATACCAAGCCACTGTAAATCTTTTTTTTGTGCATCATAAAATTTTATATCAGCATTCTCAGGGTTGGTATCATCAAAACGAAGTATGAATTTACCATCATACATTTTTGCATATTCATAGTCTACAATACTTGCTTTTGCATGACCTATATGTAAAAATCCATTTGGTTCAGGTGGAAAACGGGTAACTACTTTTCCTTTTTCCGCCTCAGGTAAGTTAGGTAGTGAAAAATCTCTTTCTTTCTTTTCTCTTACAAGTAGCTCTGGTGCAAGTTCCTCCAGCTCCTTTGTTTGTTTATCGGCTCCTAGTTTATTTACATCAGATATGACTTGGTTTACAATAGGAATTATTTCTTTTGGCTCAAATCCTTCAGATTTAAGAACTGCGATTACCTTTCCAATAACTGCTTTAGGGTTTGCTTTACCATCAAATTGAACTGCGTTTTGAAGAGCGTATTTTCTTGCTGTCTGTTTTATTTTCTCTGACATGGTAATCCTTTAATTTTCTCTTTTAAAAGTTGCATATTCGACAAGATTTGTAAGTATTTTTTTAGCGTCTGTATCTGGAAGAATTTCAAGTGATTTTTTGGCATTTTCACAGAATTCTTCGGCTTTATTTTTTGCATAATCAATAGAACCTGTTTTTTTGAAAATGCCATGGGCTTTTTTGACTTGCTCATCTGTTGCCTTAAGGTTTCCAAAAATCTCGTCCAGCACTTTTTTGTCTTCACCTGCGGCATTGTTTAAAGAGTGGCAAGCGATGAGTGTTTTTTTACCATTTCTTATATCGTTTCCAATGTCTTTTCCAAGAGTTTCTAAATTACTGCTTATATCCAGATAATCATCCCATATTTGAAAGCCTAATCCAAGGTTTAGACCATATTGATTTAACGCATTTGACTGCTCATGTGTTCCTCCACCTAGTATTGCTCCCGCTTCTGAAGCATATTGGAAGAACACTGCGGTTTTTTTGCGTATCATTTCAAGGTATTCATCTTCTGAGACTATTTTTCTTTCTTCAAAATCCATATCTAACTGTTGGCCTTCAGATATTTCACGTACACAGTCTATCAGACCATATTCAACGTTTTTGAAAGTTTTTGCATCAACTGGTGTTTTATGCATTGACTCAAATGATTTTGTAAAAAGCAAGTCTCCTGCAAGTATAGCCGTGGGTTCACCATATCTCATATGAACAGAGGGCATTCCTCTCCTCATTTTTGATTTATCCATTATATCATCATGCACAAGTGTAAAATTATGTGTAAGCTCACATGCAATAGAAAGAGGTATTACTTTGATTATATCCCCATTTACCGCTTCACATGAAAGCATTGAAAGAACAGGCCTTAGCCTTTTTCCACCTGCAAGTGGCAAGTGTCTTGTAGCATCATATAATTTTTCAGGAAGACCTCCTTTCATAAATTTTTCAAGTCGAGAGTTAAAAAAATCTGCTCTTTTTTTAAGTTCTTCTTTTAAATCCATAATTTGTCACCAACGATTACCCAGTCGCAATCATGTAATTTTTCAATTTTATCTAAGCCGAGAAGATACATTGTTGCTCTTAATTCCTTGATTATTACATCCATTTCATCTAAAACTTCTTTGCTGCCCTGTATTGCAGGTTTTAAAAGATGTCTTGCTATTCCTGCTGCATCTGCGCCTAAAACTATTGCTTTTGCTGCATCAAGACCGTTTCTAATTCCACCTGTTGCAATTATTGGTATCTTCCAATCTGTTGCATCCCCTACATGAAGAATGCTTGTAGGTGTGGGTATCCCCCATTCCCAAAAGGTTTTACCACCGCGTTCATGTAGCGTATCATTTATCATTTTAGCACGATAGTGCTCTATTGCCGAAAAGCTAGTACCACCAAGCCCGCCTACATCTATTGCTGAAATTTTTGTATTCGATAGTTTTTCTGCAACATCATAGGATATCCCTGCTCCTGATTCTTTTACAATTACAGGCTTATCTAAATCCTTTGCAAGGTTTTTGATTGAATTAAATACACCTTTGGCATTTGATTCACCTTCAGGCATTACTGCTTCTTGTAAAAAGTTAAGACATACAATAAATGCATCTGCATCTATCATTTCTATCATTTTTTTGGCATTTTCAAGTGTTTTTTCATGGCCCCACATAACTAGTTGTGAAGCACCTATATTTGCAAAACGAAGTGGTATATCATAATCTTTTATTATTGAATAGGTTTCTGCGAGTTCTTTTTTCTCAATTGCTGCTCTTTGGGAGCCTACACCCATCCCTATTTGGTATTTCTCTGCAGCTTTTGCAAGGTTTTCATTTATTTTTTTTGCTTTTGGATATCCACCAGTCATACTTGCAATTATTAATGGTGCACCTAGTTTTTTTTTGAAAAGATTAGTTGAAAGGCCGATATCATCTTTATTTATCTCAGGAAGCGCATTATGAATTAATCGGATGTCATCCCAGTAGTCATATTCAGATGAGACATTTTTTTCAAGACTTACTTGCACATGTTCATCTTTTCTGCTTTCTGTTTTGTTCATTTCTTTTTATCTCCAATAACAGTTGTACTTTTTGTTTCCTCTCCAATAAGCGCATGGTATAATCTATCTGCTTTATTACCATTTAGCAAAATTGTATCTATACCAAGCTCTGTGATTTTTTTAATGTTTTCAATTTTTCCTTTCATTCCACCTGTTACATCTGCATGTGAATCAAGGCTTGTTCTAAGTTTCTCAAGATCAACTATAGTTGTTTTTTCAAGCAGCTTTGCTTTTTTATCTTTTTTAGGATTTGATGAATAAAGACCATCTTCATCCATTACAAATATCACTTTTTCAGGTTTGAAATGTTTTGCAAGTGCGTTTACTAAAAGGTCACCTGAGCAGATTGAAAAACCAAGCATTCTATCTAATACTACATCTCCGAAAGTAACAGGAATGAAATCTTTTTTGAGATATTCTCCAAATATCTCATAGTTGATTTTTTCAAGTTTGTGATCATTGAGTTTTACTGTAGAATGAGGAGAAATGGATACTGCAGGGATCCCTGCATTTTGAAGTGATTTTAAAACAAGGGAATTTAAGGTTTGTACTTTTTCATGTGTCTCAGAAAAACCTTTTAGTTGCTCAAGTCTTTTGTATCCACTATTTAAATCGTATTTTTTTGCAAGTATATGGCCAAAGGAACCTGCGCCATGAATGATTATTACTTCTTTTCCAGCTTTTTTGATTTGTCTGGAGAGATTGTCCATTATCTTTTGTTTAAAAGTGCATTCTTTGGCTTTGTCTGTAATGACGCTGCCCCCTAATTTTATAATGAACATGCTTTAGCGTTATAAATTAAGATATAAAAAGGGTTTTCGTAAAAAGGAATTAATCATTATTTTTTACAGTCATCATTGTTTTGTCTTTGTTTTGTTCATGTATAAGCCACAATCCTATTGGCATTCCATTGAACCTGTCTTGCATAATTGTCTTTGTGAATTTTTTAATTTCTTCATCTCTATGTTCTTCACAGATAAAATGTTCATCTTTTACAACAAATCCTGACTTGTGCTCATGTAAATGAAAGCTCTTACCACATATCTCACATTTTTTTTCTGGTATTCTAACCACCGTCCAACTCAGTTGTTATCAAGACATATTATATCTTTTGTATTTATAAATCCATGCATTTACAAGTTTTTTTATTTAAATGAAACAGTTTATAAAAAGAGTAGTTATTCCTTGATTGGTGGTAGAGGAGCAGATGGTTGACACTGAGACTGGTGATGGAACAGTTCAAAAGAGTATTGTAAGCTTAGGCGGAAAACCTAAGATTGCTTATTTTTCTATGGAGATTGGAATAGATGAAAATATTCCTTCTTATAGTGGTGGTCTGGGCATTCTTGCAGGAGATACAATTAAATCATGTGCAGATTTAAACGTTCCAGTAGTAGGCGTTACACTTCTTTCTGAAAATGGTTATTTTTATCAAAAAATCGATGAAAATGGCAATCAAATAGAACTTCCTATACAGTTTCCAGTTGCAAATTTTTTGCAAGAACTTCCTTCTACAACAACAGTAAACATTGAAGGACGTGAAGTAAAGGTTCGTGCTTGGCTTTACCAGTGGAGAGGCGTAGGCGGTTATATTGTTCCTGTTTTTTTCCTTGATACAAACATAGAAGGAAACAGCGATTATGATAGATCGATTACAAAATATTTGTATGGAGGAGACAACAAGTATCGTCTCGCCCAAGAAATAGTACTTGGAATTGGCGGCATCAGGATTCTTGAGGCGCTTGGTTACACCACTATAGATAAATATCATATGAACGAGGGGCATGCTGCTCTTGGCACTCTTGAGCTTTATGATCAATCAAATGATGTTGAAAAGGTTCGTCAGCAGTGCGTTTTTACAACCCATACTCCTGTTGCAGCAGGACATGATCAGTTCGACCTTAACATGGCAAAGTCAATGATTGGAGGCATTCTACCTGAGTTCATACTTGGAGATGTAACCTTCGAAAACAAGCTTAATATGACCCGTCTTGCCTTGTTTTTTAGCCATTATGTAAATGGTGTTGCAAAGAAACATGGGGAAGTATCTAGGATGATGTTTCCAGGATATAGCATTGATAGTATCACAAATGGCGTTCACACTCCTACATGGGTTTCTGAGCCGTTTCAAAGATTATTTGATAAACATATGCCTGGTTGGAGATCCGATCCATATATTCTTCGCTCTGCTTTTAGTATGGACAAGCAAGAGGTATGGAATGCCCACAAAGAAGCAAAGCAGGATCTCATTAATTTTGTAAATACTCGTTATAACGTAGGAATGAATTATGATGATTTTACGATTGGTTTTGCACGTAGACAAACTGCATACAAACGACCTGATCTTTTGATTTCTGATCAGAAAAGACTAGAAGAAATATCAGAAAAAGTAGGACCCGTTCAGATAATTTATGCAGGAAAAGCACATCCAAAGGATGGCTCTGGGAAAGACACAATACGACATATTTACCAAGTAATGAAATCAATTAAAGGAAAAGTAAAAATCGTATTTATTCACAACTATGAAATGGCAATTGGAAAACTTATGACATCAGGTGTTGACCTATGGCTTAACACACCTAGAAGACCTCGTGAGGCGTCTGGCACAAGTGGTATGAAAGCAGCACACAATGGCGTTCCACAATGTAGCACCCTCGATGGATGGTGGATAGAGGGACACATAGAAAATATTACTGGTTGGAGTATTGGTCCTGGAAAAACACAGAGTAAATCAGATGATGAAATAGACAAATATGATTTATACGACAAGTTAGAAGAACAGATTATTCCAAAATTCTATAATAATCGTGATAATTGGATTAGAACAATGAGAAGTTGCATCGCAATTAATGCCTCGTTTTTTAATACAAACAGAATGATTCAACAATATGTATTAAATGCTTATTTTATGTAAAAAAAGAAAAAAAGAGAGTGGTTTTGTTTTTTTTATGTGTATATGTATACTTTTGTTGTGGTTTGGTATATCTGGTTGTTATTTTGTTTTTTGATTTGTACTTTTACGTTTTTGATTATTAGGTCTGGTGTTTCTTGTCCGGTTGTTCCTGTTGTTGTGAGCATGGTAGTGGTTGATTCCTCATCGTTTTCTAGGTATTCTGTGTATTGGTGTTCTATTTGTTCTGTGTTGGGTATGTTTTCCCAGGTGGTTAGTATGTTTCCGGTGTCCCAGTTTCCATCGTTGTCGAAATCCCATCGCCATTTATCCCCGTTTAGTTCTTGGCAGTTGAATGTCACCCAGTATTCCTGATCCTGGTTTGTACTGTATGACTGGTATAGTTCTATATGTGGTTGTTGTGTTTGTTGTGGTTCTGTTGGTGTTGTTATGGGTTGGTTTTCTTCTTCTGATGGTGTTTCAATAGGTGTTGTTTCTTCGTTTTCTATAGGGTTTGTTTCTTCGTCTTCTATTGGGTTTTCTTCTGGTATGATTTCTTCATTGTTTTCTGGTTCTGCAGGATTGGTTGTCTCTGCTTCTTCATCAATATCATCATCTGTAATAGGATCAAACAAGTCTTCTGAATTCTCAACCTGTTCCACAATACCCTCAATCCTATCTATAATATTGTCAACCACAGGAGTAATCACAGGGAAACGCTCCTTCAAATTATCTAAAAAATCCTGGAAAGGAATAGAAACACTACCATCCTCGCCATTAGCATCTGATTTAAACAATGATGTAGAAAAACTAATTGGAACTTTACAATATAAACTACTATAATCCGCCCTATTATGTACATAAATATTTGATTCGAAATAGCTTAGTCGCTCATTTGGGACTGATATTGTTACAGTTACTTTGAATTTTCCATCACTTGGTTTCAGGTCATATCCACATGAAGGATCAAAACTAGTATATATCGGACACATACCAACCAACCAGTCAAGTTCAGAACCTGAATCTCCATCATTTTCTACATAAAAACTACCTTGAATTTCAGAGCCTGGCCTAACTTTATGAGAAAACTCAAGATCACCCGTACACTTTAGATGGGAAGTACCTCTTTTAAATACTGCCTTGACATCCTTGTCAGCATCCATAGTTATAGTTATCTCAGAGTTTTCTCCTGATGCATCACTACCCCAATGATCAAAGCAATAACCTTCATCTGGTGTTGCTGTTAATGTCACATTTGTTCCATCTTCATAGAATCCACCAGGCGGATCCAAAGTTACAGAGCCTCCTCCAACAATATCAACAGTTAAATCATAGCCCACAGATCCATAGATTACAAAAGTGTAATCCCGTTGATTATCTGGATGCCATCCTAGATACTGACCATCATCATAGTAACCATACATTTTACCGCCGGCCCATGGATTATTTTCACCACACCACCAAACAAAACGATCAGCAGCAGACTCTAACTCATAAATTATATACAAATTGTCTAAATCAACATTTTGATTTACATCAAAACTAAACCAATTACGGCCATCATAATCATAGGACGAAATAATTTCTTCTTCCCAAAACCAGTCACCACGCTCAGTCGATAAAGTCTCTGATAAACCAAGATATCCATTTCTAGTTCCATCTGTAACTGTTTCTATACGTATTGCAAACCATTTAATATATGTAATATCTGAAGCTTTGTCTGCACCTATCTCTTGAGCAGCAAAAAGATCTTCAGACTCAGTTAAACACATCCCTGTATCAAAATTTATTTGTGATGCAATGTCATAATCCGAAGAATATGCACCGCTGATACTTGCAAAAACAGTCGAAAACATCAGCATCGAAACAACAAAAACCAAAAACTTATCTTTAACAAACATGATCACATCACCATAACTTTTTAGATAGGATTACTCTCTGAGTTATCCGATGTATCAGAAACACTAATGTAAAAACTCTCATCATCATAAGCAACACCATCATAAACCCTGATACGAACATACACAGACTCATCATCACCATCACTATCACTAGGAGCAACATAAGTATACCAAGCACTATCACCATCACCACCAGAAACAGAGCCAGGGCCAGAGGCCACACTAAAACTCAGACTATCACCATCACTATCACTAGCAGAAACCATGAAACTGAGAGTACCACCCTCATCAATCTGCTTATCACTTATATACTGCAACACCGGAGCATTATTACAAACATCACCATCAACAACCATGATATCAAAACTAATAATATCAGAAAACACACCATCACTAACACTTAATGTGACATCATAAAACATCTCATTCTCACAATCACCATCCACAGGAGCAACAAAACTATACCAATCACTCTCAACACTACCACCACTACTCTGAGAAGAATAAGGAATAGAACCCCCACTATCACCCATAAAAGAACCAGGGCCAGAAACCACACTAAAACTCAGACCATCACCATCATTGTCACTAGCAAAAACCTCAAAACAAAGGATATCACCCTCATCAACATACATCATATCAGCAAACTCAACAAAAACCGGGGCATAATAATTAACATCATCAACCGGGTTACTATCATACTCAGAATCACCCTCATCCACCGGGCTATCATCAGGATTACTATCACCTGCTGGATCATCAACCGGGTTACCATCATCAATAGGGTTACCATCATCAATAGGGTTACCATCATCAATAGGGTTACCATCATCAATAG
>CAZQXW010000019.1:0-5554 GCA_964597365.1 uncultured Thermoplasmatales archaeon | reverse complement strand
TTACCATCATCAATAGGGTTACCATCATCAACAGGGTTACCATCATCAACAGGGTTACCATCATCAATAGGGTTACCATCATCAACAGGGTTACCATCATCAACAGGGTCATCGCTAACTGGATTACTATCTACAGGAACCCCTTCATCAACCTCACCAGAACCAGGATCAACAACATCATCAACAGGGCCTACTATAACCTCATCATTCTCAATCTTTTCCACAACCTCATCAATCCGATCAATAATCCTATCAACCACAGGAGAAATCACAGGGAAACGCTCCTTCAAATTATCTAAAAAATCCTGGTAATTAGAATTATCTTCAGAATTGGAGAACGAAGTTGTAAATTTAATAGGAATTGTAACAACATTATTTTCATCGTCACCATTCTGCAATTGAATACGAGAGCTATATTCCTTGTTTCGTTTGTTCGGAGCAAAAACTGATACCTCCATTTCTTCTACTTTATTACTTTCTATGCCCCAGCCTTCAGTAGGATTTATTCTAACTTCCAAATCAGTAGGTACATAACTAACCTTCCAGTATAGCAGTGAGCCACCTTGGCCACAGTTTTTAATCTTGATTGTTTTAGGATTAGTCCAACTGTCTCTTTTTACTTTATTACTAAATACAAGACTGCCATCATAACAAAGCCGAGGTGTTCCCTCACTGACATCAAACTCTCTTGATGGAGACCAGCTACCTACTGTTCCAAATTTATTCCTAGCTTTAGCCCTTACATTATAGATTCCACCACTTTGCCAAGCATGAGACACACTACATTCTTCATCAGAATAAGGGCCTAGCCAGTCGCTTGTTGTGCCATCATCCCAGTCAAACCTATAATAAATATTATCCTTAATCTCTGTATCTTCAGCACATACCGCCGTAAATGTATAACTTTTCTCAACTATTCCATGATATCCTTTACGTCCAGATGGTGGATCATCTATCTCAATTGGTATATCACGGCCTATTGTAAAACTCCATTCATCACTTTTAGAACCAAAATCCAAAGGAATATCATCAGGAATAGAATCAGGACCATGCGCTGCCTTTGCATACCACTTATAAGTTCCCCCTCCAAGATCCTCCACAGTTACATTTCCCTGCTCACCAGATTCCATCCATTCTGTTGTATAAGTAGTTTTATCTTTAGGAGTATCCTCATTCCAAATCCAAAATCTATATTTTATTCTGTCACCATCAGGATCAGTAGCAGTTGCTTTTAAAGTTACATCTCTATTATCCCCTGCTGAATCAATCTTAAATGCTTTTCCATCTTCAGGGCTTTCTAACACCGGTGCATTTGGTTTTTCATTCCCACTGGATCTATAAGATGCAACAGCAGCTTTTGTCTCACGAATAGTCCTAGCATTATCAGCCTCACCTGCTTTACCTGTACGGCCTCCAAAAGGCGAAATTACATCAGGGTTTGAAAAAAATCCTTGCTGTTGCTCACCAGACTTAGGATAAGCCATAACAGTACGATATTTATGACCCTCAAAGTTTCCAGTTCCAGTCCATCTCCAACCAGCTGAGTAATCAAATAAACCTGGGCCTGGCTCCATATCTTGGTCTTTAGCATGGCCACAACCAAAATTATGCCCAAATTCATGAATTCCAGCGTATGGACCAGAGCTATATGCACTAAGTAGTGAAAAACCGGAACTAGGGCAACCAGATGCTTTATGTAACTGAATTGCACAACCTCCCCACTCATCTCTGTCACATATCAACTGTACAAGATCCGCGCCATAAAAACGTCGCCATTCATGTATCTCATCCATATAACCATCATTACTATTTATGAATCTACTAAAATCTGTGTCAAAACTATCACTCTCCGTGTAATCAACCTCCAAAGAAGCTACAAGATTAAGAGTCACACCTGTTTGACTATTAGACAAAACCCAATTAGATGTATCAATTGTATACGAAATAAGATTATCAGCATCACCTTTGGTTGCAGGCGTATAAACAAACAAAACATCAATAGTTACAGGATTGCCATCATCCCAATCAGACTCTGTAATTGTTATTTGTTCAGAAGAATAACCACTTGTATGACCATTTATATCCTTAGCCCTTACTTTTACATCATAAGTTCCAGGTGAACTCCAATCATGAGTACAACTGACTTCCTCACCTGATTCAAAAAAATCACCAGAATCATCAACCCAACCAGAGCTACTACCATCACCCCAATCAAACCAATAAGCAACAGGATCACCATCAGGATCCTCAGTTACAGCCTTAAACTCGACATCATCATAAACATAAGCATCACTAGGAGCACTTGTAAAAACAGGAACATCAGGAGGATAATTATCAATATAACTTCCATACAATTTAAAACGAATATCAAAACTTGTATCATCCTGCCATGAACCACTATCATAATCCCAATAACTCATATAGCCAATATCTGAATCAGAGACATCATTTGAAGCATGAGCCCACAAAGAATCAATATTCCTGTTAAATATTAACAAAGTATAAGTATCACCTTCTTCAACATCAATACCTCCTAATGAAAAAACAACCCACTGATTTTCACTATCCTTTATGTTTTGATAAATCTGTGGACACATAGCATCCCAACTATCCTCACTTCTTGGATCATCCGGAGGAAGACCTTGATTGATACCTGCAATTACCCAATCACTCAAACTGTCACTATCAATCTGATCAAAGATAAATTTAACCCCATTAAGGGACTCAACATCATCAGGAATTGTAATAGTCTGCGCAAGAATACAACCTGCTTCTATCTGGCGTGAAACCGCTTGATCATTAGTATTTTCAAGAACAACCCCCGCATTAGAACTTGTTTTTAAAAGAGTAACACCATTATCTTCCCCTCCAAGCATACTTTCTTCCACTTGAATTCCATCATCATAATCTTCATCATCAGTTTCAGGTGGCTGTAAAGATGGCCCTGGTGGAGCTATAAGCTCATTAAGAGCACTCAAACTCATCTCTACTAAATAATTAGTATAAGTATCAGGGCAACTAATAATCTGATAAGATAAATCCTCTTCGGGTATATTTAGAGTACCTAGACTACGTCCCTCCTCATCAGTAGAAAGAATCAAAGAGGAGTATTCATAATCATCCAAATTAAACCTAACAACCTGACTTTTACCATACACCCTAACGTCCTCTATAGAACCAGTATAACAAACATCATCAAACAAATTCAACACAAAACCAATTTCACCTTTATTCTCAACACCATATACTTCCTGACTTATGTTAACCTCACGCCATCTAATAATATCCGAAAAACGCGATGAAATAAAATCATTTTTATCAGTCAAACCACTATTTGCCTCATCAAAAAAATTAATGCCATCCGATGAAGATAGGATATCCCTCTCATCAGATTTTACAAACCTGTTAAAAAAGTGTATATTCTTCAAAAAGGGTATTTTTTCAGCCAACCTATCCAAAAAATTAGAGAAAAAATCAGATAGAATTTCAAAAGATTTAGATTGCATATAAGAACAGGCATAATGATTACTAGATTCTTCCTTATATTCAATAGCTAACTCTTTGCTAGTGCTCTTTGCATCTGAAAAATTTACAATTGGAAAACTAGCAAAAACAGTTGTAATCATTAGCATTGTGATTAAAAATGTCAAACTTTTTTTTATTATCATTTTCATTCAACTCTATTTTATTTGTTTAGTAAAATAATTTTATCTAAATATAAAGTTTATAGAACAATACTCCTCATGACATGATTTTAATTAGGTTCAAAAAAATTATTATGAGGGTTTTTTGTTTTCAATATCTTCAACCCAACAGCGTAGAACCTCTGCAACACTCCATGCCTGACTTATGCATCCTCTTGGAATATACACGGGTTCTGCATCAAAAATCTCATGAATCGAGCCATCCCAAGAATCGTCATAGACTTGCAACATAGGCTTTAGAAATTCATCAAACGCTTTTTTTCTGGCTTTTGTATTATTTTTATTTATTTTTACATAAGCCTTGATAAATGAGCCAAGAAGCCATGGCCATACTGTTCCGTTATGATATGCCTCATCTTTATTGTAATCTCCTATGTAATAGCCTTTGTAGTTTTGATCATGTGGTGAAAGTGTTCTAAGACCAAATACTGTTAGTAAATCATTTTGCACTTGCTCTACTATTTTTTTCTGTTTTTCTAAGCTGATTAATTGAAAATCAAGACTTACCAGAAATATCATATTGGGCCTTACTGAAAAATCTCTGGTATCCACTACATCATATAGCATATCATATTTTTTTTCAAAAGAGTTTTTAACATAATTAGATATATCTAAATATATATCTTTTTTGCCAAGTTGTTTTGCAAAAACACTCATGATTCTAAGAGCGTTATACCATAAAGCCTGAATCTCAACTGCTTTTCTAAAACGAGGAGTTGGATAAAAATCTCCAATCTGTACATCCATCCAAGTAAGACCCGGACCATGACCTATAAGAAAATCTTCATCCATTTTTATGTCAAAATCTGTACCATTCATATAGCCACTGATTATCGACTCAAGTGTTTTCCAATTCTTTTTGAGAAATTCTTTATCATTTGTGTATTTCATATACTGATAAAATCGGTCTACAAACCAAAGAGAAGCATCAACTGTGTTATAGACTGCGACAGAATCTCGCTCCATAAACGCATTAGGAATAAGCCCATTTTTACAATATTTAGCAAAGCTTTGAAGGATTTTTTTAGCATCATCAAAACGCTTTGTAACTAAAGTCAGACCAGGAAGAGCAATAAGAGTATCACGCCCCCAATCTCCAAACCAGGGGTAGCCTGCGATTACTGATTTGTCTTTACCTTTTTTAACAATAAAATTATCGGAAGAATAAACTAGTTTTTCAAATTTATCTGCAAGAGAAGAGTCTTTCAATAGTTTTTCTTTCCTCTTTTTTTCTTTAGAAAAAATACTAGCAGGGTTAAAATCTAATTCATCCTCAACTGTTAGTATCTGATAATAAGTACATGGTTTTTCAATTGCTTTGTAAAAATATCCGATGTGAACTGCGTTGTCTATCCAAGAATCACGACGTTCTCTATCTTTTGAATAGTAAAGTGTCTCCCAATAGTTTTTCTGAGTGTACATGCTATCAGGTACTCTAATCTTAAGGACTTTGTTGCCCTCGTTTGGTTTTACATAAAGAAAACCTTTCTTTATTTCCTGCTCAAAAGACATGTATCTCTGGCTGTTTACATTATATATATGTCTGTTGTGAACGATAGGACCATGAGCTATAGTAATTGGTCTTTTGTTTTTGACATCATATCTTATAATAGTAGTATTTTTTCCATGTTGCATTAAAACTGTTTTTTTAATTGTGAAATCATCTGATTTGTAAGTAAAGTTTGGAAAGCAGTCAAAATCAAAACCAGCTCTAAAATCTTCTAGATCATATGTTTTATCATCAATTTGTATCTGATCAAGCACGTTTGATACAAAAACCCATCTTTCAGTAGGAGGATTCAAACTTGCAACAAGAAGGCCATGAAACTTGGAAGTATTTGTATTATTAT
>CAZQXW010000018.1:24311-33966 GCA_964597365.1 uncultured Thermoplasmatales archaeon | reverse complement strand
TATTTTTCTGTCCAGATTTCCTCCATAAAATCCCCCGCTTCAAATTTTAATGCTTTATTAGGTAATGATTCCTGTTAAATAATGTTTTTTATAAAGATTGGTAATTGGTTTACATAGTAGGATAGACTATGATCATCATTTAGGAATTGTATTTTTGCCTCTTGTGCTTTTGCAAATTCTATAGGCCATCTGTTTGGAACAACTGTGTCTTTAGTCCCAACAAATATCGTTATATCTGATTTAATCTTTTGAGTAAACAGTTTTTCATCTTGCATGTCTTTTGTTATTTTTCTTGGCATATCTTTTATTTTTGATATGTCATAATCTGCAGGAATCATTGCAGGATTGAGAAGTATTAATTTTTTTACAGAATGAGTAAGTGCTGTTTTTGCAGCAAGAAAGCCGCCTAATGATGAACCGATGAGAATTATGTTTTCATCATCGCTGATTTCTTTTGAAATTTGTTTTAAACAATTGGAGATTACTAATTCTTCAGGTGGGCAGTCTCTGTATTTTATTGCTTTTGCGTTTAGTGTTTTTTTAAAAAGTGTTCCTTTTGTGCTATCTGGATTTGACATGTATCCATGTATATAGTAAATCATGTTTTTTGTGATATGAGGCTTTGTATTAAAATCATTCTACATAAAAAAGCCTTCAATAGTTTTATATAATATTATAATATTATTAAGAATATAATTATTTGGTGAAAAAATATGAAAAAAATAGTATTAGCATTAGTTTTAAGCTTGTGTTTCATCGCAATGTCTGCAAATATAGCAGTTGCAACAAATGTAGAAGAAGAACTCGACAGTTTTCCAAAAAATATTGATGTACCTGAAATAGACCTTGAAAACTTTAGTTATTATGGTGTTATGACCGCAGGTCCTGCACGATACATATCAGATATAAATTTTATTCAAGGAAATCAGTATCAAATCGATAGAATAGAAAATCTTATGAGAATCAGTCTTTTCAAACCTGATTTTAGAACAGTAGTTGTTACAAACATGACTTTTGAAGTAACATACACTCGTTCAGTTCAAAAACTTTCAAGATTTTCATATGCAACAGCTTACGGAGAATTAAGCTCAGACTTGAACATGACTGATGAGCCTGAAGTAATATACAATACAGCACATAATGTTACAGTTACTAACTTTACAGGAGCATTTCACTTTCTCAGACCAACATTTTACAGACCCATTATGTTTAAGTTCTTTGTACCTGCACAGTTCATATTTGTAGGAGTTGCAGAGAACGTAACATCTGAACCATTGTATGAAATATTATAAAAACAAAAACTTTCTCTTTTTTTTATTTATTCATGTAATGATATCAATATCTAGTTTACTTGCTAGTTCCTTATAGCGATTTCTAATTGTAACTTCAGTGACACCTGCAACTTCTGCCACCTCTCGTTGTGTACTTCTTTCCCCACAGAGGACAGATGCAATGTAAAGAGCAGCTGCCGCCATACCAGTAGGCCCGCGTCCACTAGTAAGTTCTTCCTTTGCAGCTTTTTTAAGAATATTAATCGCTTTTATTTGAACCTCATTGCTAAGATTTAATTGACTGCAGAATCTTGAAATGTAATCCTGAGGAATTGTTGGAAGCAATTTTAATTCCAGTTTGCGGGATATATTTCTATAGTTTCTTCCCACTTCTTTCTTTTTAATACCAGAAACCTTGCTGATTTCTTCAAGAGTACGAGGGACATTGCACTGCCTGCATGCAGCATATAACACTGCTGCGACAATACCTTCTATTGTCCTGCCACGAGTTAATTTTACCCTCATTGCTTTTCGATAAATCATCGCGGCGGTCTCCCTAACATTTCTTGGAAGACTCAGAGAAGAAGACATCCTGTCAAGAGAAGTCAAGGCAGTCGCAAGATTTCTCTCTGCTCCATCACTTATCCTTGTTCTTGTATGCCATTTTCTAAGCCTATAGAGCTGTGCTCTGTTTCTAGGTGGAATAGAATGACCATATGCATCTCTATTCTGCCAACTAATCGTGGTAGAAAGGCCTTTATCATGACGAGTATAGGTCATAGGAGAGCCTATTCTACTTTTTTTCTCACGTTGCTCACTGTCAAAGGCACGCCACTCAGGCCCCTGATCTATAAGATCTGCATCTATCACAAGACCACAGTCTTCACAGACTAATTCTGCTCTTGAGTAGTCTTTTGTAAGATGTTTGCCTCCACATTTAGGGCATTTTATGGTTTCTTCTATTTTGCTTTTTTCTTTTCTCAAATTTAAACCAGGCCTGTAACTTTTTTTTAGATATAATTTAAAAAAAATGATTGAAAAAAATTTGATAGTTTGTATGCAATTTATTGTTTTTTTACATTTATTGCTTTTTGTCCTCTATCGGTTTCTTCTGTTTCGAATTCTACTTCATCTTCTTCATTAAGATTTATACCTTCAGCCAAGTCAGATTGATGTACAAAAACATCGTTTCCATCTTCACCTACGATAAATCCGAAGCCTTTTCGAGGGTTGAACCATTTTACTTTTCCTTTCATCTTATTTTTCACCTCCTTGGCCAGTTATCGACCAAGTATTATAAAGATACAAAAAGAAAAAAATATTTCAAAATTCGTATAATCGAAAATGAGTGTTTTTTTACTCTTTAATCTTTATTTGCAATAAGTAATGCCTCTTTAAATAGGTTCCTATGTATTTTAAGAGCAGAAATATGCTTTTATTTCTTAAAAGTTTCAACATATACTTTCCTATTTCTAGGTCCATCCCCTTCATAAAAGAAGATATGCTGCCAAGTACCAAGGACCAATTTTTTATTGTTTATAAGAACTGTTTGTGAAGGACCGATAAGACTTGATTTAATATGAGCATCTGAGTTTTCCTCCATATGTTTATAATCGCCTGATTTGGGTATCATTTTTTTAAGATTCACGACAATGTCTCTTTGAACATTATGATCGGCTCCTTCATTAATTGTTACACCTGCTGTTGTATGAGGCACATAAATTATTGCGAAACCGTCAGTTATCTCTTCTTCTGAAACAATTTTTTGGATATCTGCTGTTATATCTACCATCTCATTTCTTTTAGCTGATTTAACTCGTAATTCCTTCATAATTAATACAAACCTTATATTTACAAACATCAGATATTTAGTAATAAAATTAACCAATAAACTATTGATTTTGATACAGTAAAGAAAAAAGACATATGCAACTGAGATAGATTTATATAGTATGTTAAATATAAAATTTATGGTATGGAAAAAATAAAAAATGATGTTTTTAATTTAAAGAACCGTAAGAAAATATTTGATTTCATATTTAATTATCCTGGGTTACATCTAAGAAAGATTATAAAAGAAATAGATTTAGCTGAAGGAACTGTAAAATACCATATTGAATATTTATTAAAACATGAACTAATTTTTAAACATAAAAAAGATGGTTATGCCAGATTTTATGTTAATAATACAGATAATATCAAAGACAAAAAAATAATTTCATATTTAAGAAATGATAACACCCGATCAATATTATTGTTTTACTGTTTTTTTGTGTGTGGATCTCTGAAAAAGATTTGTGAAAATATAGAGACTGATAAAAAACAGGTATCAAAATATTTAAAAAAATTAATTGAAGACGACATTATCGAAATTGCTCCTGTAGAAGGATCTGAAGTTATAACTAATCTTAAAAGATGTAAAAAAAGGATATATAATCCTTCAAACGGTGAGAAGATATATAGATTAAAAAAACCATATGAATTAAATGATGTTATTATATCTTTAAAAAATAGATATTTTGATGATGGAGTAACAGAAGAAGTATTAGAAATTCTAAATTTTTTCTATACGGAAAAAAATAATCGTCCAAAAAAAATAAGATCTGATGAAGAATCTATAAAAGGATCAACAGACATATTTTACAAATTATTCCCAATACCAATCTGTGCTTAAAATCTTTTTTTATTTTTGTTATATTGTGCTACAAACTATAAATAAAAAAACCAACAATATTGACATCTAAAATAAAAAAAGAGGTTATAAAAATGAACAACAAAAAAAATATACTCATATTCTTTGCAGTTTTCGCTGCAATACTAATGCTGGTACCACCAACAATGGGACGAATAACAACTGAAACAACAACTAGCGTTAACGTTGAAAAAACAACAATTGAAGAAAACACCTGTTCATTATGTTCTAATGAACTGCCTGTAGAACTTACAGAAATATTAGTAGAAATAGAAGAAGAACTAATTATCCTTGAACAAAATGGGCTAGTTCCTGAGGAGTTATCTGCTCAGGTAGCACAAGTATTAGCATTTAACCCATCATCAAATGCAGGTTTTTGTTTTACCCTTTGTGGATTGATTGTTGCGGCTTGGAACATGCATGCGATCTGTGATGCGGCAGGATATGAAACAGCAGCAGACAGTTGGCTTGAGCTCTTTGAAGACTTAAATGATATGTGGGTAGAAGCAGGATGCGGCGAAGATTCAATAAGTGTTCAAGCAAATATGCCAGCAGGCACCCCCACTACAAGATAAAAAAAAGATTTTGGTGATTAAAAAATGAACAACAAAAAAAATATACTCATAGTTTTTGCAGTTTTCGCTACAATACTAATGCTGGTACCACCAACAATGGGACGAATAACACAAGACAGCACTACTAAATCCTTTGAAACAACTAAAGAGTATGATTGTCCTTTATGTGCACAAGATATGCAGATGGTTACAATAGATAAAATGCAAGAAGGAATTGAATTTATCCAAAAAGAAGGATTAGTACCAGAAGGATTATCTGATAACATAGAAATTATCGCTCAAGAATTAGAAAACTCAGAAGAAACAGGTTTAATCTCAGAAGAATTAAGCTTACAACTACAAATTACTATGGAAGAATTAGAACAATACGACACAGGCGGTTTAGAATCAGATGAGTTAACAGCACAAGTAGCTATATCAAATATGGCTTCAAACGCACTTTGCGATGCCGTGCTGGGAACTCTCCGGATGTTCATAGTTTTATGGGCAATGACTCACTCCGGCATTATGGATGATGGAGTAATAGACGAGAATGAATTGCCAGATTTTATTGTAGAACTGTGCAAATGGTACGAAAATAATTGTGAATAAACAAATTAAAGACAAACAACTAAAATTACAAAAAACTTCTTTTCTTTTTTTAATTTTTTTATCTAAATTTATTCCTGATTAATATATATGTATTTGGTATATTGTGCTACAAAACTTAAATACCAATATATAGAGTATATTTTATAAAAATATTAAATTCAAAGGTGACAAAAAATATGAAAAAGACAAAAATAATACTGACAGCCTTTGCTGTTATCGTAAGCCTACTAATGATAATGACACCCACAATGGCAAGACCCATAGCAGAGAAAACAACTATAGATATAGTTGAAACTACGGAGCAAAAACTAATAAATCAACTGGAAACCTTAAATCTAAAACTATCAAGAGATGTAAAAGCAAACAATTTAATAAGATCTCTCACACAAGACCCTTCAGTAGCACAATCCATAGAAATACTTGAACAAGCAGTAACAGAAAAAGAAATGAGCATGGCTTTTGAACAACTCATTGTTTCTTTAGAAGGAAAATCTGAGTTAACACAACTCGAAGATTTAATAATACAAGAATATTCATCTGAATTTCCAGAAGAAAATACAAATGATATGAATGGAATAAATCTCCTATATATTTGGATAATATTTTTAATTTTAATGATACCAGGTATGATCTTAGTACTAATAGCATTAATAATAAATTTTCTGGATTGGCTAGAGGACCTCTTTGGTAATGGAGATGGTGGAGAAATACCAGGATTTTAAAAAATCTCTTTTTATATTTGGTAAATTGTGCTACAAAGTTTATATATAATTTTAATTATAAAAATAGAAAGATTGGTGAATCTAAATATGAACAAAACAAATATAATATGTATACTAATAATAAGCATGTTTTTGACAACTAGTTTGACAACAGCAAACTCGTTATATACAAAAGATGAAACAAGTGTGAATAAAGAGATTATCACTGAAGAAATAAAAATTACACCCCCTGAATCAATATTTTCGCTAAACTTCAAAACAGCAGGGAATCTAGAATTAGGTAAGGACATATCAATAATATTAGAAGCAACATCCTTGCAAAATATTCCAAACGCACATATAGATATCACAATTCCTTCTAGCATAATATTAATAGATGGAAATACTCAATGGAATGGAAAAATAACCGAAGATTCAACTATTAAAATACCTCTTAAGATAATACTAAACGAAGAAAAAGACTATACAATTTATGCAACTATAAATGATGAAGACGGTTTTTTTAAAGAAAAACATGCAGAATATTATTTTTCAGTTTTAAATGGCGTAGTAAAAGCCGGCAACAATTTAATGTCATTTATGAATATTGATGAAAAAACTGGAGATATATGTGCACAAGCAACAAAAATAGAGGAGAAAGACTATCTGTTAACAAATACAGATTCCGATCCTTTAACTGCTTCAAGAGATGGTTTAACACTTAGAACCTGCTGGTGGTATTATAACGATGACAATATTCAAAGAATAGTACATGTTCCTATCATGTTTGTAATAGTTGATTTGTTCAAAACATCATCTATAGATGATGATGAACCAATAGAAGAATATGTAGGTTCATCATATACAGATGGCGCAGGGTTTGTTGAATTCAACAACCTTGAACCGGGTCAGTATTATAAAGTTAGATTATACTCTGAGACAAGTAGCAATAGCGGATATGATGCCGCTTGGGTAACAGGTCCAGGACAAGTAGATACCGATCATCGTTTTACATTATCAAGTGATTGGATTGAATTAAATGAAGATAAAGAAATATTATATCAGACTGAAGAAACTTGTGGGAAAGCTTTTTTCCTTCTAAACTATGTAGTTTGGGCATATCACTGGTTGGAAGAAGAGACTGGCTGGGCAAGAAGTAAAATAGGAATCGAATGGCCTGGAGATGGGACATATTTTGTGCCTTATTGGGATTATATAAGCGTAGACGGCTTAAATACATTAATTGACGGACCTCATGGAATACTTCATGAATATTCACATGCAATAATGTACTCAGCATATGGAAATGATTTTCCAGATTACGACGATATTTATGATCCTCACTACAGAGCTATGGAAACAGATCCGGGATTTGCATTAATAGAAGGATGGGCAGAATTTTTGCCATATGTATTTGAACTTCCAAACTCTATTGGTGACCACTTTTTATATGAGTATCTTATTATGGAAACAGCTTATTTTGCCGATCACGTAGATGATGGCTGGGAAGACGTCGTTCCTGGTGTTTCTGGAGATGGCGTTATTGTTGAAGGCGCTGTTGGAAGTGCACTATTGGATTTAGTAGATGGAGAAAGCACTACAGATTATCCAAGTTGGAGCGATATAGAAATTGGCGATTACGTATCTGATGAATTTAGTAAACTTTGGACTATAATTCTAAATGATAATCCGGATAATATTATGGAAATTTGGGATTGCTGGAATACTAGATTTGGAACTAACACAGATATCTGGGCGATTTTTTATCATCAAAGGATGGATTTTCCACATACTTTTGAAGAGTATACTCTAACAGCAAATATAGAAGGACAAGGAACAGTAACAATAGACCCGGAACAAGATACATACACACATGGAACATATGTAACACTAACAGCAAATCCAGAAACAGGCTGGTATTTCGATCATTGGGATGGAGATTTAACAGGAGATACAAGCCCTGAAAATGTAAGAATGGACAAAAACAAAATAATAACCGCCTTTTTTACTGAAGAAGAACAAAGCCCACCAAATACACCAAATACACCAAATGGGCCAGAAAGTGGTAGAACTGGAGTATCGTATCAATATACAGCAAGTACAACAGATCCAGATGATGACCTAGTTCAATACAAATTTGACTGGGGAGATGGGACAGAAAGCAGTTGGACTTATCTAGTAAGTTCAGGATTTCCAGGTTCAAAACAGAAATCTTGGGAAGAAGAAGGAATATATCAAATCAGGGCAAAAGCAAGAGACGAACACGAGGCAGAAAGTGGATGGTCAAATCCATTAGAAGTTATTATTACCAGTGAAGAATCATACCTCAATTGCATAGGAGATATTATATTCTCTGAAGAAGTTGAACCAGGTTCTGTAATATATGGAAGTTTTTATATCGAAAATATTGGTGAACCTGATTCTAATCTTAACTGGGAAGTTATTGAAAAACCATATTATGCCGATGTATTCCCTTCATCGGGATATAACCTAAAACCAAGTCAGGGTCAATTTGAAGTAGATGTAGATATCGCAGTTCCGGATCGTGAAAACGGAGATTATTCCTCTGAAATTATTGTAAGAAATATGGATGATCCTTCAAATGAGGACACCGTTATGATTATGTTTTCAACAGCAGTTAGTTCGCCTGGTATTATAGAAGGAAACGTATATGATAACGACGGTGATCCTATTAGCAATTCACATGTTGTTTTATATGAGAGTGGTGATACTTCAGGAATTTCAGAAGGTGGGGAGTATGATACTTATACTGATAGTGATGGTTATTACTCGATTATGCCAGAGGCTAATACATATAATATGAGAGTTACAGCTACCGGGTATAAATCAGAAACTGTTAGTTCTATAACAATAAACGATGGAGACATGGAGACAATAGATTTTTATCTAGATGAATCTGCTAGTCTTTATGGATATGTTTATGACAACGCAGGTAATCCTATAGGCGGTGCTAAAGTTGAATTAGACACAGGCGAGTATACAACTACATTACCATATGGAAACTTAGAAGGTTACTATTATTTCACAAATCAGGAATTATCAACAGGTACTTATGACATTACCGCCAGCAAAACAGGATACACTAGTGAAACTGTGTACGACTATGTACTTAATCAAGGTCCAAATGAGCTAGATTTTACTCTACAAGGAAATGTTGAGCTGCCAACAGTAACAACAACAGGAGCAAGCACAATAGGATCAAACGGAGCAACAATAAACGGAGAACTAAACAGCCTAGGAGGAGACAACAGCTGCACCGTATGGTTCCAATACGGCACCACCACAGCATACGGACAAACAACCAACACCATAACCAAAACCACAACAGGAGACTACAGCGACAACATA
Source organism: uncultured Thermoplasmatales archaeon (assembly GCA_964597365.1). Taxonomy (GTDB): domain Archaea; phylum Thermoplasmatota; class E2; order DHVEG-1; family DHVEG-1; genus CAZKUB01. Next base: position 24,767 of record CAZQXW010000018.1, on the reverse strand, counting down.
GGAGGACTACAAAGCAGTACAACCTACCACTACAGAGCAGTAGCAAACAACGACGCAGGGACAAACTACGGAGACGACAGAACCTTCACAACACTATCAGACATAACACTACCCAACATAGAAAACCTACAAACATCAAACATACAAGAAAACCAAGTAACACTAACCGCCACACTAACAAACGACGGAGGAGAACCATGCACACTAAGCTTCTACATAAAACAAGGAACAACCACCGTAGCAAGCTGGACCAAAACCGGGACATACAACAGCCCACACACATACTCACACACATTCTACGGACTAACATCCGGGACAAACTACTATGCATACGCCAAAGCAGAAAACAGCGCAGGAGGCAAAACCATACTCACAACCTTCACAACAGACACAGAAATCGTGCTGCCAACAGTAACAACAACAGGAGCAAGCACAATAGGATCAAACGGAGCAACA
>CAZQXW010000018.1:0-24211 GCA_964597365.1 uncultured Thermoplasmatales archaeon | reverse complement strand
AAAGCAGAAAACAGCGCAGGAGGCAAAACCATACTCACAACCTTCACAACAGACAACCAAGACCCTGTTGCAGTTATAACTGGACCCGATACAATCCCAAGAACAGAGGACGCAACCTACGATGGATACGATAGCTATGATGATGGAACAATAGTACAATATGATTGGTATGGACGTAAATCTGGAGATATAATAGCACAATGGCATAATGATATAGGCCCCGAGTTTACAGTTAGATATGCTACTACTGGACAGAAAACAATAAAGTTAAGAGTCTGGGACGACAATGGTGCAAGTACTACTACAGAAAAAACAATCACAGTTGAATGGAGTTAATCCCAAAAATCATTTTTTTCTTTTTTTAATAAAACTTTTTTTAAACTATCTATACTTACCGTTTTGAAAGTTGGTAATAGATAACATGGAAAAAATACGACCTAAAGCTATACTATTCGACATGGATGGAGTACTGGTTGACTCAATTGATTCCTGGTGGCAGTCACTTAATCATGCATTAAAGAGCCATGATATGGACCCTATTTCAAAAGAAGAATTTTTTGAAAAATACTGGGGACATGATCTCTATGATAATCTTAAAAGAAATAAACTTCCACTAAAAGTAGGAATGTTTTGCAATAATGTATACGGTGATCATCTTGGTGCTGTAAAAATCTACGAAAATGTAAAAGAAGTTTTAGAAAAACTATCTGCTTATCCAAAATGTGTAGTTACAAATACTCCAAGAGATTGTACAAAACAGATTCTCAAAAACTTTAATTTAGAAAAATATTTCAAACATGTTTTTACAAGCGATGATGTAAAACTTGCAAAACCCAATCCCGAGATAATACTACTTGCATGTAAAAAACTGGGTTTAAAACCAGAGGAGATAGTACTTGTTGGAGATACAGACAGCGACATAAAAGCAGGAAAAGCTGCAGGATGCAACGTAATAGGCATACGAATCAAAGCAGATTATTACGTAGAAGATATTTCAGGAATTCTTGAGATTTTTGTAAATAATATTTAAGTAAGGAAAAAAGATTCCAAAGCTTGGGGAGTATGACGCTTTTATGGATAAAAGAGAAGAAAAACTACAGAAAGCATATGATTTAGCATTCAAATATGAAGCAGAGCGCGGCAGTTGTCCGCAGTGTGTATATTCAGCGCTTATAGAAACACTAGGCGTTGGACATAAAGATACAGTACAAGATCTTGATGCTCTTGCAGGAGGAACTGCTCTTTCTGCAGAAGGGACATGTGGCGCACTTGTGGGTGGTCTTTGTGCAATAAGTAGCATTGTCGGCCGCAGTTATGAAGATTTCAGCGCAGGTGAGCGTAAACGCCGTGTTTTTATGTATTCAAAAAAGCTATTTGACAAGTTCATGCAAGAATACGGCTCAATTCTATGCAAAGATGTGCACAAAAAACTTTTTGGAAGAAGTTTTAATCTTATGGATAAAGAAGAGTACGCCGAGTTTGAAAAAATGGGTGCACATGTAGATAAATGCCCGGATGTTAGTGGTAAAACTGCTCGTTGGGCTGCAGAGATAATAATAGATAATTTCAAAAAATAACATCTTTTTATTTTTTTTATTATATAATACCAAAATTTAATTATACTAAGATTGATATCTGTAAATATAGGGTAGATTCTACATGAAAACAAAAATAGCCAAATGTTTTATTATATGTATAATCCTGGTTTTAAACGTAAATATTGCATCTGCAATGGTTTTAAAAGAAAACAGTGTTGAAAAGGATAAAATAACTGTTTTAACAGAAGAAGAGGATCTTCCTAGTTACTTTAGTTGGACAGATATAAACGGAGTTGATTTTACAACACCCATTCGCGCACAGCAACCATATCATTCTTGTGAAGCCTTTGCATATGTTGCAGCTCTTGAAGTGATGGTTCACAAAGAAGTAGGATATCCCTTTGGTTGTGACTTATCTGAAGCCCACTTATTTTTTAACTCCGGAGGAAACCTTGAATGGGGGAGTTATCCTGAAAATGATACAAATTATCTGGTAGAGCATGGCGTTCCTGACGAAGCATGCTGGCCTTATCCTGAAGAAAAAAAAGCGTATCCTAAAAACACGACTTGCGAAAATTGGGAAAATCGTACGGTAAAAATAAAAAACTGGAGTTATTTACCACCTGGAAATATCACTGCAATAAAAGAAGCACTTGTTAACAATGGCCCAGTTCCTACCCATTTTCATTCCTATAAAGATTTTGGCTATTACCAAGGAGGAATATATGAGCATAAATGGGGTGAATCATATGCTCTTCATTGTGTTTGCATAGTGGGATACAAAGATGATCCAAGTGTTTCTTCAGGGGGGTACTGGATAGTTAAAAACAGCTGGGGGACACATCTTGCATCAGGAAGAGCATGGGGTGAAGACGGATGGATAAGAGTGGCATATGGTGAAGCAAGTATTGAGCAGATGGCTCTCTTGTTTGAAGGGGTATACGGACAGTTTCCAATACTTTATGTCGATGATGATAACACAATGGGTCCATGGGATGGATCTGAAGAGCAGCCTTATCAAACAATTAATGCTGCAATAGATAATGCATACGAGGGATGGACTATATATGTCAAAAACGGCACATATAATGAAAAGATAGTCATAAATAAAACAATAAATATTGATGGAGAATATCCAGAGTCAACAATTATTGACGGCGGAGGCGAAGGAATTGTTGTATATGTCAAAAGACCAAATGTTAGAATCTCGGGTCTTACCATACAAAACAGTGGCTCAGAAAGACTTGACTCAGGTATTAGAACGCTTTCTCTTGACTCAAACTTAACAGTTAAAAACTGTATACTAAAAGACAATGAGGTAGGTCTCTATCTCAACTGTGCAGATTATTTTACTTATCTTTCAACAAAAAATATGATTTACAACAATACTATCACAAATAACAACATTGGAATATTTACAACATGGGTTCATAACAACGAAATCATAGGCAACACAATTTCTAATAATACTCTTCATGGAATAGAAATGGAAGCAGGTAGAAACTCAATTATAAAAGATAATTTAATTTGTGACAATCTTGGAAAAGGCTTGTTTTTACACGGAAAAAGCGATGAAAGTACAATTACTCATAACACCATCAAAAATAATTCCCACGGAATAGTGCTTGAAGAAACATATAACTGTAAGATAAAAGAAAACAATCTTATAAACAACGCAGAAAACGCCTTTTTTATAGAATCAAGGTCTAATCTGTGGCTTAGAAACTACTGGTCAGACTGGAACAGAATACTTCCAAGACCTATAAAAGGAAGCATTAACTTTGCGACTTTACCTTGGCTGAATTTTGATTGGCTGCCCGCAGCTCAGATAGTTTAAAATGTTTCTCGGTTGTAAACCAATGACTGGGAAGGTTGCTGCTTTGAACACCTGAATCCGGGTTGTAGTAATAGATATCATTGAAAAAAGCCCAGTATTCCTCCACAGGATAAGGTCTTGTTTTAAAATAATTGATATCAGCACCAGCACTTGTTACAAGTTTTTCCTGATCATCATCCCAATAAGGACCACTTGTAGCTTCCAGCTCATACCATTTACCTCCTGAATAGACCTGGACCCATGCATGACCACCGCTACCACTTCCAAAATCTACAAGACCAATACAAACACGCACATTATCTTTTGATACTCCAAGTGCTTCAAGAAGGCTTACTAGCGTATAAGCCTGGCTTTCACAGTCACTTGCCATACCATTTACAGGATTGTTGGGATAAAGTGTTTTATCAGGAGTGTACATGATGAAATCCTTTGGTTTAAGCCATTTTTCAGATACACCATGCATCGTGCTATCTGAAACCCACGTCCAGGAAACAGCAGTATTATATGCATCAACTACGCCTGTTAAACCCTCGGAGTTAATGTATCCTGTAACTGCGGGATGGCTGGGTGTTACAAAAGTCTGATAATAAGAGAGCCTTTCAATTTTTGTAAAATTGGTTTTTGGCTCAATTATACCTTGATCTTCCTGAATACGTTTTATCATATTGTATTTTTTCAGATCATCTCTTACCTGTTGTTTGAACTCTAAAAGTGCTTCTTCATAATCTTCTTCTGTTTCTTGGTTTAGATAAACATATAACAAAACCAGCGAAAAAATAACTGCAATAGAGATTATAATCAAGCTTTTTGATTTATTCATAATTATCTTTTGAAACATTTGTTTATGTAAAATACTTTTTTGTTTTTTTATAACAGTAACTTATGATTCATTGTTATTACAAATAACAGGGTGCATATAACTACAGAGTTATTAATAATATCAACATTGGATTGATTAAATTGAAATATTAATGGGAAAAAAACAGATATTGACATTTCTTTTATTCAAAGGAAAAACCTTATAACCGTGTTAATGTATAACACATATGAGGAGGAATGGGTAAATGGAGGAAAAAATTTCAAGGCTTGTAAAAGGCCTTGGTGAGGAGCAGGTCGAAACTCTTCTTTCAATTTATTATAACAAAGATTCAATTAGCTCTGAAAATAAGACTATTCTTGATTTAATAGATAAAAACCTTGTATCAACAGAGATGCAGAATGGAAAATCCCTATTAGAACTTACAGATGAAGGACTCAGTCTTTGTGGCAGTGTAATGTTTGAAAGGATAAATGATAAAAAAGAAATTTTTAAAGAAAAAACAAGCAATCTTCCACAGCGCGCTGTCTCATGTGTAATAAACAGGATTATGTTTAGAGATCCTCTAGTAAAAGAATCAGGTAGAATAGACCCAGTAAATGAGCCATATAGTCTTGATGAAAGCATGTGGTTTGAAAAAGCATTATTAAAAGACAAAAGAATCAATGTAGTTCTTAATACTCTCTATGGTGTTTTAGAAGATGCAGGTCTTGCAAAAAACATTGATAACCAACGTTGGTGTACACCAGAAGTAGAAGATTTTTTGAAAAAAGAATATGGCAGTGTTATGGATCTATCCTGGATGGAAGAAGATTCTCTGAAGTATTACTATTTCTTCTGTATATATGCTCAAGATCAGAAGAATTTGATAAACTTTGCAGGCGTAGGAGAAGAATACCGCTCGATGTTTCTAGGGGAAAATGCTTCTCCTGTGGATTACTGGTTTTCAACAAATAGAGCAGATCCACGCAGCTTTATTGCAAACCTTGGTATTTCCGAGCACAGGATAATGGAGTTTTTATCTGAGATGCAAAACGCTGATTTTGTAAACGAAAGGTATTATCCTTTGTCTTCGTTTTCATTTTTTAGTGATGAAGATAAAATCTTTGTAATAAAAGATATAAAGAAATACATGGATTTTATTAAAAACAAATTCCTTGAGCCTGTCGTTGACTCGCTTCTATCTTAGAATGCTTATAAACATTGCCTCTTAAATAACAAATTTGTTATTTTGCAGACGTATTTTAAAAAAACAAGGCTAATGTTAATACAAAGTATATCCCAGTTTCAAATTTTCTTAATATTTTTTCCAAAATATAACCAAAACTATTATATATATGAAAAAACAATAAGTAATATTATGTTTAAATCAATGTCAGGATTAGAACAAATACTATATTTCAAACTTGGAGAACAAGAAAAAAGAGTATTTACTTTAAAAGATATTAAAAAAATACTTAACATCTCCATTGAGCATACACGAAATATAGCATCAGACATGGTTAAAAAAAATGCTGCAGAGCGTGTAAAACCAGGCTTATTCATACGCATACCTGAATCTGTGATACTTGACAAAAAAAAATACACAGAAGACACAGTACTTATCGCAGCAAAGGCATCTGCAAAATCCTTTTTATCACATTATACTGCATTAACAATTCATGGACTAGCCGAAAGATACACTACACAGATATATGTCACAACAACAAAACATCAACGAGACATAAAATACCATGAAAATACAATAAAATACATACAAATAAATTCTGAGAAATTCTTCGGATATGAAACAATAAAATATTCAAATACAAAGATACAAGTATCAGATTTAGAACGAACAATTATAGATGTAATAGAAAAACCAAAGTATGCTGGAGGATATACCGAAGTGATAAACTGCCTCAAAAACATTGATGATATAAAATATGAAAAGCTAATATTTTATCTAAAGAAAATTAAAAACAAAACAACAATTCGAAAAACAGGTTATCTTCTTGAAAAACTAAACAATTTGAATCCCAGTAACAAAACATTAAAAGAAATAAAACAATTATCCGGTTCACAAGATTTATATTTTGATACAGATAAGAAAGGAAAATATGACAAAGAATGGAATATAATTGTTCCAAAAAATATACTGGAGACTTTGAATGCTTATTAGAAAAGATTTTGAAAAAATACAGAGAACAACAGGTTTTAATCTAGAGCTCTTAGAAAAAACTTACCATCTGACAAGAATATTAAACGAGATACAAAAACAATCTATATTAAAAGAAGTTTTAACACTTAAAGGAGGGACTGCATTAAATTTTATATATCTGGATGTTCCACGTTTATCAATAGATATAGACTTTGATTTTACAGGCCATAGCACAAAAGAAGAAATGATAAAACAAAGAGAGATAATTGAGAGAGAAATAAAAAAAATCGCCTCAAAATTAAACTATAAACTGAAAGACAGAGGCTCTTCTTATATAATATCAAGACAAAGTTTACAATATCAAACCATTAGAAACACAAAAGATCATATCAAGATTGAAATAAATTACCTTAATAGAACGCCTCTTTCAAAAAGAGAAGAAAAAGAATTTTTGTCTATCTTCCCAGACATACAAAAATTTAAAGTTGTTACCTATACAATTGAAGAACTAATCGCTCAAAAAGCAATCGCATGTTTAAATAGACATGAGCCAAGAGACCTATATGATCTGCAGAGGTTATCAAAACAAAAAATATCAATAGAACAAACAAGAACATTTGCAACAATTTATTTATGCATATCAAAAAACAACAACAAAATAGATATTTCAAAAATAAAGGATTTTAATCTTACAAAAATAAAACAAGAATTACAACAGTTTATAAGAAATAGTGAAGGGGTAAATCCTGATATGATAAGAGATGAATCATCGTTGTTTTTAGAGGAAATATTAAAATTTGACAAAAAGCAGAAAAAGTTCATTGATACATTTTTTAATGAACAGAAAATTATTACAGAACTAATAGATGTTGATAAAAAGAAAATACTTCAACATCCTGCTCTTTTTCATAAATTACGTAATTAAAAAGCAAATCTGGCAATCTTTTCAATTTAATATTGGATTAGTGAAAAACTTTTTTATCTATTTATTTTTTTATTTTTCTTGTTTTAAAGTCAACAGGAGAAAAATGAAATTTTTAAGTTATACTGTTTTATAATCAGGTATATAAACCTGCCTTTTTCCCATTTTGATATTCTATCACACAAGGTTTAAATACTAAAACTTGACAGAATATAACATGTCAATATATGACAATGTGAAGGTGAGAAGGAATATGGATAAAGTAAAAATAATGGTAACGGTCGCAGGAGTTGCAGCAGCTACTTCTGTTTGGTGTATGACCTCTTTATAATAAATATTTATTTTTTTAAAATTTTAGTTCAGGCATACACCTAATCTTATGTAATTTATCAGTTATAAAGAAAGATTGTTTTTTTATAGAACCTGAGAAATTGTTATTTATCTCATCTAAAATTTTTAGTAATTCATCAAAATTTTTAACTATAAATTCTGGCTCTAAATCCGACCAACCAAGTGTAAAATTCATAAATTCCACATAATTCTTATCACCTAAATAATCTAAAAAAGATTTTTTGAGTTTATGATCTTTAAGATAGATATCTACCTTATAATGCTGTAAATCAAGTTGCGATAAATCTAAATCAACTCTAAATCCCTTTATAACACCAGATTTAACAAGATTTTTAATTCTATAATTAACACTTTGAGATGAACAATCAAGTTTATCCGCTAAATCTATTAATTGGGCACGTGCATTAACGGCTAACTCATTTAGCAGTTTATAATCCGTTTCATCAATTTCAACTGGTTTATCTCCACATTTCATTTCACAAAAAACTCTATTTGATTCTTTTATTTCAGGTAAAAGAAAAGATTTTTTATAGACAGTTGAGCCGCAATAAATAGATATAGAATGCTCAGAGAAATAATCCTGAAATTTATCAAGAGATTTATCCCAGAATTTGTAAAATTCATATACATCTTTTACCCAAAAAACCACTACAAGATCCATTGGACTTTTTGCTGAATAGACAATCCATGAATTTGGGTAATCAACAAAATATTTGATTATTTCTTTTTTTACATCCGAGCTTACATATTGGAAGTTTAAATAGACTCTGAAGACCTGATATCCAAGTTTGAAAGTATCAATGACAGCATAATAATTTTTGATTATTCCTTCTTCCTCTAGCTTATTTATCCTATAGGCCACAACATCTCTTCCAAGACCTACTTTTTTGCCTATTTGACTATTTGATTGTCTGCAGTCCAAATCAAGTTCATAAAGTATTTTCCTATCTTTTAGGTCTATTTTTGCCATAATTTCTACAAGGTTGTAAACCCCTTTGCGGTATTTTACAATTTTGCATTCTTTTTAGTTAAATATATAAGTAAATAATTTATTGAATTAATTTGTAGGATGAGGATGTCAAATAAACAAAAATCTTTGTTACTAGTGTCTATGCCATATGCTGAAACTATTATTCCATCTATCCAACTCGCACTTCTTGAATCCTACTTAAAACAGCGTAAAATTAATGTTTCAACAAGACATCTTTATCTAAAAACATCAGATTTCTATGGATTCAATAATTATAATTTTTTGATAAACAGCCCAAATGATTCATACACTGCACAGATGGTTTTTTCAAAATATGTTTTTCCAGAGCACTGGCAAAAAAATAAGGAAAAATTCAGATATTTTTATGAAAATATAATGTGTTATCATAAAGATTTCAATTTTAGCTTTGAAGAGTATGTTGAGAAAACAGATAAATTCATAGATTGGTCAATTAACAATGTCGATTGGGATAAATATGACATAATTGGTTTTACACTAAACTATGGCCAATTACTACCATCTCTTGCACTTGCAAAGAAAATAAAAGAAAAACACCCTGAGAAAAAAATCATCTTTGGCGGTAGCTCAACCATCAATGAACTAGGTGAGAAGATTTTATCAACTTTTGACTATGTTGATTTTATCGTATCAGGTGAAGGTGAAGAAGCATTATTTTTACTTACAACCTCATATGATTCCTACAAAAAAATACCTGGGCTTATCTACAAAGACCAAAATAAAACAATATGGAACAAAAATGACTCATGCATTGATATGAATAATTTGTCTTATCCTAATTTTGAATCATATTTTAAAGAACTTAGCAATGTTTCAGCTGAGATACAACAATACTATCAGCTATACGGGAGACTCCCAATTGAACTGTCACGTGGCTGCTGGTGGAATAACTGCACGTTTTGCAATGTTGGAGTATATAACAAGAAATATCGTGAGAAAAACTATGAACTGTTTGCAGAAGAGCTAAAGTATTTATCAGATAAATATAGAATGCTTGATTTTCAAGTAATTGGAACGACTCTCCCGCAAAAAGGATACAAAGAACTTTGTGAAAAAATAATTAGACTCAACCGTGATTTAACACTAATTACAGAGTCAAAAGCCGCAATTCTTAAGAGCAAAGATTATGCTCTTTTAAGAAAAGCAGGTTTTTCACATATACAAACTGGAATTGAGACTTTTAGTACTAATTATATTAAAAAAATGAATAAGGGTGCAAAAGTAATCGACAATATTGCTGCTCTTAAGTTTTGCAAAGAAAATCATATTAAAAACTCATATAATCTGATAATTAATTATCCAAATGAGGAAAAAATAGATTTTGAGGAAACTGCAAAAACAGTGCAATTATTTTGGAAATACCTGGAGCCACCATCTATTAGTAAATATGTTCTGGGTTATCAGAGCCCAATATACAATAATCTTGAGAAGTTTAATATAAAAAGTATTGAGCCTAAGGCTGTTGATATGGTTATGTATCCAAAAGAGATTCTTATGAAAGAATTTTGCTTCTTTTATTCTTTTAAAAGGAAAAATGAAACAAATGAGAACCCTTGGGAAAAATTGGTATATTCTTGGAAGAAAACATATGAAGAGCAAAAAAGACTTGCTGTAAAAAGAGATATTGCTCTTGAAGAATTGGTTTTTTATTTCAAAGACGGTGGCAATTTTATAAAAATATATGATAAAAGACATAGTGACAATGCAATGATTTACATGCTAGACAAAGTTGAAAGAGATGTTTTTTTAGCATGCTGTGATGTTTCCTCAGAAATAGATATAAAAAATAAGGCCAAGAATGTTGATTCATGCAAAATTGATGAGATATTAAATAGCTTTGAAGAAGCAGGAATTGTTTATAAAGAAAAAGGTTGGTACTTGTCGCTTCCAATCAATTATCATCAATATTATAATAAAGACCATGATAAAAATACTGAGAGTATTGAAGAGATAAGAGCTTATATAAATAACCTGTAAAAATACGATTTTTATTAATTATTCCTACAAAAGTAAACAAAAAATGCTGTTTTTGGAATTATGTAGGATTTTTTAGATATGGGGCTTTATGTTCATATTAGCAGATGTTATATTTGAGGTTAAAGAAAATGAATGAAAAAATGGAACCAAAAAACGGCTTGAACAAACAAAAATTTGGTTTAATGTACGGAAATTTTGCCCAAACCGTTGGTTGTAACCAGTGTGGAAGCACACTTTTTGCAATTTTTGGTATCATTGTATGTGCTACAAGCATCATTGTGAACAGTGTTGTTAAGTTTAATATTCAAACTAAGGGGGTTTAAAAAAATGAATGAAATGAATAGAATTGAAATTAGTGAAAAAAGCTGCATATCCACCTGCGTAACTACATGCGAAAAAGGTATATATGAATACAACAGGATGGGTTCAGAGTATGGGGGTCGATAAATTGATAAAAGGATTTGATTCAGAAATTCAACCTGAGAGTATAGTAGATTCTATACCAGAGGATTTACCGGCCCAATTGGATAAAGGAAACGAAAAAACAATAATGTTTGAAGAGTATCCTACAAAGGATCTTCACCCTTCAGATTATTTATCTACTATTGCACCTCATATTTCAGAAGAAATAATTTCATCAAAAAATTTTGCTGAAATAAAAAGTCTTGCTCAACATTTAAAAGGGAATCTTACAAGTTTTTTTGGCTTTGAATCAAGACTCACATCAACAAATGCAAGATCTGATTATCTAATTGCAGTATCTTCTCAAAAAGGCGAGAGAGACTCTCTTTTGAATCTTATAAAAAATGGAGAACTTCCAAGTAGATTCTTAGATAAACAAGAATGGAGAAATGTTGGAACGTTTACTGAGAACTGGGCAGATCCTGCTTCAATACTTTACAATAATGTTCTTGGCCTATGGTTAGAATTCGACACAGCAGATGAATCAATTGAAACACCAGTTCCAAGCATATTCTTGCAAACAGTACCACTAAGAATAGATGCTGATGGAGATATTGATAAAGTAAAATGGGTAACACAAAATGCAATACCAACCTTAACTGGGAAAAAAGTCTCCAAAGAACTTGAAGAGAAATTTTTTGATGCTCTTAGAAAACTACCACAAGGCGCATCAGTATTTCATGTTGCATCCATGCTTTCAAGAAACACTGAAGGAATGAGAATAGTAGTAAAAAGGATAAAGCCTGAAGATGTAGTCCCATATCTTGAATCTCTTGGATGGGCAGATAAAAACAACGGCTTAGAGAACAATATAAACAAAATAAAAAAATATTCAAATTGTATTAGATTACACATAAACATAACAGATATCATCGATCCAAAAATCGGTTTGGAATGTTTTATATCGCCTGATCAATATCACAAAGGTCAAGGATGGGATGAGTTCTTTAATCATCTAGTTGAAAACAAGATGTGCCTGCCAAATATGAAATCAGTATTACTTGATTTCCCAGGCGTTACACAAGAAGACGCAAGTAATGAATTTAACTTTGAATCCTATCTACCTTCAGCAAAATTGCCGGATAACAACTTCTCAAAAGCTATAGTTAGATACATAAGCCACATAAAAATCAATTACAAACCAGGAAAAACCACTGAAGCAAAAGCATATACAGGTGTAAGACTCTTTGGGCAACAGTAATAAAAGCTTTTTATTAATTCCTCCATTTACTATTTTGTAATTATTTAAAAATGAGGCTGTAGTGCTATGAAGTTTGCAACTCTTGGACATTTAATGGTTAAAGAAAACATAAAAAAAATGCCGAGAGAATGGGTTTATGATAAATGGATTTATTCTCCAGAAATAAACCTAAATGGAACAAAAGGGCACATCACTGGACTTAGACTAACCGCTAAAGACATAATGAGTATGCCTTTAGAAGATGTTAGGCAAAAAATACTTGATTTGGCCGTTTTCATTCAGGATGAATTTGATGTTGAGTTAATACAACTAGGAGCGCTAACAACATCTGTAACTAGCGGCGGGAAATGGTTTACAGATATTCAAAATGATTATAGAGGGTTTGTAAATCACGGAGATAGTTATACCTCTGCAGTTGCCTGCCAAAATGTGATTAAATCTTTAGAATTTTTTGATAAAAATCCATCCGATACAACTATTGCTATTATAGGTGCATATGGTATAATAGGAGAAGCTGTTTCAAAAGTATTAGTACCACAATTTAAGCATTCCATACTTATTGGTAGACGAGAAAATAAATTAGAAGAATTAAAGAATACAATCAGTGGAAGTTTTGAGACTACAATAGATTTAAAAACAAAAAATGTAGATGTTATTATAACAGCAACAAGTCATCCTAAAGCACTTTTAAAATCTGAACATTTGAAAAAAAATGCCATAATAATTGATGTATCTCAGCCTCCAAATTTGTCTTATGATGTTTGTCAAAAAAGACCTGATATCTTCAGAGCCGATGGGGGATTTGTAGACTTACCAAAAGAATATCAATATCAAGTTCCAGGTATTCCAAAAGGAAAAGTTTTTTCATGTGTTGCAGAAATAATGATGCAAGCAATGGAAAATAACAGAGAAAACCATGTTGGATCGATTGATCTGAAACATTTGAAAAGAACAGAAGAATGGGGCAACAAATATAACCTTAGATTAAAAGAATTAACGAACTTTGGGATGAAAATAGAAAAGTGAATGAGTATGAATGGAAAAAAATCAAAAAATAGCACAGTACCAAATTACGACATAATGATTGTAGGTGGAGGACCTGCAGGAATATCAACTTGGCTACATCTCCAAAAAAACAACCCAGAACTAGCAAAAAAAACAATACTAATAGAAAAAGAAAAATACCCGAGAGAAAAAGTCTGCGGGGGAGGAATTGGAGCTTGGAGTGGAATGATTCTGAATCAACTAAATATCAAAATAGATATTCCTTCGATTCCAATTTCTGATATTGATTTCATATACAGAAAAGAAAAAATTTCTTTACATCAACCGAATCAGTTTATAATGGTCCAAAGAGAAGAATTTGACCACATGCTTGCAAAAACTGCTGTTAATAGAGGATTAGACTTAAACGAAAATGAATATTTAATTGATATAAAAAGACAAAATGGAATAATTGAAGTGAAAACAAATAAAGGTCTTTATAAGGTAAAAGTATTAGTAGGAGCTGATGGAGCACTTTCACTAGTTAGAAAAAAAATGCAATTAGCTAACAAACCACATATTGCACCTACTCTGGAAGTTTTTGCACCCATGAATCCAGAATACGACTTAGAATATAACAGTAAAAGAATAACCGTTGATTTAACCCAAATCAATAATGGACTCCAAGGGTATATCTGGCATTGTCCATGTATTAAAAACAACAAACCTTACATGTGTCATGGTCTTGCTGATTTTAGGATATATAAAGATCGGCAAAAAGCAGATATGAAAGACATATTAACAAAAACATTGAAATCAAGAAATAAGGATATCAAACAAATACAGCTAAAAGGTCATCCAATAAGATGGTTTTCAGATGAAGATAAAATTTCGCAACCAAACATTATACTAGTAGGAGATGCTGTAGGAATCGAACCCGCATTCGGTGGTGGAATACATTTTGCTTTATCTTACGGATCTGTTGCTGCAAGAACAATAGAATACGCATTCCAAAAAAACGATTTTTCTTTTAAAAACTATAAAAAGGACATTCAATCTCATTTAATTGGAAAATGGATTTCGTTCTGTAGAAAAATTGCAAACGATATGTATGATGGTAAAATACATCCGCTAGAAGGCGCAAAAAAAGTTTTTACAATTGACCAAGACAAGTTAAAAAGAATGGTGAGTTAATGTCAACAAATCATGATGTTAATAAAAATTATGACATAATGATTGTAGGTGGAGGACCTGCAGGAATATCAACTTGGCTACATCTCCAAAAAAACAACCCAGAACTAGCAAAAAAAACAATACTAATAGAAAAAGAAAAATACCCAAGAGAAAAAGTCTGCGGCGGAGCAATTTTAGATTGGGGACAATATATACTTAAAAAACTTGGAATTGATATAAAAATACCTGTTGTTTCTATAGACAATGCAATATATAGATACAAAAACGAAGAATATCATCATAAAATACCTAATTTCCTAAAAATCATTCACAGATATGAATTTGATTATTTTTTTGCAAACGAAGCAATAAATAGGGGACTGAAATTAAATCAAAATGAATCTTTCATCAAGTTTGCAAGAAAAAATAATGAGCTATTTATAGATACAAACAAAGGAAAGTATAAAACAAAAGTATTAATCGGAGCAGATGGCGCTTTAAGCAGAGTCAGAGCAAATATGAATTTACCATCAAAACTCCGGTTAGCAACAGGAATTGAATTTTTTACACCCACTAATTTTAAAAAAGATGCAGACTTTGAAGAAAATTCATCAGTTATGGATTTTTCTTATATAGACGAAGGTTTACAAGGATATACTTGGCATTTTCCTTGTATAAAAGACGGAAAGCAATATATGAATCATGGTTTGTGTCATACAAGACTTAATAAAAATCAAAAGAATGTAAACTTAAAAGATATCTTTATTAAAGATTTGAAATCAAACAACATTGCCGCAAATAAAGAAAACTGGTTGGGACATCCAATTCCTTGGAATGAGGATTATTCAAAAATTTCGAATCCAAATGTTATATTAGTAGGAGACGCTGCAGGCATTGATCCATTGATTGGAGGAGGAATACATTTATCGTTGGCTTATGGAGACCTGGCATCAGATGCTATAATAAATGCCTTCCAAAACAAAGACTATTTATTTAATGGATATGAAAAAAGATTTTCTAATCATCGTGTTGGTAAATATATAAACAGATTGACTTTTCTTGCAAATGAAGTATATTCAGACAAGCTTAATGTGATTGATACATTAAAAAAAATACTTCAAAAAGGATTATTTTAATTTATTCGAAAAAATTGCTGAATTAAATGACATGTGTGCATAATCCAAACCCTTCTCAGGAGAATAAGTTGATTCTCCTCCAACATAAAATACAATAAAAGGTCGAGTACCAAAACACTCTTCTATTCGCTCTTTTGCTTTATATATCCCATTTCCAAGAGTCGCCAACCTAGTAGAACAAGAAGAAATTAAACCAAATTCAGGCGAACACGTAACTGATTCTAGATTAACATCAATTGCATCTAATAGACTTTTACCATCAATGGTTAATATATAGGATTCTGGATCCTTGGAACGGATTAACGTGATAAAAGAATTACCAAGGATTGCACCTAACAACCTTGGACCAAAAATATTAGATTCAGTATCAATCCTAAAACCTAAAGGAAAATAATAGTTAGTCTTGAACCAATTTTCTTCGTTCAAAAAATCATCTGACCAATTAAGCAATCTAAAGAACTCAGGTACTGCAGGTTTATTGTTTATCTCATGTATAACTCTTCCATCTCTACTAGTTTTAGTGATTTTTAAATCGATATTTGTTTTTTTCATATTATGTGTTGTTTTCACATCTAGACTGTGATTTGTCGACAAACCAAGAGTAACTATTGTGTTAGTCAATACCTCTTTATTTAAAAACTGATAATTTATTAGAGCTGCTCCTTCATCTATGGTTCCACCGCTCAACATTTTAAAATTTGGAAGTTGTCTGATTAGTTCTTCTATAACTTCGTCATCTCTTCCATAACCCTTTTGAAAAAAATATTCAGAAAAACTAAAAAGACTGAGAAGTAGTTTTGTTGGAAAGCCTGTTTTAATTATTTTGCGTCTGCCAAGGAAAGGCAAATTGGGCATTTGTGAACCAGAAACTAGATTCAACATGAATTTATTTTCATATTTACTATTGTTTAGCCCTGTTTTAACCATTTTTGCACATTGCGTAGCTGCCTTCTTAGGATTTCTCTTTGTATTCTTACCATATCCAACAGATACATCCATATGCAAATCTGAGACAGCCAGAGCTGTAGCGCCTCTTGAATATGCACCATAATTATTCATGAAGCCTGTAACAGTTCCACCAACTAGAGGCGTTCCTTTAGGAAGTACGTCCCAAACTCCTTTTAAGAATTCTTCAAAACCACCATTATCTTTATAGTGAATAGTTGAGAATAAAAGGAAAAAATTTGGAGGGGCCTTGAGCTTTTGAATTGTATCCCTAGCTACCTCTCTTCCGGCTTCTCGTGCATCCCATTTACGAGTCATTCCAACTGCTGCGTCTATATTTTTTTCCATAATCTTCTTTTTCTTTTTTAACAATCTTTTTTGTAATAAATCATTTACTTTATACAACTGCTAATCTTTCTCTTTCTTGCTCATTTAATATATTTTGAATATCACGACGAGCATTCTCCATTTCAACCTCAAGCAGGCCCTTATTTGAAAGAGCCGGAATAATTGCAACTAATGCATTGTCTGTTTCATGAAAAACATAAAACAAAACCTCATAGTCCTGCAAGCGAAATTCCATTTCTGCAAGACCTGCCTGGGAATATTCACGAATTACAGTAAAAACATCATCCATCGCACGATGCAGTATATCCCATATTTGATTAATCTCAGGGTTAAAACCATCTGTCCCATCAGAGGGCATTACACTGATCATGTTTTGTCTTGCAACCATACACGCTAGAATATCATCTAATCTTAGAAGGTCATCTAATACAATTGAAATAGGGTCACCCATCTATCATCCCACCTACTGTAGTACAATATATTAAACAGTTATTTGGTATAAAAACTTTTTATAAGAGTTTATATAAGATATTATAAAGACGTTATAAAAATTTTGAAAGAACCAAACACCCCTCAACCCCATCCAATCTATAGGCCATACAACAGAAGAAAAACCACAATTATAACTCTGTCCAATCTTTAAGTCCTGATTCCTTTTACTATTTAAAATCTCGTTCAAAACATGAGCCATATCTTTTGTCCAGAACTTAAGACATGACCTTATCCTAAAATTACGACTTTAATGACCTTATCCTAAAATTACGACTTTATAAGGATTTATTAAAAATCTTTGCGTATATAAGGGTGGCTTTTAAATACATATAAAATATTTAACAAACTACTATGGTAACTGAAAAAAATGAGATTCATTCAACAGTTGAAAAAATCAAAAAAATAGGCAAAGAAAAAGTAAAATTCATAATACTTTACGGTTCAGTCTCAGAAGAAAAACAAACACCCATGTCAGATATTGATTTAGCAGTATATTATGATGATACAAAAGAAAAACGTTTTAGATTCAGAATGAAAATACTAGGGGAAGTAAATGAAAAATTTGATATACAAATCTTCCAGGATTTACCATTATATGTAAAAAACGAAGTTTTGAAAGGAAAAGTATTGTACTGCCCCGATCATAAAATATTATATGATACAGATAGAGCAACATACCAAGATTTTGAAGAATTCAAATACAGATTCTATGATTATATAAAAGGTGGAGTTATTTCATGAGAACTGAGATTATACAGACAAAGATAAAAGAAATGCAAGATAGTCTAAATATCATAGATGAAAATCTACCTGATAGCTTTAAAAAATTCTCAGATTTAGGTCTTGTAAAAGATGGAATATACAAAAAACTAGAATTTTGTATAGAAAGCGTTTTTGACATCTGTGCAATTATAAACACAGATCTACAACTTGGAATACCCGAAAGCGACGAAACCATTATTGACAATCTAATTAAAAACAAGATTATAAAAAAAGATATGGGTGAAACCCTTAAATCCATGAAAGGTTTTAGAAACATATTAGTTCACAGATACGGCAGAATAAATGATGAAATTGCATATACTATTATAAAAGAACATCTTCAAGATTTTTACACATTCATTGAAACTATAGAAAAAAACATCAAAGAATAAAAATTATAAGAATTTTATACCACCAGAATCAATTGCGATATCCTGTGGCTTTAAGGTATGCTTTGTCGCCCTCATCTTTCTAATGGTAAGCTTTCTTCTATCCATAGATGTATCAAGATCCATGATTATGATACCATCGACTAAAAACTCAGATATGCTATCACGAGAAAGACTACGGCTGCCCTCAGGAATTTCACTTGTGACAAGAGCCGTGCAATGCTCTTTACTAAGAATGTTGATTATCCTGCGGACATGCATACGTGTTACAGTCGTAGAATCCATAGGTATTTTTTTTGTCGACTTAAAACCGTCCGAAGGAATAACCTCATTTTCACCATCAGTAATCCACACAGGCATCTCAGAAATGGGCGTAATTGAATCAAGAACAACTCTGCTATAGTTATTCTCCTTAATTCTTTCCTCCATTTCTTTATAAATATCACTGCGCTCAATATCAAGATAAAAAAACGATAGATGACCTGAATCAACATATTTCATAAAATCAAAACCAAGCTCACCTGCTTGCTTTAAAATATTTTCAACACGCTCATCAGAAGTAAGATACAAACAATGCTCGCCTGCCTCAAGACCTTCTTTCATGTAATGATAACACATAATCGTCTTACCAGAGCCAGGGGTTCCTGAAACAAGAATAACACTGCTCTCTGGAAAACCACCAGATATAAGCTGATCAAGACGAGGAATTCCGGAATTAAGCCTACTGCCAACTTTGGTACTTATCTTTTCAAACACATCCATATCTAACAACATCCCTTCAAAGAAAAAATAGCTACTAAGACTATACTCTTCTCCTATTTTAACATAATAAAATATCGATTTAAATATTTTTAGTCAATCAACTTTTTTTGTTGTTTACTCCATTCTTTGTTTTGTTTTTTCTTAAGCCAATCAACATACTTATCAATAAACTCAAGACGTTGTTGAAAATTCTGTTTTTTTTGTTTTTCTAATTCTTTTAAATCAATAGTTGGGGTTTTCATTTTATAAACCTATCAAACAGTTCATTTGTTTTAAGCTTTTGGTTAAATTCTATTAATAGATTATTATCAATATGATCCTTAAAAAATTTGTATAAAAATCTTGCGTCTTCAATATCTTTATCGCTACCTAAATAAAGCTTATATGGAATTTCTAACTCTAAAGGAGAAATAAAAAGTTTGTAGTCATTAATCAAAACTTTTATCTTTTCATCTAATGTCCATCTATCAAGTTCAGATTTCGGAAATTTAATTTCAAAATTTGGTATGAATTCATTTTTTCTAGCGAAACGGATTGGAATATTATCAGATAAATAATCTTCAAATGCTTTTTTTGGATCCCTTGTATTAATACATTCATATCCTTTATTTATATTATCCCAAAATACTTTAAAGTCATCATAATCAGTTTTTTTTATAAATACATCAATATCTTCTGAATTACGACTTCGTCCAAATAATATGGCAACATATCCACTTATTATTACGTAATCCATATCTTTTTCAAGAATTGAAACAAAGTTTTTTACAAATGTATCTAACTTAGTAAGATCTTTATTTCTAAGTTCAATGTAAGCATTTGTATAATTAAATTCCATTAATAAGCCCATAAATAATATGAAAAACAATGTTTTAACTTCTTCGCTAAAAAAATAGAAATATAACTTATATCTTCAGATAAATACATAGAACATGAGAAAAATAGCAATATTAGACGGTTACATTGACGAGCCTACATGCCTTGGTGTTCCACCATATATCAGCCCATATCCTAGATACATTGCAGGTGCTGTAAAGCTATATGATAAAAAAAATATTGTAAACTATCTTACAATAGACCAAGTACGAAAATACCCGGAAAATATTTCATTTCTCGCACAAAACGATCTTGTAATTGTAATTGCTGGAATGTCAGTTCCAGGAAGATATCTCTCAGGATATCCAGCAAGTCCAAATGAGCTTAAAAAAATATTAGAAGGTCTTCCTGTAAAAAAGGTTCTTACAGGTCCTGCGGCAAAACACGGTTTTGGAATGCAAGGTGGGAAAAAAACAAGAGATACTGATTTTTTAAAAGAAATATTTCACCTGATAATTCCAGGTGATGCAGAAACAGTAATACACAATTACTTAGAACAAAATCTAAGACCTTATGATATCAACACTGAAGAAAAAAGAAAAAACGCAAGCAACATAAGAGCATATGCAAACCTTGGAAGCAGCATAGTAAAGAATCATCCAAACTATCCAGATTATCTAATATGTGAAATTGAAACATATAGAGGCTGCCCACGAACAATTATGGGAGGATGCAGCTTCTGCAGTGAACCCAGCAAAGGCCTTCCTGATTTCAGACCAATAGAGGATATCGTAGAAGAAATAAAATGTCTGTACAACAATGGAATAAGGCATTTCAGACTTGGCAGCCAACCCTGTATTTTTTCATACCAAAGCCATGACGCGGGAAAAAAAGAATTTCCTAGGCCAAATCCTGCGGCACTTGAAGAGTTATTCTCAAAGATAAGAAAAGTAGCACCAGATCTTTTAACACTTCACATAGACAATGCAAACCCTGGTGTTATAGCAAGATACCCCAAAGAAGCAGAAAAAATTGCAAAAACCATTGTAAAATACCACACATCTGGTGATGTTGCTGCAATGGGCGTAGAAAGTGTTGACCCAGAAGTAATTAAAAAGAATAATTTGAAAGCAACACCCGAGCAAGTACTAGAAGCAATAAAAATCATAAATAGTGTTGGAAGAAAAACTGGAAAAAACGGTCTTCCCGAGCTCCTGCCAGGTCTTAACTTTGTATTTGGCCTGGAAGGTGAAACAAAAAAAACATTTGAGTTAAACTTTGAGTTTTTAAAAAATATACTAGAAAGTGATCTTCTATTAAGACGAATTAACATCAGACAAGTAATACCAATACCTAACACAAAAATGTATAAGACTGGAACTAAACTTGTAAACAAACACAAACAAAATTTTAAACACTTCAAACACAAAGTATCAACAGAAATCGAAAGACCAATGCTTAAAAAAATAATACCACCTGGAACAATTCTTACAAACGTATATCTTGAAAAACAAGATGGAAAAACCGTTTTTGCAAGACAACTCGGCAGTTACCCAATTCTCATAGGAATACCTGGTATTTCTGATTTAAACAAGTTTATAGATGTTAAAATAACTGATTATGGATACCGCTCAATCACAGGAATACCATATCCTTTAAACATTAACACTGCAAGCCGTGAGACACTGGAAAACATTCCAGGTCTTGGTAAAAAAAGAGTGATTAGAATTCTTGCCAAAAGACCATTTAAGACAGAAGAAGAGATAATTAAAAGCTTGGATGATGAAACTGTTGCCGAAGAACTTTTGAAATTTATTAAATAATCATTATTCTATGGTTTCGTACATTTTAACTATATCTGGTTTAGTATCTGGAAGATTTTTTGTAATAATACGCCAAACAATGGAGAGATCAACACCAAAATATCCATGAGCAATTATGTTTCTCAACCCAATCATTCTATTCCATGGAATCGATTTGTATTGTTTTCTCGTTTCATCTTTGAGATTCTTTGATGCTTCACCAATAATTTCAAGGTTTCGAACAACTGCATCGATGACAATTTGTTTTTCTACAAAATCACCATATGCTAGATTTCGAGTATACTCTTCGATTCTATCAATGCATTCTAGTATATCTTCCAAAAATAATTTATCAGATCGCTTCAAGTGTAAACGACCTCACTGAGAATTGAATCTTTCAACTGAGGCTTTAAAGCTTTGATTGTTACTAAATCGACTTTTAATCCTAGTAATTTTTCAAGATACTCTTTTAAATCTACAAACTCCCAACCTACATCATCGGAAAAGGTAACAAGAATATCTATATCACTATCCTTCGACTGATCGCCTCGAGCATAAGAGCCGAAGATACCAATTTCTTTTACACTAAATTTTTTCTTAAGAAAAGATTTTTTTTTCTTCAATATTTTTTCAATTTCTTTTCTTGTTTTCATAACCTTACCCTATTTATATAACATATTCTTTGCATATATAAAAAACATTCTAATCACAAAAAAACAATAGATTAAAATTTAAAAATATATACAGGGGTTTGATAGAATCATGGATAAACAAATAAGCAAACTCGAAGAAAAAATCAAATACGAATTCAAAAACAAAGAACTACTTAAAAATGCACTTACACATAAGACATATGCATTTGAAGCAAAAACACCAATAGAGTACAACGAAAGACTAGAATACTTAGGAGACAGCATCCTTGGATTTCTTGTGGCAGAACAACTCTATAAAACAAACAAGTATTTTTCAGAAGGAGAGCTGACAAGAAGGCGCTCTCAGCTTGTAAACAATAATTTTCTTTCAGAAAAAGCAAAAGAACTCAAACTTGGAGACTACATTTTTCTTGGAAAAGGCGAAAAACTACAAAACGGTTTTAAAAACCCTACAAACCTTGCAAATGCACTCGAAGCATTAATAGGTGCTGTTTATCTAGACTCAGATCTTAAAACCGCTAGAAAATTTGTTATGAAAAACATATTTGATGAGGCTAAAACCTTCTAGTTTCTTATTTTATAAATAAAAAGAACTTCATCATCAAATTGGTTCTTAGAAACAACCTCATACTCTAATTTATTTTTATCAATAATCTTATGCAGTTTTTCTTTATCTGATAGAGAACTAAAAACAAAATATGCTCTACCCTTTTCTTTTAAAAAACCACTAACATTTTCTAAGAACCTAATAGTGACAGAAAGACCATCCACTCCACCCGAAACGGCTTTGTCAAACCAACCAGAGCCACCAACATATTCATCGGGTTCTGTCGGAAGATAAGGCGGGTTGAAAATTATAACATCAAATTTTTCATCCAGACTTAAAGCGTTAAACATATCACCCAGTCTAATATCAAGACTTGCCAATAGTTTCAACTGATTTGTAAGATAATTTTTTTTCACAAGTTCCACTGCAATAGGATTGATATCACAGCATACGCCATCAAAACCTTTCTTTGCAAGAAAAAGGCTAATAATACCAGTGCCTGTTCCTATCTCAAAGAACCTTTCACTTTTTTTAATATCAATTGCATTGACTAAGAGGAAAGTATCCTCAGAAGGTTCGTACACTTCATTGTGAATATATATCTGTAAATCCTTAAAGTTAAAGCTTTTCACAAAAAAAGTAATACTTTCAACACGTTTAAAAAGATTTATAAATTAAAAAACATGTACATATAATATGCAGGAGAGGTTTAAAGCACAAATAACAATTGGGTTTTTAGCATTTTTTTCATCAATGTGGATACTAATAGAGCAAGCAAAATATTACACAAATCCGCTTTATATTGTAGGATACATTCTTTTGGTGCTAGTTGTAATGCTCGTTCTTTCATATGTTATAATTGCAATTCTTGATTGGATTCATATATTTGAGCTGAAAGTAAATGCAGTACTGACTCTTATTGTTCTTACATCGTTTATGTTGTCGTTAACTGTGTATATACTTTTGAATTCATCTTAAAATATAACCAATATTTTATTTTTTAATCAATATTAATACTTTTAGTGGCCTCTGTATAAGATATATAAGTAATAAAAAATATTTTTAAAATGCATTTTGAAAGGAGAAATATAAGTTGTGTTATCCCGAAATTACTTCCTTCGAGAAAATAAAGTAACTGATTTAGTATA
>CAZQXW010000017.1:0-36679 GCA_964597365.1 uncultured Thermoplasmatales archaeon | reverse complement strand
TATACTTGAATATATATATGTTTTGATTTTTTTTGATATATCCAAACATATCTATGAATTATATAAAAACGAGGGATAATAATGAGCAATATAAATTGGAGAATAAAAAAATAAAATTTATTTTGGTTTTTTTATTTTGCCAAAATCCTTTTTTCTTTCTTTAGTATTTTTACCAGTTGCTTCAAACAAAAATTCATTCCATTTCTTAATGACACTATAATCTCCGCAGACTGTTTTTGGCGGTTCAATATCAACTATTAAAAGATTTTTTTCTTGTTTCATATCTATTTTTCCAATGCCTTCTACTTCAAACTTCATACCAGATTTTATATCTCCTTTTGCTCCAAAGAATTTACTGATAAGTGCACCAATATCTGCATTATGTCCTCTTTTGATTTTATATTCTCTCATAGCTGTACAACCCAAACCTGAAAAGAAGAAACAAAATATTAATCTTTGGATTTAAATCAGTTCAAAAGCTTTTTCAACGGCTTCTTCTGCAGATTCTGCAACAATAAATTTTGAAGGCACACCCTGCATAATATTTCCATTTACAATTTCATCAACACATCCCCCTGTTCCTTTTACAAGAATCAAAGGCTTTCCTGAGATCACCCTAAAAGAAATCTCACTAAGAGTGCCCCATCGCCCACCTATTGCAATCATAACGTCTCCTGCTCTTGAAACAAAAATATTTCTTGCATTTCCAATGTCTGTTGGAATCGCAATATCTACACACTCATTCACATTATCATCTTCATAAGGCATAATACCTATGGTTATACCCTCTTCTTCTTTAGCACCTTTGCAGGCAGCCTCCATCACACCACCATGACCGCCACAAACAATTACGCCATCTTTTTTCGCAACCAGTTTTCCTACTTGAAAAGCAACTTTTAAGGCGTATTCCGATAGATTATTATCCCCCACATCGCTTCCACATACTGAAATGAGCTTTTTCATCCAAATGATTTATTAAATAACAGTTTTTAACTGTTTCTTCCCAAAAATCTTATAAATAACCCCCGCTTACAGTAGTTTTCGCTATCAGGGGAAAACACCCATGACAAAGAAGAATAATAAAACAAATCCAGAACTAATAAATCTCATTCATGAGCTTAAAAAACAAGCAAGTGAGAAAAATGCACCTATTTGGAAAGATATAGCCAAAAGGCTAGAAAAATCTTCTAAAAACTGGGCAGAGGTAAACCTAGAACATGTCAGCAAACACACTGGCGATAAAGAAACGGCACTAATACCGGGAAAAGTACTTTCAACAGGAAACCTTACAAAGAAAATAACAATTGCAGCCTGGGCATTTTCAGACAAAGCAACAGAGAAAATTAAAAAAGCAGGCGGCAAATCAATTACGATTAATGAATTAATGAAGTCAAATCCAAATGGAAAAGACATAAGGATATTGGGATAAATATGACAGCAATAATTGACGCATCAGGACTTACACTTGGAAGGCTGAGCACTAATGTTGCAAAACGTCTTTTAGAAGGTGAAGAAGTAGCAATAGTTAATTCAGAAAAAGCAATAATCAGCGGTAAAAAATCATCAATCAAAGAAAAATATACACACAAAAGAGAAGTAGGAACATACAGAAAAGGACCCTTTTTCCCAAGACTCCCGGATCAAATTGTAAAAAGAACAATAAGAGGAATGATTCCTTACCAAAAGCCTCATGGAAGAGCTGCTTTTAAAAGACTTAAATGTTATTCAGGGATGCCTGAAGAATTCAAAGAAAAAAATGCAGAAAAAATTCCAGAGGCTGAAAAGAAACCTGTTAATTTCATGACAGTTGAAGAACTTTCCAGATTCTTAGGAGGAAAGGTTTAATATGGCTAAAAAAGTTGTAAATACGTCAGGTAAAAGAAAAACCGCAATTGCTCGTTCATCTGTACAAAAAGGTACAGGGCTTGTAAGAATAAACAAAAAACCAGTAGAATTATACGAGCCTGAAATTGCACGTTGGAAAATACTAGAACCACTTAAAATAGCAGAAAGTCACATGAACAAAATCGATGTTGATGTAAGTGTAAATGGCGGAGGAACCATGAGTCAGGCAAGTGCTGTAAGAACTGCAATTGCAAAAGGACTTGTAGAATACACTGCAGATCCAAGCCTTAAAATCGCTTTTCTTGATCATGATAGAAGTCTTCTTGTAAGTGACTCTAGAAGAAAAGAGCCGAAAAAACCTCTTGGTCGCGGAGCAAGAAAAAAGAGACAGAAATCTTATAGGTGAGATAAATATGATAATTCCAGTTCGTTGTTTCACATGTGGAAGAGTAATCGGAGACAAATATGAAGATTACAAAGCAAGATATGACGAGTACAAAAAATCAATGCGTGCAGGGGAAAAACCTAAAGAAACCCCTAAAAGAATCCTTGATGATTTAGGAGTAGATCGTTATTGCTGCAGACGTATGATTCTTACACACGTGGAACTCATAGATGAATCAGCACCTTTTGAATAATCTTCTATTTTTTAAATCCAAATTTTTATTTATCTTTTTATTATACCAGAACAGAGTCTCATAGTATTTTGGGCGCGTGACCTAGCCTGGATAGGGTGCTGGCCTTCTAAGCCAGAAATCGCGGGTTCGAATCCCGCCGCGTCCGCTAATTAAAAAGATATCTAACTAAGCGAAAGAAATAAAATTATTATAAAGATTTTTAAGCCTTAATACGCATATAACTTAGCTGTTTAGTATTAAAAAAATAGCTTGTCCATATCATTATGTTAGTTCCTATGGAATGGTGAGGAAATAATTGAATTTGACAGAGAATCTAAAAGATAATATTTTGTTTGTGGCAAATACTCTACTTGCTCTATTTATAATAAATATAATAAGTACAAATTTCATAAAAATGTCACTAGAACTTTCATTTATATCTTCTCTTTACCTGCTAATTATTTTGTTTTTTATTAATTTTCCATTTAAGAAGTTTAGCAAAATTATTACAAATTTCTCCAAATCTAATGTGAACTATAATCAGTTTTGTTTAGGAATAATATCTGTGATTTTATCCTTTGTTTTTTTCATATTAACAAAAAAACAGATTATGTGGTTAGCAAGTACAACCCTGTTTATTTCTGGATTATATATCATACTTTATTCTTTTAAAATAAAGAGAAAAGAATTTGTATTCCTCTCTTTAACCTCTTTTGTTTATTCTTTATTTTTTCTTTTTACACAAACAATACCTGCGATATGGCTTTCAATGCAACGTTTCTCTCTTTTTTTCTCAAGTTTTAGTGCATCTTTAGTAGAAGAAACAATAATTTTTGGACAAACAATAAGTGGAATTTGGATAACGGTTATTTTTGTAATTTTATTAATCTGCATATTCTTAGTTTCTAATAATAAGAACAAGATAGATTTGATATTGAATATAATTGGAGTATGTTTATGCTGGATTATTTACTTAATACTCGTTAGTACTATTGGATTTGAAAACAAAATTAAAGCAGATGATTTTAGTATTTTACTTTTTATATTATGTCTTCTCCCCGCTCTATATTATTTGAAACAATGCAAATTTAAATATACTAGAGTAGAGTTCAAAAAAACAAAATTGAAAAAAATATTCAAAAATAGTAGTTTTTTAGCATTTATATCTATAATCTTATCGATTTTGTTTTTGACAACTTTCTACCCTTTAGGCAATGACATTGAAGAAGAATCACCGCAGGTGTTATTTTACAATAAAAATCAGCTAGTAGACTGGAATACACCAAAATATTCTCCTTCTTTTCAGAATATTAAAACAGGAATGATTGGTTTATTACCCTCATATCTTGACACATTAGGATATACTTGTAATATGCTTGTAGAAAACAAAACATCATTCTTTGAAGATTTATATGAGTATAACAGCAACGGAATATATCTATTTAATTTATCAAGATACATATCAGTATTTGAATCAGAAACAATTACCGCTCAAACATTAGAAAACATAAATGTTTTTGTAGTTGTAAACCTGCAAGAATCTTTTGAACCTGAAGAAAAAAATGTAATTTGGAATTTTGTAAAAGAAGGTGGTTCACTCTTAGTTATTGGAGATCACACCGACGTAGGAGATATAAAAGAACCACTAAATGAATTTTTATCACCTGTTGATATAACCTATCGATTTGATTCATCGATTCCTCTAAATTTAGATGAAAATAACTGGTCTTATTGTTATCAACTTATGCATCATCCTATATGCAAAGATGTTGAAAAAGAATATGGATTGCAAATAAATATTGGAGCTTCTTTAAATATTTCATTGTCTTCTTTTCCGATTATAATCGGAAAATATGCTCTATCAGATAAAGGAAACTATTTTAATTCGAATATGGGCAATATTGGAAATTACGAATATGAAAGAGACGAACAAATTGGAGATATAATACTAGCAGCAAGTACATATTACGGTCAAGGGAAAGTAGTAGTTTTTGGAGATACTACTTCTTTTATAAATAGTAAAAGCCCTTATACAAATCAGCTTATTAGTAACACTTTCAACTGGCTTAAAAGCAAAGATACAGTAGTTACGCAAAATATGAAAATTGTTTTAAGTTCGGTTTTTCTTTTATTGGCTTTTGTTATTATTGTTAAATTTCGCAAGAAGTTCTTATCTTTTCATTTTTTAACTCTAGGTGTTTGCATAGCTCTCCTAATATCCGTAAGTATAAATTCGCCAGCGGCCCTTAAACCAGTTTCAGAAAGTACAACGGCTTTTTTGGATACGTCACATTTAGAGCGTTTTAATATCAAAACATCGACAGATAACTCGATAGATGAGATGATGTATCACATTAGTGCAAATGGATATTTACCTTATCTAAAAAATAATTTTCTAGAAAACAATGTTGGAAACAAAAGTATAATGATATTTAATGCACCCACCAAAAGTTTTACTGAAGAAGAAGTCGATTTATTAAAGGAATATATTTCAAAAGGCAATTTGGTTATACTCGCAACGGGATACGAAGACAAAACTGCCTCTATTCCTTTACTTTCAGAATTTAATCTTGATATTGAAAATATACCGCTTGGAAAAGTAAATTATAACTTAGGATTTTTAGATATAAAATTTGTAGATGCATGGCCAATTAATATTTTAGATTATAACAACACGGAGGTTTTTTACAACTATAAAAACGAAGGACTAGGTTACAACTATTCAACAATTGTTTTCAAAAAATACGGCGATGGTGGACTGCTTTTAATATCAGATAGCAAATTTCTATTAAATAAAAACTTGAAATGGCCAGGTAACAGCAGGTTTATGGCAATTATTTTTGATGCATTATATGAGAGAGGTGTGTTGAAATGAAAAAATATTTATGGCTAGGATTAACCTTTCTCTCGCTTAGCTGGCTTTTTTTAATTCCGATATTTGCAACACCCGATATAACAAACTTTTTGATTTTTTTAACAGCAGGAGTTTTTTTAAATATTTTAAGTTTTGAAGAAAAAGAAATAAATTCATGGAACAGAGGAATAAAGGATTTTAATAAAAAATATTTATTGATTTTAATTCCATTTATTCTTTCAATGTTTTTGATTCCTTTACCGTACACAATAGGACCTATAATAATTGTATCTGCTATTCTCATAGACCTTGTTATTTTTTATTTTAAAAGACATATAACAAAGATCTCACTTGGAATGGGTATTAGCGGGCTTATATTAACTATACAAGCTTTTTTTATCCCTGCTTATGTAATCTTATCTTCACATATACACAGAGTAGATTTTTTATCAGGTTTTGTCTCTCCTTTTTGTAATTTATTTGGTTTGAAAACGTCTGTTAATAAAGGCATAATGTTTGTACAATCAACTCAGCAAACATATCCTATTACTACAACAATAGAAAAGCTTGGTTTTTTACCATGGTTTAATATTTTTATTGGGTTTTTATTTTTGTTTATTTTATTTGTAAAAATAAAAAAAAGATGGTTTTATATCCCACTTTTTCTTTTGTTAAGTTTTGTTTATGTTATACTTAGGTACATACTTACAATATTCATTTTTTCAGAAACAAATGATTTGAGTATTTTCTTGGATCTTGCCATTCTTTCAATTAGCTTTATTCCCTTTGGATTGTTACTTACAAAGTTTTTTTCATTTAAAGATATAAACTTTGATTTGAGTTGTTTTAAGAAATTTAGATTTGATAAAAAAAACATTTTATCAGTTTTTTTGATATTTATTTTTATTTTTTCGTTGGTTGGTTCATTTGTTTTTCAAGATCCAGGATATGAAAAAGCTGGTAGGATTTTAATTGATGAATATCACACCGATTGGGAACCATCAAATATAGAAATGGATAAAGAATGGTATGGTGAAAATTCAACCTATAATTTTTATTCTTGGGCTCAATGGCTTGATAATTACTATGAAATATCAATAAATGAAGATAAATTTTTGACATCTGATTTAATAAAAAATTATGATATACTTGTTTTAAAGTGTCCTACATATGCTTATAAAGATCAAGAAATAAATGATATTTTAGATTTTGTCCTAGCTGGTGGCGGATTGTATTTAATGGCAGACCATACAAATCTTTTTGGTATGAACGAAAACCTAAATGAGCTATCATCTCATTTTGATATAATATTTAATACAGATTCTACTTATGATCTTGAAACAGAAGGTCTTTCTACCTACAAACATTTAGATTTTTTATCTCATCCAATTGTTCAAAATGTTGAAAGCTTTAATTTTTTAACATCTTGTAGTCTTCAAGCACCTATCAATTCTGAAAATATAATTGTTGGAAACAAACTCATTGCAGAGCCTGGAACTTATTCTACTATGAAATTTTTCAGAGAAAATAAAAATATTCCCGATATAGATCATGGCTTAATTTTACAGTCTGCAGCTGTAAAATATGGTAAGGGACGGATTTTAGCATTTACGGATAGTACTGTGTTTTCAAATTTTTGTATTTTTATGAGTGACTATACAGAATTTAACTTAGGTGCAATAGAATATTTAAATAGGGAAAATGCTTATTCTTATATCAATACCCTTCTGTTTTTGGCATCCCTAGTATCTATGGCTGTTTTGTTTAAATTGTTAAGAAAAGAAAAAAAGATCCTTATTTTGTTTTTAGTTATTTGTATTGGTCTTTTTTCTTTTTCCTCCTCATCAATAATTTTTTCAAACATTAATAAAATAAATTATTCTTTACCAAAGGCACATTCAGATTATACAAAAATCTGTTTTGAACAAGAACACTCTAATTTCATTACAACAGTTGAACCTTATCCTTACACCTATGATTTTAGTAATTATTACAATGTTTTTTATGTATGGACTCAAAGATTGGGGTATATTCCAAGTTTAGAGGAAACATTAGAAAATTCAGTTATAGATAGTGATGTTGTCGTTATAATAAATCCTATCACATCTTTTACAGATATAGAGCTTTCTTCGTTAGAATCTTATGTAAACAATGGTGGGAACATACTGGTTCTTGAGAGCAGGGATAATAAACAATCTACCTCAAATGAGTTATTAAGTCCGTTTGATATCAAGATAAACTTTAACCTGGGAAATATTACAGATATTTTTGATGGAGAAGGACTTGATCTTTATAATTTTTCAAACAACATTTCTTATCTAAACGTTGCTATTAAAAATCAGAGCGAGGGAAAGATTGTTGTGGTTTTAGATTCCTATATCTTTTCAGATGAGAGTATGAGTGGAGCCGATGGCCGTTTTGTTATACCAGATGATAATCAACGCTGGATATTTGACCAAGAATATTTACTTTTCGAAGATTTAATCTTTGGCCAATAAATAGGACAAAAATCATTTACCATATAATTAAAATGTCGCGGATAGTATCGTTAAAAATATTGGCTGAATAAGGGTAACCCACAACACAATCTATGTATCTTTTGCCAATCTCAGGCTTCACTTCATATGCCGTATCAGGCTCAAAACAGACAAAGCCCTTATCCGTCGTATTAAATCCAATAAGCTCATACATAAGTAAGTTTTCACCCATTATAGTTTCAACAATAGCTGAATACAAAGATTGTTCTTCAGCTTCTATAAAAATATCATGGATATTGCTTGTTTTAGAACTATTTACAAAATCAACAGTCTGATCATAGGTGATATTATAATATTTGTAGGTTCTACTATGATATTTTTGCTCCAGTTGTGTTAAGAATTCAAGTTCATCCTCTGCACTATAAAATTCTTCTTTTTTAGGGGCAATTACAAAATTGGATAATAAAAAATGAGATGAAAGTAGTATTACAAGTAAAAAGGCTAAGAAAAAATCGATTTTTTTTATGTTTTTGTTTTTCATTTTTGATTCTCCTTTTTACCATAACACTATGTAATCTAATACTATTGAATTAGTAGGATAGTTACTCTCTGCTTGTAAACATTCATTCCAATAATCCTTGTTTTTTTCAAGAATAACTAATTGGTCAGTTTGTGGTTCAAAAAATACAAGTCCTTTATCTGTTGTATTAAAAGCAACAATAGCATGAGGTGTACCCGTGCTAAGACTTATTACTACATAACCGCAGCGTATGCCTTGTTCTTCAGCATTGTTGTTTACATCAGTTGAAAAATGATCGCAATTGTAAGTTACATCATTGAAGGCATTTAAATCTGTTTTATCCTCTTGTAAAAAAGTATATGCTTGTTCATAAGTTGGATCGAATAAAACTGTTTCGTTTTCTGATTCTTCAATCTCTGCAATTATACCCTCTATTGTTTTATTATCTTTACAAAGATCTTTTTTAAGATTTTCTATATCTTTAGTTATTAAGGACAAATTTTCATGATATATTGAAAAAGTATTATTTAGAAAGTAAAATTGTATAGATATCAATGAGACTAAAACTAACAAGATAACAAAAATGTAAAGAAGATTTCCTTTAGACAATTTAAACATTTTAATTTTCATCTATTACAAAAAAAATAACATGTTTTTGTTTTATAAAATATATGCTTTATTTTAAAAAAATTAAATAGAGCCTAAAAAGGCTCTGTTTCTTGTAATGTATTTATCGTGCTTTCTTAAGGCGTAGTTCCATCAGGAGCAGTTCCTTGCTCAGGTTTTATATCATCTGGTAGTTGATCATATACCCATGTCCAAAAGTCTACTAATTGATTCCATGACCATGTAAATGCAGATATAAAGGATCCAATGAAATTATCAAAATTAAAAAGACACCAAAGTATCTCACCAAAGATAGTATATTGGAACCATTCGCCATCAAAGAGATCTGAGAAAAACGCTCCCATCCAATTGAAAAATCCGAGGAAGGATGTACCCAGAATTAACCACATTATAGAACCTGTTATTGCCGCTACAGCCGCTGTTACCGCACCTACTACAATTACAGTGACATCTATAATAGTACATATTATGTCAAGGAAAAGATTCCATAAAAATTCAAATAGATTGTCCCACCATTCACACTCAGGCATTGTATTTACCCTAGATGTATCTGGAATAGCATATGGCTCAACAACAGGAGTTGGAGCAGGATTATAATTACTAACTGCTGATTCTAGATATATGTCTGCGGAAAAACCAGCAGATTCAACTGCTATAACTACAAGCTCTTGATTTAAACTAGAAGCAAGACTACTTACAGCTGATGAAGCAGCGTTTGATGAGAAAATACCATCTCGAGGCATAATCTTTAATTTTGAAGAATCAACTTCAGACGTTAAAGTATTTGAATCTTCTTCGGTTTTTGATTTTTTATAATCCTTTAATAGTTGTTCAACTTCATCAAGAGTCAAGCCTAAATCTTTGTATGTATTCATTAGAGGAGCTGAAAGAAAACTCGCTGCAGGTTCATTTTCAACTGATGCAGTTGTATCACTTGGTTCAACTTCATTTATTTCGCCTTTGTATCCTAGTATTCTAAGTGTTGCCTTTGCTCTTTCAACGTCATCTTTTCTTTGATCTAGTAAAGTAGCCATATCTTCTCCGGATTTCTCTTCAATAATCTTAAACATTTTATCTTGTTCTGCTTCAATTTCTTCGTCAGTCATTTGGTTGATCATTTGTACAGCATTTACAAGTATTTCATTTGCAAGTTCTAACTTATCTTCTTCTGATTCAATACTACTTGACAATGAAGAATCAACAGTAGAAATCTCAGAATCTCCTTCACTTGCTACTAAATCTGTACTTTCCATTTGAGAACGATAAGCAAGTTTTGGTTCATCCAATTCTCCATCTAGTATTCTATAGTTTTCATTACCTATAACAGCAGTATTAAAGATCACAAGAACCATAATAGCTGCTATTAGTATAGCCACTAAACTCATTATTTTGTTTTTATGTTTAGAATTTGTTTTACTCATTTTTATAGCACCTTATCGTTTTTTAATAATATAATTACATTCATTATTATATAAATGTTTCTATAAAAAGTGTAAAGATTGTTCAACTAATGAAACATAAACAATTATTTAATATACTAAAAAATGTATTTCATTTATTAAAGTGGGATGTAAGATGGGATGCAGAAGAGGTGCTAGTCTAACTTATAAAACTTGTACTTTTGGCAGTTGTTCTGATAAATGGAAGTCAGATAAAATATCTTGTTTTTTTGAGGTCTAATAAATGGTCAAAGAACCAGATATTGTAAAAGAACTACGAGAAGAAGAAAAACTCGGAAAGCTTCAAAGCCATTCAAATGCCTCATTAGAATATGCTCCACAAAATGAAGAAGAAATAGAAGAGGAAAGAAATGTTTTTTCTGGTGGATACCAAAGAATAAACGAAGAAATAGATTTAGGAAAACTGGAAAAGCAATACAGGACAATTTTTGAAAATTACGCAGTAGCAATTACTCTTGCAGATGAGAAAGAAAGAATAGTATCCTGGAACAGATACGCAGAAGAACTTCTCAATATGGATGAAAAAGATTTATTTTTAAGGAATGTAAAAACACTTTATCCTGAAGAAAAATGGCAAGAAATAAGAGATAAAAACATCAGACAAAAAGGCATGAAACATAAAATGGAGACACAGATACTAAGAAAAAATAAAGACCCAATAGATGTTGAAATCTCATTATGTGTTTTAAAAGGCATTAATGGCAAGACTGTCGGCTCAGTTGGAATAATAAAAGACATAACTGAGTTAAAAAGATACGAAAAGAGACTTATTGAAACTGAAGAAAAATATAAAACAATTTTTGAAAACAGTGCAGTAGCAATTATGCTACTCGACGAAAAAGAAAGAATAGTATCATGGAATAAATACACTGAGAAAATACTGGGTTATACTGATAAAGATTTAAACAAAAAACCAGTTGAAAAATTATATCCTTCTGAAGAATGGAAAAAAATTAGAAAAGAAAACATCAGAGAAAAAGGAATGCAGCATCATCTTGAAACAAAGATTTGGACTAAAAAAGACAAGTTACTTGATGTTGACATATCTATAAGTGTTCTTAAAAATCATGAAGGTAACATTATTGGCTCAATTGGAATAATAAGAGATATATCTGAAAAGAAACGAATAGAAAAAGAACTAGAAATCAAACACGAATTATTAGAATCATCTCTCAACAACATTCCAGATTGTATATATTTCAAAGACAAAAAAGGCAGATTTATAAAAGTAAACAAAGCAAAAGCAGAAAGAGCAAACACCACACCAGAACAAATGATAGGTAAAACCGAACATGAGTTCTTTGCAGAAGAATATGCAAAAGCAAGCGAACTGGAAGAAAAAGAGATAATAAAAACAGGAAAGGCAATAATAAACAAGGTACAAAAAGTAACGGACTCAAACGGAATAGAACACTGGATATCAGTTACAAAGATTCCAAGATATAACAAAAACGGGAATATAATCGGAATAACAGGAATAAATAGAGAAATAACTGATATTAAAAAATCTGAAGAAAAATACGAGCGTTTAATTAATTCCTCCCCAGATTATATTATAGAAACCTCCGCCGATGGTAATATACTTTCATTAAATCCTGCTATGTCTGAGAGCCTGGGACTCTCAAAAGACGTTGCAATAGGTAAAAATTTGTCTGATATTTTACCAAAAAAAGTATATGAAAAAAGATCAGAAATTGGTAAAAAAGCAATCAAAGAAAACAAAATATACGTAGATGAAGACAGGCGAGGAGATAAGCATTTTCATAATATATACGTACCTATAACAAACAATGACGGTAAAAAAAGTATACAATGCATAGCAAGAGATATCACAGACCAACATAAAGTAGAGCAAGCATTAATAGATAGCGAAAAAAGATATAGAGAATTATTTGAAAATGCAATAGATCCGATAATCGTTCTTGATAAAAATGGTGTTTTTGTAGATGTAAACAACCAAACTACAAAACTTTTAAAATACGAAAAAAAGGACCTAGTAGGAAAAAGATTTGACAAAATAAGAATCTTAGATGAAAAAAGTCTTAAAAAAACCATGGAAAATTTCAACAAGCGAATAAAAGGAGAAGAAGTACCCCCTTACGAAATAATAGCGCTTACAAAAAATGGTGAAAAAATCCCTGCTGAAATAAATGCAAACGTTATGTATGACAGCAGCAGAAATGAGATAATAGGAGACCTTGTGATACTAAGGGACATAAGGGAAAGACACAACAAAGAAAAAATAAAAAAAGAGTTAAACGAATCTGAGAGAAAATTCAGAGATATATTTGATGCGACAAGTGACTTCTTGATATATATCGAGAAAGGAGTTATTCGTGACATAAATGATGCAGCAATGAAAATTTGTAATTTACAAAAAAAAGACGTAATCGGCAAAAAAATATCCTTTTTAGGAAATTTCTTTTCAGAAGAAGATATACAAAAACATCAACATGCCCTCAAGCTATCTAATAAAGCAAAAGATGTAAATGATTACGAAGCAGAGCTTAAAAGCCCTAATGGAGTAAAATACGACTTTTTATTTTCAGCAGATTGCATTCATGAAAACGGAGAGATAAAAGGTATACTCATACGTGGAAAAGATATAACTCAGAGACAACGTGCCTGGCAAGAGCTTGTAAAACTTGAAGAAAAATACAGAGTACTTGCTGAAACTTCTGCAGATGGAGTTGTAACTATCGATGGATTGGGTAGGCTTACATATGTAAATCCATCTTTTGAAAAATTGCTAAAAAGAAGAAAAAGCCAGATACTTGCAACTATGCTAAGAGACTACTTATCAGAAGACTCAGTTTATTTCTTCCAACAAGTATTCATTGATTCACGTAAAAAAGATGAAAAAATCGAAAATGTAGAATTAGAAATTGTAGACTCTGAAGGCGAAATAGTACCAATAGAAGCAAATGTAGCTCCATTCAAACGAGAAGATGAATTTGCAGGAATGGTTTGCACAGTAAGAGATATAACTGAAAGAAGAAAA
Organism: uncultured Thermoplasmatales archaeon; assembly: GCA_964597365.1. Taxonomy (GTDB): domain Archaea; phylum Thermoplasmatota; class E2; order DHVEG-1; family DHVEG-1; genus CAZKUB01. The sequence continues at coordinate 23,278 of CAZQXW010000017.1, read as the reverse complement.
GTTGAAGACGAGTTAAAAAAATCTGAAAGATTAAAAACAGAATTCATGAACATCGCAGCACATGAGCTAAAATCGCCTGTAACGCCTATAAAAGGATATCTGGATCTCATAATATCTGATGAAGAATCAAGCGAGAAAATCAAGAACTGGGCAAAAGTAAGCCTACGTAACTCAGAGCGGCTTTTAAGACTTGTAAATGATATTTTGGATGTTTCAAGACTTGACACAGATACTATGAGTTTTGAAATGATAAAATTACCAATAATTGAGATTCTTGATGAAATAGCAGAAGATATGAAAGCATCTGTAGAAGGAAAAGGACTCAAATTTATAACAGAAATTCCAAGGGATTTGCCAAAAATAATGGGAGACAGACACAGATTATCACAAGTATTTAAAAATATAGTTGTAAATGCACTTAAATTTACAGACAACGGACATATAGGAATCTATGCAGAAAAACAAGATGAAACAATACTAATAAAAATAGAAGACACCGGAATTGGGATATCTAACGACGAAGTCAAAAAAGTTTTCAACAAATTTTATCAAGCATATACCGGTGATGACCGTAAAAACGAAGGGACCGGGCTTGGACTTTTCATATGCCGAGAAATAATACAAAAACACAAAGGAGACATATGGGTTGAAAGCAAAATAGGAAAAGGAAGTACCTTTTATATCAAAATACCCTATCTTCATCAGATGGTTGTAAATCTTAAAGGATAAAGAGAGAATGAAAATATTTAAAAAATGGTGGTGGTAAACATCAAAAAAAAATGCCCCGAGTGCGGTGGTAAAGCTGTAAAGTTATACCAAAACAAAAGTTTCGATGGAAAACGAAAATGGGTACCAACTGCATGGAGATGTGTTGAGTGTGGTTATACATACAATGTTGCCGCTGATACTCTAATGTATAAAATAGGACACGAAGAATACGAAGAGAAGTACAAAAACAAATGCCCCAAATGTGATTTAGGGCTCGTAAGATTATATAGACATATAAATCCTAAAAATGGGAAACAAAAATGGGTATCATTAGGATGGTATTGCACACGCTGTAAATATATATGGATGGATAAGGAAAAAGAAGAATAAAAACTACTGTTGAACTGTTTCTTTATTTACTGGACCTTTATCAGAAATATAACTTATACCAATTTCAGTAAGCTCAATTACATTAAAAGAAGTATACTGCAAAAGATCATTTTCAAGTAGTCTTTTTACCATACTGTCAAATTCAACTTTATCTATGTGAAGTAGATTTATAGCAGTTTCAGCATCCATATCTCTTCTTTGAAGCATTTTAAGAAGCTCTGTCTCTTTATGCGTTATCTTGAAATCTTTTTCTATTTCACCAGGGATTTCCTCAAGAGTATCTGAAAGATTCTGTACATAATTTTCAATAATAGACTCTAGATTCAAATTATCAAGAGTGTTGCCTTCCTTATCATACAAAACACAATTTTGAGTAGTTTTATCATATTTCCAAGATGCAACATTTTTCCAAGTATAACCAAGAAGGCTAACATCACCATATGGTTTTTTACCTGCAACTTTTTTCTTTCTCTCATGACTTCTATAAAGGTAATGCTGCTCAATTTGAAGAGAGGCTAAATCAACTCCAAAAGTATGAAGTTCATCCATTAAATCTTCACCGGCTCTTCTCTTGAGCTCAGCTATAAAAAACAAACCAGCCTTACCGATTATATCCATATAAACGATACGAATAACAGCCTCAATTGCTCTTCCTAACTCATGCTTTTCAACATTATCAATTTCAGGAGAGATAACAATTGCTTCTTCCTCAATTATTTCTCCTTTGTCATCTATTTGTACAAATTTTAAAAAAGGATGCTTTGGCTCAAGGGTTTTAATAATAGAGCCGATTACTTTTGCTGCAAAGCCAAAAGTGGTTCTTCTGCCAGCTACATGATAAAGCGATTTAAGTATTTCTCCAATCACATAAGAATTAGTAAATCTCACCATGTTTCTATTTACGAATGAAAACATTGTTTAATATTTTTTTTCTTTTTATAAAACAAAAATTATTGATTTTTTCTTAAAAACCATTAAATAATAGAATTTGTTTTAGGGCACACTGCAAAATTAGAGGATAAAATAAAATGAAACGTAGTTCAAGAGTCTGGAAAAAAAAGCATAAAATGCGATGGAAATGGCGAAAGAAACGAATGCGAAGAGAAAAAAGAAGTAGGAAAAAGTAGTATATTTTGTTTTCTTAACTGGGGGCATGGTGTAACCCGGCATCATTGTGGGCTCCAGTTAGGGTATGATTAAAAATGGGTCATCTGATTTAATGATGAATAACTGGAGCGATGACCTACAGAAGAGACCCGCCGATCTGGGTTCAAATCCCAGTGCCCCCATCACTTATTCTAATCTATATCAAAAATAATAATACCCTTTCTCAAAATTTTTAAACAAAAAGATTAAAGAATAATAATTAATTACCCAAAGAAGCAAAAGGTGGAAAAAAACAAATGAAACAGATGATAAAGCTTGACTTTAAAAAATACAATATATATACAATATTATCAGCACTTTTTCTACTTGGGGGATTATTACACTATATCTACTGGGGAGCAAGATATGGTGTATGGTATGACATAGGAATATATTCAATAACAATAGTACTAGTTTTACCCGGAATAATCGGGATAATTATATCACTTAAAGAAGATGATGAAAAAAATTAAATCATCTTCCAGTTAAGAACAGGATTCTTTGTAGCATTTACCTCATCTACACGACCAACTGGTGTGTTTTTAGGTGAGTTTTTCACAATATCTGCTTTTTCATCTGCAATCTTTATCAAAGCATCAACATAATCATCTAAATCTTTTTTAGATTCACTTTCTGTAGGCTCAATCATGAGAGCTTCCTTTACAATAAGTGGGAAATATATTGTTGGAGGATGAAGGCCGCAATCAAGCAGTCGTTTTGCTACATCCTTTGCCATAATTTCCTTTTTACTTTTAAGTCGCTCACAAGAAAGTACAAACTCGTGTTTTCTAAGGTTTTTGTAAGGCATTTCGTATTTTTTAGAATCAAGTATTTTTTTCTTCATATAATTGGAATTTAGAACCGCAATTTCAGATGCTTCTTTAAGACCATTCTTTCCCATCATAAGAATATATGTATATGCCCTTACAAGAACTGAGAAATTACCATAAAAGCCCTTGATTTTACCTATTGATTTTGGTGCATCATAATCAAAAACATATTCTCCATCTTGTTTTTTGCCGATTCGAGGAGTTGGTAAAAACTTTTCAAGTTTTGACTTAACACCAACAGGGCCACTACCTGGCCCTCCTCCACCATGTGGGGTTGAAAAGGTTTTGTGAAGATTTAAATGAATTATGTCAAAGCCCATATCACCAGGACGAGTCTTTCCCATTATAGCATTCATGTTTGCCCCATCATAGTAAAGAAGAGAACCTGCTTTATGAACCATCTTTTGAATTTCAAGAATATCCTTTTCAAAAATTCCAAGAGTATTAGGATTTGTAAGCATAAAACATGCAGTTTTTTCCGATAGGCTTTTTTCAAGGGCATCAAGGTCTACTGTTCCTTCTGAAGTTGATGGAATCTCTATTGTCTTATAGCCTGCCATACTTGCACTAGCAGGATTTGTACCATGAGCTGTATCTGGTAAGATGACTTCTGTTCTATCAAAGTCTTTTCTATCTTCATGATATGCCCGAGTAAGCAGAAGACCTAAAAACTCACCATGTGCACCTGCTGCAGGCTGCAAGCAGAAATAATCCATACCCGTAATTTCACACAGCATTCTCTCAAGCTCAAACATAATCTGAAGATTACCTTGAACCATGCTTGAGTCCTGACATGGATGAGTAAGTGCAAATTTTTCCCACGAAGAAATTTGTTCACAAATCTTTGGATTGTATTTCATAGTACATGAACCCAGTGGATAGATACCAGAGTCGATTCCAAAGTTCATCTGAGAAAGACGATGAAAGTGACGTACGACCTGTGTTTCATCTATATCTGGAATGTTAAGTGATTTTGTTCTCAAAAGATTCTTTGGAAGAGCTTTAAGCCCCTCTATTTTTTCTTTTTTTGACTCACCTAACTCGTTTAGAAGTGGTTCGTCGTAATGAGCGAATCTAAACAAAGTTTACACCTCCTTTAGGGTTTTAACAAGTTTATTCATGTCTTCCTCGCTATGAATCTCAGTTACTCCAAGTAACATACAGTCTCTTAGATCAGGATATTGCTCTTTTAATAAAAGACCACCTTGGATATTATTTTTAAGAAGTTTTTTGTTAATCTTTTCAGCAGAATTTTTTGATTTTATTACAAACTCATTAAAATGAGATCCTGTAAATCGTTTTTCAAAACCTGCAATTGAAGAAATCATATCTGAGAGAACTTGTCCTTTTTCAAAATTTTCTTTAGATAACTTCTGAAGATCCGCGCTTCCCATAAGAGACATATAAACACAAGCAGTAAGAGCACATAATCCCTCGTTTGTACAAATATTACTTGTGGCTCTTGCACGTCTTATGTGCTGCTCTCGAGTCTGCATCGACATACAAAAAGCACGTTTTCCCTCGATATCATTTGTAAGACCAATTATTCTTCCGGGCATCTGACGAAGATACTCCTTTTTACTAGCAAAAATACCAAGACTTGAGCCTCCAAAATCCACAGGATTGCCAAAGGCTCTACCTTCACCAATTACTATATCTGCACCATAGTCACCAGGAGCTTTTACAATTCCTAGAGAAACGGGATCAACACCTACAACTAACAGAGATTTCGCCTCTTCAGCAAGTTTTTTGATTTTATCTGCTTCGTCTTCAAAAACACCGAAAAAATTAGGATTTTCTACATAAACACCAGCAGTACTTTCATCAACTGTTTTTTCTAATTCAGATAAATTTACTTTACCTGTTTTAGTATCATAAGGCACTTCAGCAAGTTCAATTCCTGGCCCTTTCAAGTAATTTTTTAAAACACATTTTTTATCATAAGAAATATTTGAAGCAATAACAAATTTTTTCTTACGAGTGACTCTAGAGCTCATAAGAGCCGCTTCAGACACAGCAGTAACACCATCATAAAGAGAACAATTTGCAACATCCATACCTGTGAGTTCTGCAATCATACTTTGATACTCAAACATAGCCTGCAAAAAACCCTGACTTGCCTCAGATTGATAAGGAGTATACGCTGTTAAAAACTCTGAGCGGGAAACAAGTGCTTTTACTGCGGCAGGCACATAATGAGGCTTTATTCCACCACCAAGAAAACATAAAACCTCTGAACAGGGTTTGTTTTTTGAAGCAATATTACATAATTTCTTTTCAACCTGCATTTGTGAAAGGCCTTCTGGCAAATCTAGATCATCTATTATGATTTTTTTTGGAATATCTGAAAATAAATCATCGATTTTTTTAAGGCCCATCTCTTTGAGCATTTCGTTTTTAATATCCGCGTTTGGAACAAATTTCATAAGCTCCCCAAGCAGGGTAACAAGAAATTATTAAAGAATCTTATTGTAAAGTTTAAATCATCTTTTTTATTGTATACCCTCATGCTTGAGTATCTATTCAGCAAAGAAAGCAATGAAAAACTAAAAATTGGGAAAATAATCTGTCTTGCAAGAACTTATCATAAACATGCCGAAGAGATGAATACAAAAGCAACAAGTGAACCTCTTCTTTTCTTAAAGCCTTCTACAGCAGTAATTTTTGATGGCGATTCAATTGTGGTTCCAGAGATTTCAAAAAGTGTTCATCATGAGGTAGAGCTATGTTTTGTAATTGGTAAAAAATGCAAGAATGTTAAAAAAGAAGATGCAATGAATTATGTTCTTGGTTATTGTCTCGGCCTTGATATTACTGCAAGAGACATACAAAGCATTGCAAAAAAGAATGGCTGGCCCTGGGGAATTGCAAAGGGATTTGATACATTTGCACCAATAAGCAATGTCATATTAAAAGAAGGAATAGACCCACATAATCTTGATATTTCTCTAAGAGTAAATGATAAAGTTAGACAGAAATCTAATACAAAAAATATGATTTTTACAATACCTGAAATAATTGAATTTATATCAAAGATTATGACTCTTGAACCAGGTGACTTGATTATGACTGGGACGCCTGAAGGTGTTTCTGAAATCAAAAAAGGAGACTTAATTGAAGCAAAGCTTGGAGATATTTGTTCTCTAAAAGCATTTGTAAGATAATATGAACAATTATTTTTATAAATGATTAGTAGTTTAAGAAATCCAAGGATGGGAAGAAGAATGGATGAACAAATAGTTGAAATTATAGAAGATGAATCAAAGGGAGCTCCAAGTATGACTGGTGTCAGTGTCGTGCGTATAGGATCTGACAAGGCACAATATGATCTGTTTTTTACGAATAGGCGTATTATTGCAGCTGCCGTTTTTAGCCAATCAGATTTATCGGATTTTATGCCTGCAGCTGGATTTGAGTCAATGTTTAAATGGAAAAAAACTAGAAAAGAAAGAAGAAATAATTTCAAAGGAAAAAATCCAGATGAATTATTAAATCTACATAAAGACAACTATGAGATACCTTATGAAAATGTAAAGTCAATTAAAATAAAGAAAGGAGTAATTGGGGCAAAATTAATAGCCGATGTTATATGGCAAGGAAATATTCAAACACTAAATTTGAAGATACCTAAAAAGAAAGTTGAAAATATTCAGTCTTTACTCAACACATATCTATCAACAAAGGTTGTACAAAAATAATGGACGAATGGAAAAAACCTCCAAAGTCTTTAGTTAAAAAGAAAAAAAAGTTTCCTATAAAATTATTTTTAGCTATTACACTATCATTATTTTTCTCAGGGATAATAGTACTCTATTTATTATTTGGCAACGTCATAGGTATACAGAACATATTAGTCATTTGGTCATTTTTTACATTTGTGATTGCGATTATACTTTTAAGTTTCATCATGGTATTACTGAGATATTCAGATAAGAAAGATTTTAATTTTTAAAAAAATTCAAAATACTATTTTATATCCTGTGCTATACTATTTGAAAAATGTTATAAATTAAAATCCTATTGACAGTCTTACTTTTATTAATCGGAGGAGGCAATATACAGATGAAAGATGTAGTAATAGTTTCAGGTATAAGAACAGCTCAAGGTAAATTTTCTGGTGCACTAAAAGGTTTTTCGGCACCACAACTTGGAAGCATTGTTATAAAAGAAGCAGTTAAAAAAGCAAAGATAAAGCCAAAAGATGTTGATGAAGTAATAATGGGATGTGTTGTTCCAGCAGGATTAGGTCAAAACGTTGCAAGACAAGCAGCAATTGGCGCAGGAATCCCATACGAAGCAGGTGCTCTTCATGTCGATAAGGTTTGTGGGTCAAGCCTCAAAGCAGTAGTTCTTGCCGCACAAGCTATAAAATGTGATGATGCAGACATAGTTATTGCTGGTGGAATGGAGAGCATGAGCAACATTCCTTACACCCTTCCAAAAGCAAGATATGGATATCGCATGTTTGATGGAAAAGTAGTTGATCTGATGGTAAACGATGGACTCTGGGACATCTACAATGATTTTCATATGGGCATGACTGGTGAGATAATTGCTGAACGACATAATCTGACTCGTGAGGAAATCGATGAGTTTGCTGCATGGAGCCACCAAAAAGCAGAACATGCAACCGAGAAAGGATACTTCAAAGACGAGATAGTTCCAATTGAAATTCCCAAAAGAAAAGCAGATCCAATCACCTTTGACAAAGACGAAGGAATAAGATATGGAACAAAAGCGGAGCAACTTGCAAAACTCAAACCATTCTTTAAAAAAGATGGAGTCGTAACGGCAGGTAATTCATCACAGATTACAGATGGAGCAAGTGCAACTGTTGTAATGAGCAAAGAAAAAGCAGATGAGCTTGGAATAAAACCAATGGTGACAATCAAAGGATACAACACTGCAGGAGTAAAACCAGAACTTGTGATGGAAGCACCAGTACCCGGTGTTACAGCTCTTCTAAAAGATATGAAACTCAAAATAGATGATATTGATTTAGTAGAACATAATGAAGCGTTTTCAAGTGCAAGTCTTGCTGTAATGAAACACTTTAAAATTCCAAAGGAAAAATTCAATGTCCATGGAGGAGCGGTAGCAATTGGTCACCCAATAGGCTCAAGTGGATCAAGAATACTAATCACCCTCATGCATGCGATGAATCGTATGAATAAAAAGCGTGGACTTGCAACAATTTGTCTTGGTGGAGGAAACGCTGTACAAATGGTTGTTGAAAAGTAGGTGAAAAAATATGACTGTAAAAAAAATAGGAGTAATTGGTGCAGGACAAATGGGACATGGGATAGCACTTGTCTCTGCACAAGCAGGATATGATGTGATACTTAGAGACATAAAAGATGAATATGTCAAAAAAGGAATAGGTAAAATCGAGAAATTTTTGGATAAAAGTATTGCAAAAGAAAGAATTACAGAAGCAGATAAGAAAAAAATCATGGGAAAAATAAAAGGTACCACGAAACTAGCAGATATGAAAGACGCAGATCTTGTAATAGAAGCAATATTTGAAAATGTAAAAGTTAAAAAAGAGCTTTTCAAAGAGCTAGACGGCATATGCAAGAAAGAATGCGTTCTTGCAAGTAACACAAGCACAATTCCAATAACAGACCTTGCATCTGCAACCAAAAGACCTGAGAAATTCATTGGAATGCATTTTATGAACCCTGTTCCAATAATGAAACTTGTTGAAGTAATAAGGGGTCTTAGGACAGATGATGCAACAAATAAAATTATTCATGAACTCTCAGAAAAAATGGGAAAGACACCAGTTGAGGTAAATGATGGACCAGGATTTGTTTCCAATCGTCTTTTAATGCCTATGATAAATGAGGCAATAACCTGTCTAAATGAAGGAATTGGTACTGCCGAGAACATTGATTCTGTAATGAAACTTGGAATGAACCATCCTATGGGGCCGCTCGCACTTGCTGATTTAATAGGGCTAGACGTGGTGCTAAACATTATGACTGTTTTATACGAAGGGTTCAACGATTCAAAATACAGACCAAATCCCCTTCTTAAAAAAATGGTGCAAGCAGGATACCTCGGAAGAAAGACCGGAAAAGGATTTTATGATTATTCAAAATAGGTGAGAAAAAATGGCTTATAAAAATATATTAGTTGAGAAAAAAGAGGGTGTTGCGACAATTAAGATAAACAGACCAAAAGTACTAAACGCACTTAACATGGAAACCATTGAGGAATTATCTACAGCAGTAAAAGAACTGGAAAAAGATGAAAAAGTAAATGTCGCAATCCTTACTGGCGAAGGAAAAGCATTTATCGCAGGTGCAGACATAAGCCAGATGGCTGAGATGACTCCCCTTGAAGCAAAAAAATTCTCAGACAAAGGACACTGCCTATTAAATAGAATTGAAAAATCAAGGATTCCTTTTATTGCAGCGGTAAATGGTTTTGCACTAGGTGGAGGATGCGAGACACTCATGGCCTGTGATATAGTTATTGCTTCAAAGAATGCAAAGCTAGGCCAACCTGAGATAAACCTTGGAATAAGCCCAGGTTTTGGTGGAACACAACGCCTGCCAAGACTTGTTGGACGAATGAAGGCAAAAGAGTTACTTCTTACCGGCCGCAATATATCTGCTGAGGAAGCACAAAAAATCGGTCTTGTAAATATGATTGTAGATGACAAAGAGCTAATGGAACAAGCAAACAAAATTGCAGGTAAAATTGCAAGCAAGTCACCTGTTCAGACAAACTTTATCAAAGCCCTTGTAAACAAAGGATCGGATATCGACCTTCATTCTGCAAACTCACTTGAGATATCATATTTTTCAAGTAGCTTTTCGACACACGATCAAAAAGAAGGGATGAAAGCTTTTCTTGAGAAACGCAAACCAGAATTCACGGGTAAATAAACCCTTATTTTTTATTTTAATAATTTATTAAGGATTTCTTCAGAAGCAGTATAAGGATCAAGCTTCTTACTACTAATCTTATCAAGCAAATCCTCTATTTTTTCTTTAAAAGTACTTTCATCAAAAATAAAATTCATCAGTCGTTTTCTTATGATTTCGACAAGTTCTGCCTCGTAGCGAATTCTTCTTTGCTTTTCAATTTCTTTTGTTTTTTCAATATAACTTTTATGAGCATTTATCTCTTCCAACAAGTTATCAATTCCCGTACTTTGCTTTGCAATAGTCGAGAGAACTGGTATTTTTCTATCTTTTCCAGAACAAGTGATATCTACAAGGGACTCAACCTCTGCAACGGTTTGCTCAACACCTTGCCTATCTGCTTTGTTTACAACATATATATCTGCAATTTCCATAACACCTGCCTTGAGGGTCTGTATACTATCCCCAAGTCCTGGCACTACTACAACAAGAGTAGTATCAGCAATTTTAATGATATCTACTTCTGCTTGCCCAACGCCCACAGTCTCTACAATCACAACATCTTTTCCACAGGCATCTAAAATTTCCACAACATCATAAACTGCACTTGTGAGCCCCCCAAGCATACCACGCGTCCCCATACTGCGGATAAATACTCCATCATCCATTGCAAGTTGCTGCATACGTACGCGATCTCCTAGCAGAGCACCACCACTAAAAGGACTAGTAGGATCAATTGCGATTATTCCAACTGTTTTTCCTTGTTTACGATAAAGCTTTGTGAGTTCACATATAAGAGTACTTTTACCAGAACCCATAACTCCTGTGATACCTATTACATGTGCATTTCCTGTATGCGGATGAATATGCTTCATTGATTCCGTTGCAACCGAATCATTGTTTTCTGCAAGAGTAATGAGTCGTGCGATACTACGTGGGTCTCCCTTGAGAACTTTTTCTGCTAAGTCTTTCATCTTTTCACATTCTCTGAAATATATTTTACTATCTCATCACAATGAGTACCCGGCCCAAACACGGCAGAAATACCTTGTTTTTTGAGTTTTGGAACATCTTCTTCTGGAATAATTCCGCCACCTACAACCAAAACATCACTCATTCCTTTCTTTTTCAAAAGTTTTGCAACATCAACAAACAGAGTCATATGTGCACCAGAGAGAAGACTTAAGCCCACTACATCTACATCTTCCTGAATTGCAGCTTCTACAATCATATCTGCTGTTTGATGAAGACCTGTATAAATTACTTCCATTCCAGCATCACGAAGTGCACGTGCTACAATTTTTGCTCCTCTATCATGTCCATCTAACCCAGGTTTTGCTACCAATACTCTAATTTTTCTATCAACCATAAATTTTCACCTCAAAAAATTGCAGGCTCCTCATATTCACCAAAAACATCACGAAATACTTGACATGTTTCACCAAGAGTTGCATAGGCATGTACACAATCCAAAATATAAGGCATTGTGTTTTCTTCGGCCTCTGCTGCTTTTCGAAGTTTTTCAAGACTTCGCTCATATTTTTGCTTGTTCCTATCTTTTCTAAGTTTTTTCAAACGATTAATTTGGCGTTCCTCGCCTTTTTCATCCATCTTAAGAAGCGGGATATCAATTTCTTCATCGAGTTGATAATCATTAACACCCACTATTGTTCTTTTTTTATCATCTATTTCTTTTTGGTATTTGTATGCTGCTTGTGCAATTTCCCTTTGATAAAATCCTTTTTCTATAGCAGGTAATACTCCACCAAGTTTTTCGACTCTATCCCAGTATTTGTAGGTCTGCTCTTCCATTTCATCTGTTAGCCACTCAATATAATAGCTACCACCAAGTGGATCTACTGTGTCTGTAACACCACTTTCTTCTGCAATTATCTGCTGGGTTCTAAGAGCAATTCTCACTGCTTTTTCAGAAGGAAGGGCAAGTGCCTCGTCCATACTATTTGTATGAAGACTCTGTGTGCCACCTATGACTGCTGCAAGACCCTGAAGGGCAACCCTTACAATGTTTATTTCAGGCTGCTGAGCAGTTAAACTGCACCCCGCAGTCTGTGTATGAAAGCGCATAAGCATACTACGAGGTTTTTTGGCCCCTAGTTTCTTCATCTCTTTTGCCCAGATTCTTCTTGCAGCTCTATATTTTGCAATTTCTTCAAAAAAGTCATTATGAGCATTAAAAAAGAAACTAAGACGCGGTGCAAACTCATCTATCTTTAGCCCTCTTTCAAGTGCCCATTTAACATACTCGACACCATCTCCTACAGTAAATGCTAGTTCTTGAACGGCAGTAGAGCCTGCCTCACGAATATGATAACCAGAAATGCTAATCGTATTCCAACGTGGAACATGTTTGGAGCCGTATTCAAAAGTATCAACAATAAGTCTCATCGAGGGCTCAGGTGGGAATATATAGCTTTTCTGAGCGATGTATTCTTTTAAAATATCATTTTGGATTGTGCCACCAATCACATCTTTTGAAATACCTCGGTTCTCTGCATTTGCAATATAAAAACCCCAGACAATTGGCGCAGGACCATTAATTGTCATAGAAGTAGTTACCTTATCGATTGGAATGTCGCTCATCAATATCTCCATATCTTTTAGACTTGATATTGCTACACCACATTTTCCAAACTCGCCACGGGAAAGTGGATGATCTGTATCATATCCATACAAAGTTGGATAGTCAAATGCGACACTAAGGCCCGTTTCCCCATGATCTAAAAGATACTTGTAACGCTCATTTGTCTCTTCTGCAGAGCCAAATCCTGCAAACTGCCTCATAGTCCAAAGTCTGCCACGATGCATAGTGGCATGAACGCCACGAAGGAAAGGATACTGCCCTGGAAAACCAATATCTTTTAAGTAATCAAGACGTGGGATATCTTCAGGCGTATACAATTTTTTAATTTCATTACTTGAAAGATTCTCAAACCTTTTTTTACGCTCAGGTCTTTTTTTAACAAGAGGATTATAACAGTTTTCTTCCCATTGTTCTTTTTCCTCTTTGATTTTTTTAAGTTCTTTTTTATCAATCATACAAAGCCACCAACAACTTAGAAATCAACACCTTTTCTTGCCTCAACACCCGCCTTATATGGATGTTTTATTTCAAGGACCTCTGATGCATAATCTGCGATTTTTACAAACTCAGGATTTGCATATCTGCCTGTTAATACAAGTTCAAGTTTTTCAGGTTTTTCATCAATAAGTTTTAAAACCTCTTCAAGAGATATTAAATTAAAATCAACTGCTACATTGATTTCATCAAGAATTATCATATCATATTTATTGCTCTTCAAAAGTTCCTTTGCTTTTGAAAAACCTTCTTGGGCCAAGTCAATATCTATTTGTTCAGGGTTTTCTTTGTTGACAAACTCATCACGACCATGTTGAGATACTGTAAAATTATCTACTTTTTCAAGACCGTCGAGTTCACTGTATCTTCTCCCTTTCATAAACTGAATCATATGAACCTTATATCCTGCACCTGCAGCACGTATTCCAAGGCCGATTGCTGCAGTGGTTTTTCCTTTACCATCGCCTGTATAAACGTGGATATATCCTTTCTTCAAAGAAAACTCCCCTAAAGTTGTAATTAGCTTTTTTGTTATATTTCTTTCTTTAATTACAGATATACCTATGTACATATGCATATGCACAAAATACATAAGTAACATTCATAAACTGTAGGGTTGAAGGATGCGCTATGGAAAAGAAAATATTAGGAATATGCATAGTTGTTTTTATGCTGATCACACTTGTTAGCGGGTGTACAGAGAATAATACGAATGATAATAGCAATAATGAAGTTTCAACAGCTGCAACTGATCTATCCAATTGCATTAAAGCTCTGACTGAAGAAAAAATTCCAACAAAACTTGATGGGATTAATGGAACGGTACAAGAGATGACAGAGCCTCTTGGATGGGATCCTGAATCTTCAGGAGATTCAACACAATTTGATGTTAAATCAGGTTACGCATGTACTTATTCAAACGATGATTTCTCAAAAATGATAGCTGTAATCGTTGTCGAATTAGAAAACTCTACTGATTACACAACTATGGCAACAGATATAAGTAAATTTGATGAAACCTATGAAGGCATGTTAACAAAGACAACAATAAAAGGTGCAGAAGCATACATAGTTGACTATACTCCAAACAATAAAATGATTTCAATTATAACTCCTGCAGGAGACAACACTTACTTTTCAATCGGTTTCATGGGAGATTACACTGCTGAAACAGCTACAACTTTGATGAACACTTGGTTAGACTCAATTTGTTAAAAAACGTTGTACAATACAACATTTTTTCTCTTTTTTTAATTTTTTTCTACTATTGACGTATAGAAACTTTTATGTTTAGCGATTTTATTCGAACCTTCATGAAACTAGAACTTAACGATCAACAAAAAATGATTAAAAAAATGGTGCAGGAGTTTGCAGAAAAACATGTTGCCCCAATTGCTGCAGAACTTGATGAAAAAGAGGAATATCCTCACAAAACACTCAAAGAAATGGCAAAGCTTGGCCTTCTTGGAATAATTATACCTCAAGAATACGGCGGAGCAGGACTTGACACAATAAGTTATGCAATAACTGTTGAAGAAATTTCAAGAAAATGTGCATCTACAGGAGTTGTCACTTCAGTTCACAATTCACTTGCTGCATGGCCAATTATAAAATATGGTACAGAGGAGCAGAAAAAGAAATATTTACCAATACTTGCAAAGGGTGAAAAAATTGGTGCATTTGCAGGAACTGAGCCAAATGCTGGGTCAGATCTTGGAGCAATGCAGACAACTGCAGTCAAAAAAGGAAAAAAATACATAATTAATGGCGACAAAACATTTATCACAAGTGGCCCTGAGGCAGGAATAATAATTGTTTTTGCTGTAACTGACAAAGAAGCAGGTCCAAAAGGAATCAGTGCTTTTATCGTTGAAAGTGACATGAAAGGCTACAAAGTAGGAAGTATCTTTGAAAAACTAGGAATCAATGCTTCAAAGACAAGTGAATTAATCTTTGAAGACATGGAAGTGCCTGAAGAAAATCTTCTCGGAAAAGAAGGAGATGGATTCAAAATTGCGCTTAGCACTCTTGACGGTGGCCGTATAGGTATTGCATGTCAAGCAGTTGGAATTGCACAGGCCGCTCTTGATGAAAGTGTTGAATATTCAAAACAACGCCAGCAATTCGGCAGGCCTATTGCAAAATTCCAGGCGATACAATGGATGATTGCAGATATGGCAACCAAGGTTGAAGCAGCACGCTGGCTTGTCTTAAATGCAGCATACAAAAAAGATGCTGGTGAGAGAATCAGCAAGGAAGCTGCAATGGCAAAACTCTTTGCATCGGAAACCGCGATGGAATGTGTAATTAAAGGATTGCAGGTCCATGGTGGTTATGGATACACTAAAGAGTATACAATTGAAAGGCTCTTTAGAGATGCGAAAATAACTGAGATTTATGAAGGTACATCTGAAGTACAAAGAATGGTTATCGCCGGTAGCCTTTTAAGATAAAACCTTCATTTTATCTATAATTTATTCGAGGTAATGAAATATGGGGGAGTTTAATTACGAAAAAGAAGCAAGTAATTGGGACTGGGAGATTCCTGAATATTATAACATTGGCTATGATTGTGTAGACAAACATGCCGAGGGAAAAAACAAGGATAAAATCGCTCTTTTATGGGAAAACGAAAAAGGAGATACTGAAAAATATACTTTTTCTGATATGAAGAGACTTTCAAACAAGTTTGGAAATATCTTGCGTGACCTTGGTTTTGAAAAAGGAGATCGTTTTCTTATACGTCTTCCAAATATTCCTGCTTTTCAAGTAAGCTTCATTGGTGGTGTAAAAATTGGCGCAGTACCCATTCCCTCTAGTGTTATGTTTCGTGCAAAAGAAGTGGAATACAGAGTAAATGACAGCGAGTCAAAAGCAGTGATAACCACCGCAGAATATGCTGGTGAAGTAAGAAAAATAAAGGATAACTGCCCAAGCCTCAAACACATCATAATCGTAGATGATGCTGGTAAAGGAGAACATTCCTACACCGAGTTAATGGATAAAGCATCTGATGAACTCACGCTGCAAAAAACCAAAGCAGATGACATGGCCTTTTTCTGCTACACGTCAGGTACTACCGGCAATCCAAAAGGTGCAGTTCATCTGCATCGTTGGGTTATAGGAAACGACCCAAGTGTACTTTATTGGCAGAATGCAAAAGAAGATGATATAATAGGTCATACAGGAGATTTATCTTGGATATTTCCACTTGGAAACGGCTTTTTATATGTCTGGAGACATGGAATTACCACATTTGTTTATGATGGTCGTTTCAACCCTGAAAAATGGTATCACTTTATTGAAAAATACAAGATTACAAACCTTGCAAGTGTTCCTACATGTTATCGTATGTTTGTAACAATAAAAGATGCTGAAAACAAATATGACCTTTCAAGCCTGAGGCATTGTATCTCAGCAGGCGAACCACTCAATCCAGAAGTAATTAAAGAGTGGAAAGAAAGATTCGGTCTAAACATATATGATGGAATAGGAATGACTGAGGTCATGGTGTATCTATCAAACATGGCAGATATGAAAATAAAACCAGGCTCATGCGGAAGGCCACAACCTGGAAAACTCTGTGATGTAGTAGATAAAAACGGAAATCCGATGCCGCCTGGAAAACCTGGAATGCTTGCGGTTCATAAAAACGATCCAGGGCTACTTAAGGAATACTGGAATAAACCAGATAAAACAAATAGAAGCTTTAAAGGAGATTGGTTTTTAACAGGAGACGTTCTTTATAAAGACGAAGATGGATATTTCTGGTTTTCAGGTCGAGATGACGACCTCATAATGGCTGCAGGATACAGAATATCACCTTTTGAAGTAGAATCAGCACTTGTATCTCATCCTGATGTACTTGAGGCAGCAGTGGTTGCAAGCCCTGATGAGATGAGAGGAGTAATTGTCAAAGCCTATGTAATACTTCATGACAGCCAGAAGGCATCAGATAATTTAGTAAAAGATTTACAGGAGCACACACGAATGGTTTCTGCTCCTTACAAATATCCACGTGAAATTGAGTTTGTAGAAGAATTACCAAAAACTCAGAGTGGAAAGATTAAAAGAAAGATTTTAAGAGAACAAGAAAAAGAGAGAAAATTAGGAGGAAAAAATCTATGAATATAATTGTATGTGCAAAACAAGTTCCAGATGCATCTGAAATAAAAATAGACAGTTCCAACAAATCCGTTCTTTCAGGTGTCTCACAAAAAATAAGTGACATCGATAAAAACGCGATGGAAGAAGCAATAAAAATAAAAGACAAACATGGTGGGAAGATAACCGTTGTAACCATAGGCCCAGGTGATGCCAAAGAAAGAATAAAGGAACTTTTGGCCATGGGTGCAGATGAGGGGATGCTAGTTATTGCTCCAAACAATATTGATTACTTTATGACAGCAAATCTTTTAGCAGGGGCAATCAAAAAAACAGGTGAATATGACCTTGTTTTATGCGGAGAGGCTTCAACTGATTTGTTCTCCGGCCAAATTGGTCCAAGACTTGCGGCAACCTTAAAAATCCCACAAATCACATATGCTCAAAAAGTAGATGCAGAAAAAGATAAAATCACAGCCGACAGAAACCTAGGAGACACTTTAGTAACTATAGAATCTGCATATCCTGCTCTGGTTACCGTTACAAAAGAAATAAATGAACCAAGACTTCCAAGTCTAATGCAGATACTTGCCGCAGCAAACAAACCAATAAATGAAGTCTCGGCAGATGAGCTTTCTAAAGAAACACCTCTTGTTGAAACAGTAGAGCTGAGAGGAGTAAAAATGGAACGCAAGAACGTAATCTACAAAGATGATGTCGAGGAATCAGTAAAAGAGCTTGTAAACAATCTTGCAAAAGATGGAGTTTTAAGGGGGTGAACAAGATATGGTTTTAGTATACTCAAATAATAAAAACATGACAATTGAAATGCTAGGAAAAGCCTCAGAGATTGCAAAAGAGACAAAGAAGAAAACAACAGCTGTAATTATTGGAAAAGCAGATGAAGCACTTGCAAAAGAATATATTTCATATGGTGCAGACCAAGTATTTATCGCAGAAACAAATCTTACCAATTTTAAAGCAGAAGAATACGCAGAAATTCTTTCAAAAATAGTAGATGAAATAAAAGCAGAAACAATTTTTATCGGCTCAAATAAGAATGGAAAAGAGCTTTCTGCAAGACTTAGTGGACTTCTAAATGCAGGCTGTGTAGTTGATTCAAACAATGTGTATTTAAAAGATGGAAAGCTACTTGCAGAAAGAATAGTCTACAGCGGTAATGCAATAGCAGTTGAGCAATTCAATTCAAAACCTGCAATCGTTACAGTTCCATCCAAAGCATTTGATCCAATTAAAAAAGACGACAGTCGTAAAGGCGATATTACAAAAAAGAAAATCGATTTTGAAAAATCAGCATCAAAAATAGTAAATGTAAAAGAACTTCAAACAGGAGGAGTAAACGTTGAAGATGCTGAAATCATTGTATCATGTGGACGTGGCGTAAAAGACAAAGGAGATATAAAAATATTCCAGGAATTAGCAGATGCACTAAAAGGAAAAACCGTTGGATGCTCAAGGCCTATTGCTGCTGATATGAAATGGCTACCTGAAGACCATTGGATAGGATTATCTGGACACAAAGTTAAACCAAAACTCTATATTGCAGCAGGAATCAGCGGACAGATTCAGCACATAGCAGGAATGCGTGATTCGGGCGTGGTCGTTGCCATTAACAAAGACCCAGATGCATTAATCTTTAAATCAGCAGATTATGGAATAGTAGGTGATTTATACGACGTTCTACCAAAACTTACTGCTGCTGTAAAAGAAAAAATGGGTTAAAACCCATTTAATTTATTTCTAAAAACCCAAGTGGGGGGTAGGATTAATATCAAACGAGAAATGGATAGGAAAATAATTGAAAATATTCCAAAGGAAAAACTTGCAGATTTTGTATTTATGCACCTGCGAGATATGTGGGCAGTAGACGGTCTTTACTACCTTGGAATAGAGGAGCTTTGGGGAACTGAGGCTGCAACCGAAATTGACAGGAAAGTCTGGGAAGTAATGGGGAAAATCGAGGCCCGTAGGATAAAAAAATTATTCGAGATAAACGGAGAAGACATAGAGTCAATGATGAAAGGACTTAGTTACTCAGGCTGGGCACTTGATCTTGAAGACAAAGAAATGATAGTTAAAAAAAACAAGGGAATTGTTCGAAATACAAAATGCCGTGTTCAAAACACAAGGCTTTCAAAAGGCCTTTCTGAGTTTGGATGCAAACCAGTCCGCTTTGGTTTTTTAAAAGCATTTGCAAAAGAATTCAATCCAGATATAATAGTTAATTGTAATGTATGTCCACCAGATGAACATAGTGATGATCTCTGGTGCGAATGGGAGTTTAAAATGAAGTGATTTTATGAAAACAAGTAAAGAGTATAAACAAAGTCTAAAGAAGATGAGGCCTAACATCTATAAATTTGGAGAGCTTATAAAGGATGTGACCACGCATCCTGCAACTAAGAGAACAGTTGAGGGTCATGCTCAGATTTTTGATGCTGCACAAAAAGATGAATACAAAGATATTCTAACCACAAAATCAGATCTTACAAATAAAAGAGTTGTAAGGTACCTCTCGATTCTAAAAAACGCAGATGACATGATTGCAAATGTTCGCATGAAGCGTCTTATGTTCAATCTTACAGGAACATGTACCGGTGGACGCTGTGCAGGTTTTAACGCCCTAAACGCCATGTGGGCTGCAACATATGATATCGACAAAGAATTCAAAACAGAGTATCATAAGAGAATCAAAAACTGGCTTAAAGATGCTCAAGAAAGAGACATCACTCTTGCAGGTGCCCTTACCGATCCAAAAGGAGACCGATCAAAATCACCATCACAACAAGATGACCCTGATATGAGCTTGCATGTAGTAGAAGAAAAAGAAGATGGGATTGTTGTCCGCGGTGCAAAGGTAATGATATGCGGTGTTGCCGCTGCAAATGAGCTTTTTATTATGCCTGGAACAGGTTACAGAGACAACGATAAGGATTATGCAGTTTCATTTGTAATACCAAGAGACATAGAAAATCTTACAATTGTAGAAGCTCGAAGACCAAGTGATATGAGAGAGATGGAAAAAGGATTTGACATACCTGTAGAAAAAGGCGGTATTACACAAGCATACCTTCTTTTTGAAGATGTTTTTGTTCCAAAAGAAAGAGTGTTTATGTGCAAGGAAAACAAGTATTCGCTAAATGCTGTAATGAACTTTATATCGCCCTACAGAGCCGCAATTGGCGGATGCGTTGCAGGTCAAGGAGACTTAATGATAGGAGCAGCTGCTCTTATGGCACGTGCAAATGGCCTATCGGAAAAAGTATTTCGTGATAAAATAAATCAGATGATAATAAACAATGAAACAACGTTTGGAATGGGAGTTGCCGCAAGTGCCTTAGGTTCAAAACATCCGTCAGGTGTTTGGACTCCAAATATGCTACTTTCAAATGTAAACAAGGTGCATGTCGCAACACTTCCATATGACACAAAAAGAATAACTCAGGACATGTCCGGAGGAATTGCAGAAACAGGATGTCTTCCATCATGTGAAGATATAAACAACAAAGAATATGGAGATTTATTAAAGAAATACCTAAAAGCCAATTGCTCAGGTGAAACACGTGCAAAAATAAGTAGGCTCATTGAATGGCTTACAATTGGTGCAGGCGTTCCGGGTTGCATGCATGGCGGAGGATCTCCTGATGGGGCAAAGCTTATGATTAATGTCAAGTCAGATATCAATCATTATGTGGATCTTGCCAAAAGGCTTGCGGATATAAAAGAAGATATTGTTGTAGAAAAGAAGAAAAAATAAAACAATATTCTTTCTTCATTTTTTAGTATTTTAACATTTTGTGATAACGGCAAATATAGTATTTTTGCAGATACAGTTTATATATTATTAATTTCAAAAGTTTATAATTACTATACTATAGTATGGTGAAGATGAAAGGAAGAAGTACTTTGCTATAGTATTAGTATATTTTAAATTTTTTTAAAACAGAAACAAACATATTAATAGAACCTGCAAATAAAAATAAAAAAAGAATGCAAAATCTTAAAAATAACAGATATATTTTTAAACCAGTTCACCATTGATTGAAACGGGGGAATAACATTGAAACGAGAAAATTGTCCTTTTTGCGGCCATAGATGGATAAGAAGTTCGACCGAGTCACCAGTACAGTGTCCTAGCTGTAAATGTAAATTTGACCCCGCGATAGTATATGCAAACAGAGAAAAATACAGATAAAAAAACGCTTATCTTTTGTCTTTAAAGGAGTCCAATACTTCTTTTCCAAAAGGCGTGAGAGCGTAAAGTTTTATGTTTTTACCACTCTTTTTTTCTTCGACAAGACCAAGACCTAAAAGAGATTCATCTTCTTTATAACGAGATTCCATACCACGGATAGCACCAATAACATTTGTAGGAGTAGTCTTTACATTATAAGCAATTTCTGATGTATAACTACTGCTAGGACTAATATCAAAAAGGTATTCTGCGATTTTCTTCCGGACATTACTCCTTCTTAGAGCCCTTATCACAAGAGGTCTTCTTATGTCAATAGGGGTCTCTATATTGTTACTTTCCTGCATCCCGTCCAAATCTAGATGTAAGTTATTATTAATAAAGCTATGCTTCGATGAATAACTACCTGAGCACATACCTGCATATTTACCTACATATACAAATACTTGAGAAGTGTTTGCTTTTTAAAATTAAAATTTTACATACTTTTTTAAGCGATTATATATTTATATTCCTCAGACAAGAGGGTGCATTATGGAGTTTCCCAAGGGCACAAAATTCAAGGATGCAATCGATGAAAAAACTGGGCAGAAAATAAAAATTGCAATACTGCCTGATGGGACTGAACTAAAATTTTTCACCGAAGAAGATTTAGACAATATATAAGTTGTGAGAAAAATGTCAGATGAAACAGATATAAATAAAATAGATGAAGAGATGCAAAAAAATGGTTGGATATTTTTAGGACCAATCTTACATTATGAAAAAGCATCAAAGGATCAAGGACTGGTCTATAAAAAAAATGACCAATATATTGTCTTAGGAATTGACAAAAAAGAAGAAAAAGTATTCAAAGACAAAATAGAAAAAAACGTTGCAGAAAAAAGAGTCAAAGAAAGCATGATTGAAATAAGTAAACACATGCTAAAATCGTCTTTATAAATCAAAATATTTCGTATGTTTTTTAAGCAGTTCTGCATTACAAGTTTGAGGATGACAGAGATGGGAAAAAATAAATTTGTATTTACCAAGCCAAAACAGATACCACTATTCGAAGAGCAAGACGACGGGGGTCTAAAACAGTACATTAGAGAATAGACAATTCCTTACAATTATCCCCTATATTTATTAAAAAGCTTTGAGAGGTTATTTTTTGGGTGATAACGAATTTAGTGATCTTGAAAAATTTGGTAAAGTACTAGAAAAGCCAAGCGTCGGAAATAGTCCTAAAGAAAAAAAGAAAGGAGAAGTTTTACCAAAAAAAGATTTGAAAAAGCTTGCTTTAAAAATTCTTAAAAGCCTGTGGCGTTTTGTAAAAATATTAGCAAAAAAGATAAAAGATTTTTTAGTCAAAATTTTTGTATTATTAGAAACAAAAAGGCAAATAAGAAGAAGATATAAAGAAGTTATAAAGAGGAATAAAAAAAGCAATAATGTAAGTTACAAGATAGTTGAAACAAAAAAGCAGAGAGGAAACAAAACAATAATTGTTAGGAGAAGAGTTCCATCTTATTTTGATATAAAAAATCCAATTCCCAAAACTAACTTGATGGGAAGTATATACTATCTTAGTTTAGACAAAGACTCAGAAAATGAAGTTAGAAATGCTTCGTACACCATTTTAAAAAAATCTGTATGGGATTTTCCAATTGAGGATAAAAGTATTTTTAGGAGAACTTTTAATACCTTAAAAATACAAAGGTTATTTAAAAAATGAAATGTGCAGTTTTATTCTCAGGTGGAAAAGATTCAGCTTATGCTGCTTTTTTAGAAAAAGAGAAAGGAAATGAGATTGCTTGTCTAATAACTATATTTTCTGAAAACCCTGAAAGTTATATGTTTCATACACCATCCATTACAAAAGTTGAAAAACAAGCTGAGGCGATGAATATTCCGTTGCTTGTTCAAAAGACCA
>CAZQXW010000016.1:0-42550 GCA_964597365.1 uncultured Thermoplasmatales archaeon | reverse complement strand
ATGAAAAAGATGATGCTGATTATAATGTTAACGTGTTCAAGCGCCCTTGCTTTTTTGACTCCAGGAACCGGAGGTTATTTACACGATGATTCCGAAGAGGTCGAACGTAAACATATTGACCGTGATATGAGGGGGATAACGGGATTATTTGATAGCCCACGTATAAAACCGATTATCACTTTTTCGGAGGAAATGCCGGATAATTCCGATGCAAACTTGATAAAAGCTGCCAAGATTTTTTTGAAACACCTTACTCACCAGAAAGGATTTGCCTTAACATTTACACATGAGATTATAGCAACAGTAGCAGAGGATAACCATACCAGCAATGACGAATGGGCTGCTATTATGGACACTATAGACGCCTACGTAGCGTCTGGTGATTTAGAGGTAATTACATTGTCGGAATATCTTAATAGAACTTATCTTCGACCAGGTCAAATCAAGCTACGCGGAGAACCGTCTCCAATGTTCTACATTAACGACCCGAACGGGGATGAAACGAGAGTGGCGTATTAAATAATTGTTTAAGGAATATTGAAAATGAGCTTAAAGAAACTTACTTGTGTAATGGGTTTAATTGTATGTATTGCAATTCTCTACCTTGCTGTTGTGGTAAGAGCTAGTATGTCCTATAGCTCTACTCCTCCGTATAAGCAGCAGTACACTAAGGCATCAGCAGAATTTGGTGACCTTACGGATGATGCTTCTTCAGAGACTTTTTACTTTAGTGGTTTTGTTAAAAAAGTTCAGTTTATGATAACAGGCACAGATGACGCTTTGACTGTTTCTGTTACTGACGAAGAAGGGTATGAGTTCCTCTCTCTAACTTCTTTAACTGCTGATGTTGCTTATGTTCCAGAGTATGAATCAACATCTGGAAATGCTTATGGAGGTTTCCCTGTTGATGGTACTTGTACTGTTACTATTACCAATGCTGATGGATTGAGTGCTTGTGAAGTTGTTATTATTGGTGACTAATAATGCGTAAAGAGTTAAAAGTATCCGATTGGTTCAATGAGATTAAGAGCTGTCTTGAGTTTCGCTCTCTCTATGGAAGGGAAAAGGCTTGGAATGAACTAGAGGCCCTCTATAGTGAGGCTAAAGACCTTGGAGATAGTAGGGGCCCAAATCTTATTGCCTCTATTGGAGATGCTACAGTTAGTCAACTTACATCTTCTTACCCTTACATAATGACCGAACCAAGAAGACAAGAACTTGTTCAAAATGCCCGAGTTTTGGAAAGTGTTGATAATCAGTTGTTAGAGGAAACGCAATTGCCTGAAGAGGTAGGCACAGCCCTTTTGCATGCCTTTCTATGGGGCGTTGGGATATTGAAGATTGGTTATGATAGTGAATATGGATGGGACCCTTTCTCTTTGAACTCTATGGAGAAACAACTAGGTCTTAGTCTTTCTTCTTATGATAAGAAGGGAAATCTTCTTGAGTACAAGGAGAGAGTCAAGCCGGGCATGCCTTGGGTATCTGTTTGTTTGCCTCATGACATCCTAGTGCCTTGGGGGACGATGAGCTTTGCTGATGCTCCTTATGTTATCCATAGGGTTATTCGCCACATTGAGGATGTTAAAGCTGATTCTAAATATGAACATACGAGAGACTTAAAGCCTGTTTACACTGCTAAAGAGGTTGTGGAATCATATGAAGGCCCCCTTGATCCAGATATAGTAATCAGACCAACCGCTAGTGCTCATAATATAAAGACAGAATTTGTAGAGCTGTGGGAGATTAGAGATGTTCGAACTGGGAAGATAAAGGTTATTGCAACAGGCCATGATAAATTCCTTAGAGATGAGCCAGATGCTTTACAAGAATATGGTCTTCCTTTTGAAGATATTGCACTTGTTCCTAGGACAAGAAGTTTTTGGGTAACGCCTGATGCTTTTTATCTCCTCCCTTATCAGGATGAATTGACTGACATATCTATCCAAGGCTCTAAGCAGAGAAAACTTGCTACTGTTAAATTTCTTTATCAAGAAGGAGCTATTGACCCTGATGAAATGGATAAGCTCCTAAGTGATAAAGTTGGTGCTGGAGTTAAAATAAACAGAGGAGCTGATATAAGAGAAGCTGTTTCAACCTTTACTCCACACAATCAAAACGTATCTCTTTATGCTGTGGATGGAGAATATGTTAGAAGAGGTGCGAGAGAGACAGCAGGCTTTTCCAGAAATCAACTAGGTGAGTATGAACAGAAGGGAAGAAGGACTGCTAGCGAGGTTATGGCTGTCAGGGAGGGTTCTGGCATTAAGATGAGCAGAAGACAGTTACAGGTAAGAAAGCTCTATCTTAACGTAATGCGGAAGGTGAATGGTGTTATTTTCAGGTATTGGACAGGGAATAAATGGGCTCAGGTTGGGGGAGATTGGGTACCCTACAACGGCCCAATGCTTAGAGGAGATTACGGATATGACCTTGTTTTCGGAACTAAGAATCCAATCGAGGATCCTGAGAGTAGGGCTCTGCAGAACCTGAATCTGTACAGAGTCCTCTCTCAAGACCCGTTTGTAGACCAGATGAAGTTAAGAGAACTTCTCCAAATGTCAATGCCAAACCCAGAGTTTAGAAAGGTGTTTAAGACCGATGCCAATGTATCAATACCGATGTCCCAAATGCAGCAAGGAGGTGGAGCTCCTGGCCAGAATGCAGGACAGGAACTCCCAAATGTGTCCTGATTGTGGGGGGAAGTTAGATAAACTAATTTCTGGTTTTACTCCATCGATCTGGAAGCCTTTAACACTTGAACATATAGCTCCAGAGCCGATGACTTTTAATAGTAAGAAAGAACTTATCCAAGAGTGCCAGAAAAGAGGAGTTTCTTCAGGCGCTTTACTTTAGAAAGGTTTATTCATGAAAGTATCTATAGAACAAAAAGATGGAAAATGGGCTTCAGAGTTTGAAGGAGAATTAACTCCAAGAAATATTACACAGATTATTCGGTCAATCAAAGTAGGTTACCGTATGTATTTAAGAGAATTAAGAATGAAATCTCGAAAGGTTAATGATGGCGAAAGAAGAGAAAACAACGTTTCAGGATGATTATCCTCTGGGTGATTTTGAAGATGACTTTGAGGAAAACTCTGACGATGAAGAAGAACTTAGTGAAGAAGAAGAAGAACAGCGTTTGGCTGATAGACTTAGTAAACTTGAAGAAAAAGGAAATAAAGATTCTGCAACTCTTGCAAAGATGCTCTCTGACCCTGATGTAAGAGCTTTGCTTGAAGCTAAAGAACAAGGGAAGAAATTTTCATTGAAGATGGAAAACCAAGAAGCTGAAAGTAAAGAGCCTGCTATTCCTGCTGATACTGATGATACGACTAGAAAGGTTATGGAACAGGTTGGTGCTTACGTTAAAGATCTTATTAAGCCATTGGAGTCTAAGCTAAAGAATGTTGATAGCTATGTATCTACTAATGCTCAAGAGAGAGTAAAAGAGGAAATAAATGCAGTGCGTGAGAAGTACTCTGATTTTGATGACTACCGACAAGATATGTCGGCCATCAATAAACAAAATCCTGGACTTTCTATCGAAGAGCTTTATTTTCTTGCGAAGAGTAGAAAGCGTGGTTCTTTTGCGGCTGAGAATACAGATACAGAAAAGCCTAGAAAGAGCACTGCCAAAGCTGCTGTTAGCAGGAAAAATGATAAGCCCATCAAGAATAGAAAGGATTTTGAGTTGCTTCTCGATGAAGTTCTTGATAACGCTGAGTTTTAATGAAAGGTTTTTTCTATGTCAATACCCTCAATGACAAGGGACATAGATAACATTTTCACTCATACTTGGTACGAGATTAAATCTAAAGCAGTTGATAACGTACTTGATTCAAATGTTGTTACTGCTGCTTTGAGAGATCGTGGTTGTTTTAAGAGCCAGGTCGGTGGACTTTACCTTACGGAAACTATCCGTTATGGAACTAAGTCTGCTCAAAATATCAAGAAAGGGAGTATTCTTTCTTCTGGTGAGACTGAGCTTGAAACCATGGCCAAATGGGAATGGCGTTACTTCTCTTCCCACGTTCAGAGAAGTAAAATCGATGACCAGAAAAATAATGGTAAGTTAGCTATTAAGAAGCTTGTTTCGACAAAGATTCAAGCTGCCAAAGAAGCTCTTGAAGACCATCTAGAAGATGCTCTGTTTGCTGATTTTTCAGCTACAGCAGAGACTACTGATATGGCCCCTCAAGGGTTGAATGAAATGATTCCTGTTAATGCTTCCAAAGCGTCTAACACGTATGGTGGTATTGATAGGAGTAATTCTTGGTGGCAGGCTAACTACGATTCTTTTTCTGACAACCCAGAGGTTAATCTTCTGAGTGATATGAAGTCTATGTACAATGAGTGTACTAAACACAAAGAGGCTCCGAACTTAATCATAGCAAGCAAATCGAAGTTTGAGATTTATGAAGAGTTTGCTATGGACATGACGCAGATGGTACAGAAAACTTCTGGCCGTCTGGCAGACTTAGGATATACAGTTCTTCAGTATAAAGGTGCAGATTTGGTCTGGGTTCCTGATGCTACTATCGCAGATACGAGCGATAATGACCAGATGCTCTTCCTGAATACAAACTATATCTCGATGTATTACGATCCGCAGATGTGGTTTGATATGGATGAGTGGAAACCAATTGCACTTCAGACTGAAAGAATTGCTCATATCCTTTGTGCATGTAACTTAACAAGCAGTCAACTGAGACGCCATGGTAGGCTCTATGCGAGTTAATGAAAGGAGTTAAATAATGGAAAAAGTACTGTTTAATACAACCGCTTTAACTCAAACTTCAACGTCTGATTTAGAAGGCAAAGGAACTCTTAGAGTTGTAGATGGCAAACTTTATCAGTGGGTGTATAATTGTGGCGCTGTTGCATCAAGGGCCGGTGGGCCTGCTTGTTATGATGTCTCAGAGAATGGTGACTCCGATGATTTTTCATGTGAGTGCCTCCCAGATTGTGCTGATGCTGATATTGCATTCTTCGCTGGGGTGTGGATGGCTGCTGTTGCTGCTGAGAGTTATGGATGGATTTTAGTTCTTGGTAGGTATCCTGCTGCTAAAGTTGCCGTTGCTTCTGGTGGGAGTCAAGCAATTGGAGATCAATTGATTCCTTCTACCTCTACCGATACAACAGGCACAGGAGCAGCAAGGCCTTATGCCTTTGTTGCTGGTATTGATGTTTCTGTAGTAAATTCTGCTTCTACTGTGAAAGATACAAATCCAATGGGATATAGGCTTTATCCGCATTGTATAGCACTAGAAACAATTACTACTGCAGGTTCACCTGCGACAGATACTGCTCCTCTTACTTATGATTTATTCGTTAGGGGCTTAATGGCCCATTAAGTATAGATGGGGAAGGGTAATTCCTTCCCCATTATTTTTTAAGGAATTTTAGAAATGCACATTGGTATTGGAATACATGTTGATACTGCTGTACTACCAAAAGTTTATTTCAATCATATGTCAGTAGTCTCTTCTTGGTCTAAGACATTTGACCTTAGTGTGATTGTTACTGAAAGAATTAAGGTTGCAGCGGCAAGAAATAAAATAACAAGAAGTGCTTGGGAAAGAGGATGCACCCACATACTTTTCTTGGATTCTGATCATTTAATAACTGAAGATTTATTACCAAAATTGACAGAGAATAGTGATAAGGCAATGGTTTCTGGGTTGGTTTGTAGAAGGAACTTTCCATTTACTCCAGTTGTATTTAAGAAAGATTCTTCAGGCTCTTTAAAAGAGGCTATTGTTAATCCTGATACAGGAGTGATGAAAACGGATGCTGTGGCTATGGGGTGTACTTTATTGAATTTAGATAAGGCATCAAAACTCTCTAAACCTGTTTGGAAGGACGATCATTTTAGAAGTGATATAAATATATGTGAAAGGTTTTCCACTGAGTTAAATGAGTCTGTTTATGTTGATACAAGAGTGTGTATAGGCCATTTAGGAGAGAATGTAATTGTTACCCCACAAAATGCTGATAAATTAAGATTAAATTATTTAGAGGATCAAAATGAAGCCAAAAATTTCATTAACGTTCGATGATGGTTTGTTAGACCAATTTAAATGGGCTAGGTTGTTAGGGACTAATGGACTAACCGGTACTTTCTATATAAACCCTTTCTCTGTGGAGAATCCTGGTTTTTTAACCTATGATATGCTCAAGAAGATGCAAGGCGAATGGGGCCATATTATTGCTAATCATCTTTGGATACACGAAAGTCCTAGCTACTGGGGAGACAATTGGGAAAAGATGCTTAAAGCAAACTTTTATACAGCTGAAGCTTGGCTTAATGAGAATGGTTTTATGCAAGGCTCCGAAATGGTTGCTATGACATTTGGGACTGATTGTGGTGCTTGGGAAGAGAAACATGTAAATGTCCTTAAAAGTTTGGCTGTTCATGTTAGGGATTATTCAATGAGTCCTCTTACATGTAAAGTAGATAATAACTTTGCTATAGGATTTCAAGGAACTGGGCTTTTAGTGGAAGAGGATAAACATACATGTTATTGTTTCCATGGGAATCACGAAACAGTAGATGAGGATTTTACGAATTTAATTGAAAAGATTTTAGAGGAACAAGAAAATTTAAAACTTGTAAGGGATTTAAGAAATGTTGAATAACAAAGTACCAAGAAAAATATGGATTAGATCACTTCTTTTTCAAGTAAGTATTTATTTAGAAGCAAGAAATATCATTGTAGAGAGAGATCTTAAAAGTTTTTTAGACCTTGGTTGTGGCGGTTGTGGAAAAATCTTTGCCTATATTTATCCTTATGTTAAGGATATCTCTGGAGTTGATCTTAATGTGGATAGCATCAGCAAACTTCCAGGAAGTTGGTATGCTCATGATTTAAATTTGCCAGGATTATGCTTAGGAAAGACTTTTGATTTAGTCTTATCTGCTGATTGTATTGAGCATATTTTATTGACTGATGTTTACTTTGAAAATCTTAGGGCTGTCTGTGGAGAAGAAACAATCGTTGTCTTATCTACCCCAGACGCTTCAACAACAGTTAAACAACGGCTTGACCATAAACATTTTTGGGACAAAGAAGATTTTGAGCGTGTTGTTGATCATAATGGGTTTGAGATTATTGAAATTAAATCGTTTAAAGAACCTATGATTAAGCCTTCTTATGATACTACTTGTGTTATTTGTAAAATAAAATGAAAAGCGTAAATTACCCTAATCATAAAGGAGTAAATAATGGCGATTTCGTATGACGGGAATCAAAGAGCCCTTGGTAGGGAAGTTATGAAGCTCATGGCTGCTTCTCTCCCTACAGATGGAGCTACGAGAAAAAGGAATGTTGTTAATATCTGCACAAAAGCAGGCGCACCATCAAATGACACCGCTGGAGAGGTTGCACACAAGAACGGTGATCTCTGCTGGGACACAACAAATGACGATGTTTACGTAGCCAGTGCTGTGGATGCCTCGGCAGATGAAACTACATGGACTAAGATTGTGGACTAAAAATGGCTCTGCTTAAATCTACTCTTAGAGGGCTTGTTCAAGATGTTTGTGGTCGGACAGACAAGGACACAGTTATAGATAATGCTTTGGACTTTGCTGTTACGGTTATCAAGAGGAAACATGTATTTGCTGATTTTATAACATCACATTCTGAAGATGTTTCTACTTACTACATGGCTCTTCCAAGTGACTATAAGTATCCGGTCATAGTCTTGGCAGGCACTGGTGTGAATGCAAGAGAGGTGACAATAAAATCCTACTCCTGGCTGAGAAGGAAGTATCCTGATTTAGATCAGTACAGTGGTGAGATTATGTATTGTGCAGAGATGGGAAGTAACATGTATTTCTCCCCAAATCCTTCCTCCTCTACAACAATAGAACTTGTGTATGGCAAAGCTGTAGAGTTCTCTGGAGGAAGCCTCAGTGGCATGGATGAACTTAAAGACCTTCTGGTGGACTACGCTCTTTCCTATACGTATAATGCAATAAACATGTACGATGTAGGAGCTATGTGGGAGCAGAAGTTCTGGAAAGGTTTACAAGAAGCTATAGATGACGATAAGAAGAAAAATATCTTTTGGCAGGCAGAAGAGTTTGATCCAGGGAAGTTTGACAAGAGAGATTATTTCAAAACACCTGATTCTCTGCCTGTTGATTAAGGAGTTTTTATGGCTGTAACTACACATATAGATGAATGGAATGACGACAATCCAGCAAATGCTGACTCTGCTGCTAGCGGTGCTGCTGAGATAAGGTTTCTTAAAGGTGCTATCGCTAAAAGGTTGGAGTATGAACATGCAACTCTTGCTGCCTCTGGAGAGGGAGGAAGGCACCTTGCTGGAAGTGCTAGGATTTTTACTGGTGACTATAGCGGGGATCCAGATACATATTTAACTGATGGGCCTGATGACGAGACACTTGCGAATACTCACGATAGTGGAAGGTTATGTTTTGATACAAGTGATAAAAAATCTTACTACTGGGATGGCGATTCATGGGAAAAGCTTGCTCAGGCTGACGTGGCACTTTCTGATGGCTCCACAGTAACAGCTACTATAAATAGTGATACTCCGGAAGAGTTAGATTCTGGCTTGGGAAGATTCTGTATTGGGATTATACTTCTTACGGCTCTTTCTGGTTCTGGGTATGTTTCGGTTTATCCTAAAGGAGGAACTGCCCCTACAATTACAGGTGGTTCAACCGATATGAAATCAGCTTCTTCTGCTGCTATTAGCGCTTCCTATGCACACAATTTTAGAATAATATCTGAGTCAAGTTCTGATGGGAAGTTTCATGTGAAAAGGCATTATGGTGCTGTTGAATTTACTGCTACATTAATGGCAACGATTGGGTAAGATATGAAGCAAAGTAGATTTTATCAACCACATGATTCTATCTACCCTTTTAAAGGGTTGAACACACAGGACCCATCTACACTTTCTGATCCTCGATATTCACCTTCTTGTGAGAATGTTTACAGTGATAAAGGGGTTATAGTAAAGAGGCCTGGATTGGAGGAGTTGATAGATAGCATTCCAGGGAAGCTTCTTGGTCTGATAAACTATCAACCCTCCACTGCTGTCCTTACTACCTTTGCGATTTGTTCTGAACATCAGTATAGATATAATGAGTCCTTGAGTGAATGGATAGATTGCCATAACGTTATTCTTTCCAGTGATGAAACTGGTTGGGCTGATTCTACAGGTGGGGATGTCACTATTTCCAACGCAAATATAACTCTTAGTGATATTGATGGTGATGGTTCTACAGCTACAGCAACAAGTAGTAGTGCTCATCATTTACAGGCAGGTGATTCTGTCACCATTACTGGATCTACTAATTTTAATGGAACTTTCACCATCTTGACTGTTCCAACATCAACAACCTTTACCTTCAGTCACTCTTCAAGTGAAACAAATGAAACAGGAACTGCGAATATATCTCCCGGAGGATGGTGCAAGATAGACATTGCTGCAGGAGCCGGGATAGAAAAACTATGTGCTATTGACTACTCTGCAGGGGTTAAAGATGTTTCCCAGAGTAATGCATTGGTGTTTCAACTTAAAGGTAGTGCAGCAAAGAGTGCGGATGTTTTTAGGCTAAAACTTCTTGAAAACGATGTTACTATTACTGACATTGATGGAGCTGCAGGGACAGCAACAGCAACAGCCACAGACCATGGTTATTCTTCTGGAGATTATGTAAGAATTTCAGGAAGTACCCACTTTGATGGTGATTATGAGATAACAGTTACTAACGATAATACTTTTACATTTAGTCATGCGTCATCAGAAACAAATGAAACAGGAACAGCAAACCGATATTGTTACAACAACACCGACTCAACAACATACTTTGACTTCCCAGCAGTAACAACTTCCTCTGCTAGGAGCTATCACACTGTTGATCTTAGCTCTTACACAGAGGTTGCTTATGTAGAAATCTGGTCTTCAGAAGCCCCCGGAGCTTATACTCTGTATGTAAAGAATCTATTCACTCTTTGTGAATGGAGTGGTGAGGAAGATACATGGGTTGACCATGCAGAAGGGATTGATGATAATGGAGAATACTTCTTTGCTACAAATGGTGATAGCTCTGATAAGATGCTTGTTTGGGACGGAAACAATATGCACTTCTTTGGGGATGGAGCTAGTGCGGATGACCAAGAAGTAACAGGGTTGTCTATCTCTAATCACATAAAGGGAATAAGAACCGTCGCTATTTATCTAGGTGCTCTTGTTATAGGAAACTATTGGATAGATGGGGTGGAGTATGAAAATGCAATAGCTTATTCCTTGCCTGGGTCTTTCTTTGACTTCTCAACTTCTGGTTCTGATATTGTGGAGTACGACGCTGTTCAGGGAGGCGTACAGAGAGTTCACCCTTATATGGAAGCTCTTGTTGTTTATGGAAAGACTTCAATAGGCATGGTTAGATACCTTCGAGGTGATGTCACCTATATCTTTGACCAGATATCTGAAGGGGAGACAAGACTTCTGTCTGGTGCAGGCGTTATAAGCCTTGGACCTTACCATGCTGTAATGATGCTAGACAATATTTACCTTTTCAATGGAACAAAAGAACTTCTTCCTATAGCTGATGAAATAGTCCCATCTTACGAGAAAGCCTTTGAGCTTGAAGAAGCAGAAAAGAGCTTTTGTTTCAATGACTTCCATAGGAAGAGGGCTTACTTTGTAATTAACCAATCAGACGGGCAGAAGGTTTTTATTTTAGACTATGGAGATTTTACTCTAAAGAGGTTTAAAGCCTGGACAGAGTTTTCCTTCTCAAAAGACATACTTTGTTTTGGCTTCTACACAACAGAACCTACCTATACATGGGATGGCACTTTCTTGTCTGGACGTACTTGGGAAGACCTTGCCCTTACATGGGAAGATATGAGGTTTAATGAAAGTTTCCCTCAGACTGTTATAGGTATGGATAATGACACAACACCAGCTACTAGTTCTATCTATGTGATTGATGGAAAAATACACGCTGATGATGGGTCCGATGTTACGGGTTATTGGGAATCTATTGACTTCACCCTTCCAGAAGATTTTCAGTCTGTTAAAGCTAGATGGATTGAGGGGGAGATCGAGCTTAAAGGTGATGCAACTGTTTACTACTCTATAGACAAGGGTGCATCTTGGAATACCATCGCAACCGTGAGTAACCTTAATAGAGATGTATCTCAACTTCTTTTTGACACTGTCTCTAAACATATTAGAATAAAGGTTGAGACTACTTCTGTGTTTGATCTTTACTGGCTGCGGTTATGGTATACGAGGGGTGGTGTGTAATGGCTAGAAGTGCCGGACCAAAAACCCTTTCTCAGCTTCTTTTAAATGAGCCTACACCGCATGAGTTTTCTAGAGAAGCTCTTATAGATTATATTCATAGATTGATGCTTAGGCTGACAGCCGAGAATATTTCCCATACTTTTACAGCTGAAGGTACTTCAGGTATTAGTGGGTCTATCCGGCGGGCAAAGGTTCAAAGTGTTGCGAGTAGTAATGTATCTGTTAAGTTGTTGAATTCTTCTGGAAGTGAAACTGGAAGTGCCTTCAATGTTACTGCTGTAAATAAACTTGGGTCAAATGATTACGACGGGGATGTCTGGCCAAATCTAGCTGCGGATGATATTATTCCTGTGTTTGAAGATGTTGATGGTAACTGGTACTGGCTCAGTAATTTGGACGATATAACTTTATGCTCTTAATGAGTGACGGAAAACTTGTTTGTCATAGTAATGGTCATTTATCCCATAGCGGGCCTTGGACCTTTACGGAGAAGTTTTATTCCTGGAATGGAGATGATTACGCATCTGGAGCCTATGATGTGGAAGAGTCTTATTCTTACAGTGCTGGGCATGGTTGGAGCGTGGTTGGTGGGGATTGCTGTGTTATTAGGACTGATTTAGAGGATAGTGCTGAAGGAGATATTCCAGAGGGTGGAGCCCATCATGATGGTTGTGGTGATAAAGATTGTTCTTATAGACAGTACTGTGAAGCTACAAGGGATATTTATTTAAAAGAATCTAAGACAATTACAATTTCTATGGAAGGAGAAATTGAGGATGAAAACGACTCGGCCAATTACTCTGGTGGCCTTATTGATTTAGATTATTGTGAGTTTACAATAGATGAAGGGGAAGCAAGTGAGCTTAGTATAAGTTATCAAGGCAGTAATGGTGGGAATGCTTGCACAATGAAAAGTGAAAGCGATACAGATAATGATTCTTTTTCTGCCGGTGTGCATACTGTTAAATGTCTTTTAGATACTGGAGACCCTTTTTTCCATAACTCTGCTTACAACAAATACACAATCAGTTTTAGTTAAATGATAATGGTAAATTACCCAAATGAAAGGCTGTTAAAATGAAATTATTCCGTGCGAGAAATCTAGCTGCTGTAGAACTTATGAAAGATAAGCTGCTTCCTGATGAGGACTTTAATCAGGAGGACTTAGTAGAAAGTATTGAACAGGCACTTGTTGAAGCGCCTGAAGATATATACCTCCTCCAAGCTTGGGAAGGTAAAGTGATGGTCGGCTTTTTAATTGCTTACAACCTTCCCAAGCAAAATCATGTCTTCCTATTACAAGTTTGGGCAGACCCAACTGTTGAACGCTTGTCTGATAAGATGTTTTTCCGGATGCTGTTCTGGGCTCAATCTTTAGGGAAAAAGGAAATTAGAGCTGAAACAAAACGAAACACAGAAGCCATCCAACGAAGATGGGATTTTCAAGAAGTGTCAAAAATTGTATCATATAAAATTCCGGATGATTTAGAAGAACGGATTATGGCTAGTTCTAGAAATAAAGGTGATTCAAATGGGCAGCAAGTCGAAAAGCAAGAAACCAGTGATAGAGAGCAGACCAACACTGAGCCCGACACAACAGAAGATAGCTGATATCTTAGGTGGTCAGATAAGCTCTGATCTACAAAACCAGCCAAGGCTTACTGGCGAGATGCTGGATAGTGTTATGGGTACTGAGAGGTATCTAGAAACAGTCGCCCAGCCTTTGCTGAGAAATTTCTCTACCTATGTAGAACCACAGATTCGGCAGTCCTTTAGGCAGGGAGGTCTTTTTTCCAAGGCTAGAGGTGATGCTGTGTCAAGAGCCTTAGGAGATTTAGAGGCCTCTCTTACAACTAATCTCGCAGAGAGAGAATGGCAGGAAGCAATACGAAGAAGTGAAATGGTTGAAAGAGCTCTTTATGATATTCCAGCATCTCAGAAGGCTGCGCTAGGATTTACCTCTCAGCCTCATATGGAAAATATTGCTTATATGCCTCAACAAAGTTCTGGTGGAGGCGGCTGGGGCAGCCTGATAGGCATGGGAGCAGGCTTAGCTGCAGGGGCTTTAATTCCTGGGGCTAGCACTATGACCATGATGGGTGAAGAGATTGGAACTGGGGGACTAATGGCTCTTGCGGGTACTGCAGGTGGATTTTTTGATCGAAGATAAAAAGGAGTAAAAAATGGCGACAGTAATACAACAGCCTTATCAGAAGCCTGAACCTACTGGGTTAGACTGGATGAACAGTCTTACTGGAGTAATGCTCCAGATGGGGAAACTCTCAGAGGCTCAGGAAGCTAATGAAATAAGACGAGAAGCTCTTGAAGCAGAGCTTAAGATGACAAAAGAGAATCAAGAAATAGAAAGAGCAAAGATTGATATCTATCAGCAACAGATTGACCAAGAGGCAGAGCAATTCACAAAAGAGTTTGGGTTAGAGCAGGCTGAGCAAAAACAGGCGGAAGATAAGTGGAACATGATTAAACCTTATTTTAATGAGATAACTCAGTCTGAGATTGATATGAATAAGGCTAATGCTAAACAAGCTAATGCTCAGGCTTTTGAAATTAGACAGAGTGCAATCTCGAAACAGCTTGATAATGAAAATGCTAAAAAGACTGCTTTTAAGGAGGTTGAGGTAGAAGAAAAACGTCTTGCTGCTGAGAAGGCACAAGCGATAAATAGCGAAGTTAAGGCAAACGTCGAGTCTTTCAATATGCTAAAAAGCATAGCGAATAATTATAATCTTGCTGACCCAGAAGGAAAAGCAAACGCTGAGAAGGCTATGCAAGCAGCTGTAGGTGAAAATGATATCTTGGCTGGTTTAATTCCGTCAATGGTAAACGACCCTGGGTTTAGTCTTGAACAAGGCTTTAATCAAATGCTTGCTACTCTTGATCGTGAACAAAAGAATGAGCTCTTCTATGCTGCTTTTATAAAAGAGTTAGGGATAACTCCAGAGAAGCCTAAAGTAGATATGGGTAATGTCTGGGAACTTATTGATATGTATGGACCGACTATTTCAGAGACTCTCTCAAACATTACAGGACAAAATCCTACGGAAATTACTCCTGCTGAGCAAGCAAACTATATTTATAGGATAGCATCTGGTAAAAGTCCAATTCCTGAGAATCTTGGAAGAGAACTATTTCGTTTTCAGGTTGTAGAGGAAGGAGGATTTCTTGGTTTTGGTAAAGAGAAAAGATATATTCCTGTTGGTTCTTCAGAAGAAGAGAAGAAAGAAAAACCAAATAAAAAGGATGAAAATCTCCCTGTTGTGAAGACTGCTGAAGATTGGGAAAAGCTTCCTGCTGGGACAGAGTATATTGGTCCTACAGGTAAAAAGCAAAGGAAAAGATAATGTCTAAAGATAAACCATGGGAAGATGATCCTCTTGTAACTCCCGAAAAAAAGGAGTCTCTCTTCGATCAACCTTGGCTTGGTGATGAATTAATAGAAGAGGAAGACGAGCCTTGGCTTGATGATGAGGTTGTAGATGAAGAGCCTCAAGTTAAATTCAGTGTTGCAAAAAAGCTTCCAACGAGGAAGAAAGAAGATTATATAAAATCTATTCTTAGCCTTAAGGAAAGTCTTCCCACTATAGAATACATAACCGATGAAGTTAGTGACCCCTCCGCTCCTCCCCCTATCCCTGTTACAAAAGAAGTGGAAAATAGAATTTATGCTCCAACAGTGTCACGGTTGGATAAGATCAGAAAGTTCCTAACAGGGTTTGAGCCTGGAGAAGAAGTAACAACTTTAGAACTTCTTGGGAAAGGAGTCTCAATAGCTGCGAACACTACATTGTCTTATCTTGGGGGAAGAGCTTTTAATGCAGATGAATTTCTTTTGAAAGCTGCTGGGAAGATTTGGCCTGACCTTGAAATTTCTGGGAATATCCAAGAAACTCTTGCAAAGTTAGACAACAGAGAACTTTCAACACTGGAAAAATTCGCATACCCTTTAGCCAGGTTTTCTGGTGAATGGAAGAGTATCAGTAAGATTGTTGGACCGAGCAAGATAAGTCCTAATCATGCCATAAGAGCAATTGATGAGGGGTGGAAGTTTCTCCTTCTTGAGGCTAATAGAATCGGGCAAGATAAACTTCTAGGTGAGGATATTGACTCTGTAGAAGCCTCAACTAGAATGTTGAAGCAATTTGGAGTTGGAGCTACTTTCTCTCTTGGCCTTGGGCTTGCAGGGAAGGTAGGCAAAAAAATGAAAAAACCTTTTACTATCCTAAGAAATAAATGGGCAGATGAAATTCTTGCTGGGGCTCTTCGTACCACTGTGAAGAAGATGAGGAAAATGCCTGTTAGGACTGTTAAGGGACTGATAACAAAAGCCGACAAGGCCGGGCGTTTGGGAGAGGTGGAAGTAAACCTTGCTCAAAAATACATAACCAGAAGGCTTGCCCCTACTGCAGGGATAATTAAAAGAGGAGTGAAGCAACAAAAAACAATCCTTCCCACTACCCAAAGGATCATTAATCGCTTTACACCACCAAAGCCTGAAGCTCTTTCAGATAGCGCTAGAAAGGTCGTCTCTAAATTTTCTGCACAAGAAAAGCCCTTAACGCCTGATCAGATGAAACG
The DNA here is from genome assembly GCA_964597365.1 of uncultured Thermoplasmatales archaeon. Lineage (GTDB taxonomy): Archaea > Thermoplasmatota > E2 > DHVEG-1 > DHVEG-1 > CAZKUB01. The sequence goes on along the minus strand of CAZQXW010000016.1, from coordinate 26,653 downwards.
AAATCATGAAACTATTTTTGATGTTCTTACCACACAAATAAAAGGCAATGTTTCAAGACCCTGGGCGCAAACAACGAAGACTCCCAGTGTTGCTAATAAAAATTGGAGACAGTTTCTACAGACTTCAAAAGAAAAAGTTCCTCTTGTTAAGCATAAAAACATTATTCAAAGAGTTATTGATGGAAAGGAGGAACCAAAGAAGGCTCTTGACCTTATAGATGACTATTATAGAAAAGTCGCAAAGAGCAGGGCTAAAAGAGCTTTAAATAAATTGGATGCAAATAAGTTTTCTAGTATGCCTGCTGAGAGTAAAAGAACTCTTCGAGAGATTTTTGGGGGAGCTTCCTTCACCAAAGACCATAAAGTCCTCAATAAGTTAGAAAGCCTTAAACTCTTCAACCCATACAAAACTGACTCCCAAAATGTACTTCTAAGAGTTCCTGCGAAGATTTTCAAGAAGGGGCAGACTTTTGATGACCTTGATACAGATCAACTAAACACTCTTGCAAGGTCTCTTGAATGGTTTAAAAAATCTACCACGGCAGAAATGCGGAAATACAAGAACTCTATCCAGAAGAAGGCAACAAACTTTGCCAACACTCTTCTTGATGACCTTAAAGCAACTCACCCAGGGGAATTACCAAAAGGTCAACGAAGGTTTGGTTCTGTTACTTTCGGGGAGAAGGTTAAAAAATTCATAGTCTATCCTAACAGGCATCCTTTAAACAGTGCCCAGATGCTGTTCGGGTATGATTCAAAGGCAACAGAACGATTCTATAATATGGCAAGTAATATGAGAGAGACTCATTCTCGCTCTGTTCTGCACTCTGTTGAAACTCTCCGGAAGATAGGAAAGAAGTATGGGGTTTCTCAAAGCGACCTCCTAAAGGAAAAGGTTTCAATCACTACAAAGGACGGACAAAAGCTTACCCTTAGAATGGGGGTAGCCCTAGATTTATTTAACGCTTCTAGGGATTATGACATGATGAAACTTTTTGCTGCTTTCAAAATTCCCTTTATTCATAGAAAACTTCGTTATGATATAACTTTAAGGGACATTGAAAACCTGGCTAAGAAGATTCCTGAAAGGTATAAAAACTATGCCTTTGCACTGCAGGACGACATAGCTAGTGTAGGGTTTAGAGAATTCAACAAAACTCTTAGGATAAATACAGGACAAAGACTTTGGAAAAAACCTGGCTTTTGGCCTAGGAGTGCAGGGAGAGATTATGCAAAAATGGACAAGACAGAACTCTTACGCTCCTTAGATGACATTGGTATGGATGCGGATGATGTTGGAAAGATACTCACTAAGGATACTTCTAATTTAGGGATGACAGATAAAAAGGCTCAGTTCATGAATCGCCTGATGTTGAATGATAATACAGGGATTAGCAAGGCAAGGACTGATCATAACTATCCTTTTATAGCTAGGGATATTGTCTCTAGATATCTCAACTATTACAACAATCTTGGAAACTATGCCGGCAAGGAAAGGTTTTCTCATATTATGATGTTAGCCTTTCAAGATAAAAGACCTAATGGTTTAATCGATACTGTATCTAGAAGAATGGGGGCTAGTGGGTCTGATAACTTAAAGCTTCTTCAAGAGGCTGTTAATCATATGCACGGAGTCTATTACCCTGCTTGGTTTGGTGAAAAAGCCCTAAGAAAAATTGTTGACTATGCACATGGAACTCCCCTCATGATGAACCTCAACGTTATCACCAACCAGCCTTTTTCTGGAATTATGAGTCTGGAAATGTTTGGCTTGAAGGCTGTTGCAAAGTCACTCACATACTCAAAGGCAAAAAGAGACCAAATTGTGGATAAGGTTCTTCAACAATCTCCTCATCTAAGGCAAAGATTTTCTCGGGATTGGGCTCACCAAGTTTACAGTTCTATCGGAGAAAGACTTCCTTTTGAAAAATATGGAATGGCTCCAATCCGCAAAGCTGACCTTTTTACAGTAACGAGATCTTCTATTCTTCCGGCGTATGCTGAGGGAGAGCTTAAAGGCCTCACAGGGAAACAGTTAGACCTGTTCGCTGCAAAGAAAGCTATGAGAACAGTTGACAGGACTGCTCCTACCGGTGATCCTTTTACCATGTCAAAAATCCAGCGGGCAGCTAAGAAGAGTGTCTTTTGGAAAGCAGCAACAATGTTTACCTCCCCTATTTTCAAGGCATGGAATTTTGCAGACGAAGCTGCTATAGCTATGAGTCAGGGTAAAATGCCTGTTGGTAAAGCCTCTGCAAGGATAGCCACTGCAACAGTTTTAATTCCAACTAGTATCTATATAAAAGGGCAATTGGTCAATAAAATGGGAAAGGCAGCTGCCCGCGCAATTGGAGGAAAAGAAGGGGTTATGTATGAAAAAGAAGCCGAAGATATGCTTGACCATATCTATGGTATAGGAATGAATGCCTTAACGACCTTACAGCCTGTTGCAGGTATAACAGAGGAGTTCGTTCGAAATGGGTATAGGCACATAAGAGAGAGAAGGACTTATCCACCAAATGGTCTTTCTATAGACAGAGGGATTCTTTGGGTATGGAGGGAAGCGATTTCCACTGGATATGACTTTGCCAAACTTTTACAAACGGAGGAAAAATATGAAAGAGGTCCTTACGAGGGAGAACAAAAAGCTCTTTATAAAGGGTATGAACTAATAGGAGATATATTCTCTGTTGCATCACCATATACAGGAGCGTTGATTAGAAATGCTCTTCCTAGTGACGAGTATGTAAATTCATTCTATTATACAATGCTATATGATGCAATGCTTCAAAAGGACGGGCCAAGGGCATCCTTTGCGTTCAATAAACTTGTAAGGGATAGAAAGGTTTCCCCAACAAGTATCTATAGAAGAGTTAAGGATAAATCTGAAGATAATCCAAGCTACGACTGGGGCTGGCTTAGTGAAGCCCGCCAAGAACATAAGGGTAAATAACACTTATCAAGGAGAACTGTATGAAGATTAAGCTAGAAGGCTATGAGTTTCTTAAAGAGAGACTCGAAACAGAAGGAACAGAACTTGTTAACAATGATTGGGACATCCGTCTTAATGAGATGAGTGAGGGTAAGATTCCTCGCTCTATTGTTGAATCTTTAGGAGTTGATCTTGTGGAAGGAGAAGAGTTGTTTCGCTTTGTGAAACTTTTCAACAAAGACTTTTCCCCTCAAACCCTCGTTGCAATTCCTATTGTTGGAATGATGAATGGAGGACTGGGTTACAACACTACAGTAGGTATGGGGTGTAGATTTGTCAACACTGAACCAGACATATTCTTCAACCAATCTTTTACTGACACCTTGAATGAAATGGATTTCACAGGATTCATATCTGCTCTAATGTCTCCTCATGGTCTCATTGAATTACGGATGGGAGCAGGCATGGCTCTTTATAATATCTTGGAAGGAGTTCAAGGAAGACTTGAAGATTTCCTCTCCCTAAAAGAGAGGCTTTTAGAGAGCTGGACTTTATCCGTTGCTTTGTCAAGATACCCTTATCCATACGAGAATAAATTCAAGCCTGTCTCGTTCGTTGTTAGTAAAAAAGCACAGGAGCATTTCTATCCCTTTAAGTGTTCACAGAGAAAGAACCTGTTCTCAACCGAGCATACCTTTGTAGGTCTTGCAACCAGCTGGGCTACAACTTTACAAGAAGCAGAAAAGAGAGTTCTTCGAACCTTGAATGGAATTGAACTCCCTGCAAAACAATACCGAACAGACCTTTGCCAAGCTGTTAGATGGCAAGATGTTAAAGACTATGCTGAGACTTCATAATAGATTTTATTCCCATGTGCATAGGCTTTTATTCTGCCTGCCTGTATAAGCGTTTCCAGCAGGTCGGTTAATCTCTTTGAATCTATCCTATTAGATATAACTTCTAGCAGGTCTTTTCTTGAGGCAGTCTTCTGCTGTTTTATAGTATTATAGACAGTCTCCAAGAGAAGACCTGTTTCGTTTGCCTGTATGATATTCATCAACATAGGAAGATATGATTCTGTCATCTCTAGCAGCCTAAGAGCCTTTTCAACATGCTGGACCTTAATAACTCTGTTTGTTCCTTCGGAAAGGGAAAAGAGCATTGCTAGTTTTAACAGATGATTACCTCGTCTAGAAGCATATCCCATTGTTGCGTCTAGAAAATGCAACGGGCTGTTGTTATAAAAATCTATATAAGTGTCAGAATAAAGTTTCGAAGCCCTTTCATCCATTATCATAGGACCATCAACTGTTAAGAGGGACTGAAGGTATAGAACACAATCAGTGAAAATTTTATCCCTTTGGTCAATACTTTCCACAAAGGGCTTTGGTCCTGTTGGGGAGGGGACAAAAACAAAGTTCATCCGTGAAGCCAAGCCATCTCCTATAGCCTTGACAGGGATACAGTCCTTTATGTAGGTCATAGTAGTCCCACCAATAAGGTCCAAACATGTGTTTTCCAGCCTCTCGATTCCCCTCTCTCGTGTACTGTACTCATAGACAGACTTACAGTCATAGAAAGAGATAAGAGTACTAGAGATTTGAGAATAAACATCTGGATTCAAGAAGGTGTTAAACTCGTCTGCCATAGCTATACCTTCACAAGTCTCAGAAAGAAACTCATTTTCATCCGTAACATTGACAGACTTTATATCTCTAATAACTGCAGAGGCTGAGGTTCTATTTGGAAGAATATTAAGTTTTGGCTCGACCATCCTTAGAACATCCTCTGCTATTCCTATTGCAGTTGACTTCTTGCACCGGCCTGAGCCGGCCACAAGAAGTACAAAGAGATTAGGAAATATCTTGAAGGCTTTCATATCTATCCATACACGCCTGCCCATCGTGGCGGAGATAGAAAAGAGGCCACACCAAACAGCATATAAACCTGGAATTTCTGAACCATCATATAACTTAACATACTCCTTTAGGTAATTCATAAGCTTTCCAATCCTTGTTGTTAGTTTCCCACCATTGATTACATTCTTGACATCGAGCGACAAATTTTAAGCTCATGTTTTTTTCATAGTGTGGATTCTCCGTAATTTTTACTTTTAGATGTCTGCATCTTACAACCATTAAATCGTCCATTTTTAAATCTCCTTTACGTCGTACCAGTTCTTTCCTACTTTTATTTCCACGGGAATAACAAGAGGCTCTTCCACTTTAGGGAATTTAATTGGAAGTTCACAACATTCCCTAACAACCTTCGCAGCCTTTTCCACCTCATCCTCCTGTATCTCTAGAACAACTTCATCGTGAACCTGACAAATTAACTTTCCTGGAAAGCGTTCTTCAATCAGGAACAAGGACTTGTTAATAATATCTCCAACAGTGCTTTGCGGAATAAAAGCCACACCACTACGGATAGTCTCTTCATTTAACCTTCCAAAGAAAATTCTAATCCTTCCGAAGGGAGTTACTAGTTTTTTCTTTGTATAAATATCTCTCTTAGTCCTCTCATGCCACAGGCGTAGCTCTGGAAGTGCAGAATAATATGCATTCATAGCTCTCTTAGCCTCTGCTGGAGTAACCCCCGCCTCCTTAGCTGCTGTTATGTGCCGCATCATGTAGTTAGTTCCGTGTACTATTGGCTTAGATAGGTTTCTCTCCTCTTTAGTTATATCCTCTTCCTTCTTAGAAAAGACAATACTTGCGTTCCATCTATGTATATCAAAAGATGGGTCAAGAAGTTTCTTTACAAGACTTTGTATTGGTGCAAGCCAAGCAACAACACGGGCTTCTGCTTGGGATAGGTCAGCCTTCATTATTAACTTACCTTCACCTGCCTCATAGATTCTTCTAAATTCTCCACTAGGTTGATTCTGAAGATTAGCTCCTTCCCCATGGATTGTCTTAGAAGAAGATACTCTACCAGTAACAGTGCCCGTTGCATGGAAAGAACAGGCAAGCCTTCCTTCTTTATTCAACTGAGCCTTTAGGTATGTCGATATATGCTTTTGCTGTCTGCGGACTGTAAGGATTGCTTCCATAAAAGGTTTATATTGTGGATGCTTTGCCATTAAAGTCTGCAAGGCATCGTCATTGCTTGTAGGTTTTTTGTTCTTTAGAACAGGCCGAAGTTTTAATTCTTTGTATAGAAAGTTCATTACTTGTTTTGGGCTGAGTGGGTTCAATCCATCAGGCAGGACTTTCATAGCCTCTTCAATTTTCTTTTCGCAGACCGGTATCATGGACTTCCGCTTCCCTTCGTTGACAGGCAAACCTCTATGGCCCAGCTTTGTGAGGGCTATCATGGAAGGAAGGGCATGGGAATGGAAGAAATCCTCCACCTTTAAGGACTCCATCTCGTCGGATAGAACTTCAGAAACTTCATAAGTAACAACACAGTCGTAGCAGTTATACACCCATTCACTATCATCACTAGAAGTATCATGCTGTGCATAGTAATTTCTTTTCGTATAAATAGAGCACATAAAATCAAGACTCTTTGGGAGTTCGCTGTAACAACAATGTTGTGCAACCATAGTATCCATGAAGAGATTCTTAACCTCTATTCCAAACTCAAGCTCTAGTATAGAGGCATCAAAGGGAAAGTTTTGGGCAATAGATTTTTTGTCTGGGTCAGATAGAATATCGTTGATTCTTGAAAGAATAGTCTTTTCTTCCTCTATAGACCAGTAAGAATCGTAGTTATCTTTTATAAAAGGTATGCACATGGCCTCTTCACTTGATATCCCAATCCCCAAACAGCGAACCCTCTTACCAAAGGTTTCTATGTCGAAGGTAAATCTCTCTGGCATCTCCTCAAGGAATGTCATAACCTGCGTGAAGTTAGGTCTTATATGGAATTTTGTCGGCTGCGTTCGTATCTCTGGGAAGTTCATTTCAAGAGCAGCCCTTCTTAGGTCAAAGTCTAAGAGGGTTCTATTCTCATACATTCTCAAAATGTTTGCTGGGTGAAGGGCAGGCAAGAGTTTTCCATAAGGGGTTTCGAGAACACTCCCCCTCCATTTAGTAATACCTGTTAGAGAGGTTAGAGCTTTTAAAGCTTCATTTCCTAAGGCAAGAATAAGGTTTGGCCTGACCTCCTGCAGCTCCTTCTTTAAAGATGCTATGCTTTCTTCAAGAAGGGCAGACCTCTTTCCTTTTGCATAAAAGGCTTTAAAGTTGTTATTTGGTGGCCTGATTTTTACAACATTTGTTATGTAGCATTTTGAACGGTCTATTCCATTCTTTACAAGGAGCTCTGTTAAAAGCTGCCCGCTGCCTCCGACAAATGGCTGACCCTTGCTTTCTTCTTGTGCTCCTGGGGCTTCTCCTACAATTACCAATTTTGCATCCTTAGGTCCTACAGCAGGCACTTGCATAAAACTTTCCTTTCGATATTATTGCTTTCGTTTAATTCCACAAAAGTTAATGACTAAGTTAAGAATTTTATCTATGTCGAACTCTCTTGTTTTCGCTAAGCACTCGTCACATAGGAGAACATTCCTCTTGAAGATAGGTACATATATCCAACCTTCAGGAGTATCCTGAGTAGGTTGTTCTTTATAACAAAAGTCACATCTATGGATAATCATTATTCACCGCCTTTCAGAATCGCATCCTTTTCTTCTTCTGTGGGCCAGTCTTCTGGTAAACGACCCGACCACAAAAGAAACTGGTTTATTTCTCTGGTTTCCGGCTCGCCCTCTTTAAACAACTTACACGGCGTCATGTTGTAAAGTGGTGCGTCGATGTACGTAGGGCATATTACATGAGCACTCCCAGACTGTTGTCTCCAGTATAAACAATTTCTACACTTCATCATTCACCGCCTTTCAGTCTTTTGAATTCCTTATAAGCTTTTAGAGCTTTTATTTCGTAATCATGCAAACATTCAGGGTCTTTGTTTTGATAAGCAAAATACAAATCATCTGCTAATTTTTTGAGCTGTTCATTTTCTTCTTGCAGTTTATCCCATTCTTTCGCTGCCGTCTTTACTGCTCGACTAACCATTTTTCGCTGCTCTTGTGCAGGAGCACATTCTATCCCGAACAATTTTTTTGCTATAATCTCCACCATCGGATGAGTTTTAACTGTTTGAATCTTCTTTCTGTTTCTTTCTCTTATGGTTTCTATCTCATTCATCATTCAGCTCCTTTCAAAATGTATACCTTTTGACATGCTAAACAAGAAGGATGACATTTGCCTTTGTAGTTGCCGTCGTGCTCATAAATCGTCTGTATAAAATTCATAAAATTGGAGTAATGCGCCATAGTGTCCTCTAACTCGTATAAATCTAAATAACGCCTGTACTGTTCAGGGTTCATCATTCATCTCCTTCAATAAACAATTTTCTAACACTCCGAATACAAATCTTCAGCTATCTTTTTGAGATGCTCATTTTCTTCACAAATTTTCGCAACTTTCCACTCTCTTAGCCATCCGTTTTTATCTGTTGTATTTTTCGTCTGTCTTACTAATCGGTAATCAGTGTATAATTTTTCGCCGACTTTTTCTTTCATTATATAACTCCTTTCAATCCTTTAAATCAAAATGGTCCTTACAGGCATCTATGCCAATTCTTTCAAGCAAGACATAGTGATCTTCATACTCTAAAACGTAATCAACAATATCCTGCATTTTCATTTCGTTCAATAGATCATATACATCTAAATATATATCAGCCGTAAGTTTATCGATTGCATTGTCAGTAATCGTCATTTTTATTTCATTCATTATTCGCCACCTTTTCTTTCATATCTTCGTTTACTTTTCTTGAAGGTTTATAACCATCCAAAATGTTTCCACATATCTTACAATAGTTTTGCGACATTGCTTTTATTAGTGAATCTAATAATTTTTTATGGTCTTTTTCTAAATCATATAGTTTGTCTTTTAATTTTTCATATTCTCTTACGTAGTCATCATAAGACCATGCTTTGGCTTTATTTCCTCTTGGCATTATTTTCTCCTTCTAATTCAACGACAAACTTCTCTTTCTTAAGCGGGCATCCTTTAAATAATTCAGGTAAAGAATAAGTGCCTATACTATCTGAATCCGCAGAAGGTCTTGATGGATGCTTACACTGAAAATCTTTGCAATACCCAATTTTGAGGAATGGACAATGTTGGTCAAATACGCAGTTTTTTAGTTTCATATCTTGTTACCTTTCTCATTACAGTTTCATTATAAGTTATGTACATTGTAGGCTTCCAGTTAACCTTATACTCAGGTGTTTCATCATGCTTTACTTTCAAATGTGCTCCTATACCTTGCGGAGAATTGAAAACATCAGCACAATGAATACACATGTAGTTACATGCAGTTCGTAGACTGGCTGGAGTCTTATTATTCTCATCTGCCCATAGTATTCTCATAATAGTTCATCTAACGCACTTGATAAACGACTAGTGTATCTCATTATATTGCCCCAAGTATCATCACGTTGCTCAGCCGGAACTTTGTCTAAGTATCCAACTATTCTATCTATCGCATGACAAGCATCATTAAATGCTTCATTTCTTTTATTTTCCTCATAGCGTTTCATTCGAATATCTGTTTTTATAGATATTATAACAGCTGAGACCGATAATATAGCACTAACTCCAAGCGTTATTAGTTGTTCCATTTTGTTCCTTTCTTTTAAAGTTCTGTTTTATTTAATACTTGTTCTAATAAAGTTAATACATTTTCCAATCTATTGTTTGTGTCTTTTAATTCTTGTACTATAGGAGAATGTTCTAATGATACACTCTGTATAGCAACTGGTTTGATTTCAGTTTTCATTGTGGGCTCCATAACTTCTATTAGAGCCATTACTTTATTTCTAATAGCTGTTGACTTAGCCCCTACATCTAGTACAGCCTCAATTACAGCACTATCATTGATTTCCATTTTCTACTCCTTATTCTCAATAAAACCATCTTTAAGTTCTTCTTGTTTCTCTTCTGCTTTCTTTATATATGCAACCGCATTGCAGTAATTTTCTTTATTCACCTCAAACCCTATGCCTGTCCTCCCTAATGCTTTAGCTGCAATAATTGTTGAGCCACTCCCAGCAAAGGGATCAAGAACAACATCTCCCAGGTTTGTGCTTTGCTCTAGGAAGAATCTAAGAAGAGATATTGGCTTTTGGAAGACGTGAACTTTATCCACTATGGAGGTAACTTTTTCCTCTATAATTGTCTTGGCAGGCTTTGATAACATTCTTTCTCGAGGTAGTTTATGTCCAAAAAGACACAACTCATAGCAGGCACTATAAGAATACCCCCTAAATGGAGTGGTTGTTCTTCTCTTATCCCATACAATAGGAACTGGGTCAACGTGGAAACCCTTCTTATTCATTTCATTGTAAAGAAAATCATATTGATTTATAGAGAAAAATATATAAAAGTGTGAGCTAGGTTTTAAAACTCTGTTAAGTTCTGGGATAAGGTCTTGCATTAGAGAGAGGGTATCTTTGAACTCCATGTTATCTTTTTCATTCACGATTGCCTGATAATCCTTTTCTCCGTCAGTGATAGCCTTAATCCCATAAGGTATGTCAGTCAAAAGGAGGTTGACAGACTCATCGGGGATTTCTTTTATAAGTTCTCTACAATCACCAAGAAGAATATCTGCCTGTATGGGTTTATCTTTGGCTACTCTTTCAACCTTTTCCTTTTCAATTATTAACTTTGCTTTACGCATTGCCGTCGATAGTGGCAGGCCCTTCAAGGTCTCTTTAAGTGTTGGGTTATCGTTCAGCATCTTAGCAAAATTTATTTGCTTTTGGAGGTTACTGCGGTCAACCTTCACAAGCTCCGCTGTTTTCTGTGTATTCCAACCATCACCCTTACTATCTCCTTGCATTTTTGACCCATAAATTTCTCGCTTTAGTTCATCAATCTGCCTGTAGAGTTCTATTTGCTCAGGCCAAGATAAATCTTCTCGAGCAATATTTTCCTCCAACTCTAACTCTTTCTTCTGGAGTTCACTCACGTCTTCCAACAATGTAACAGGGAGCTTCTCCCAACCGAGAAGAGTAATAGCTCGATACCTTCTCTCCCCAGCAATTAGCTCATACTTCCCATCCTTCTCAACTACCACAGGAGGGTGTAGGAGTCCATGATTTTTAATCGACTCCATTAAGTCAGGTATTCCTTTAAACTCTTTCCTTCCTCTTCCTTCCTTTACGTAAATACTCTTTAAATCAACAAGCATTAGAATTCCTTTCCATGTTTTCTTTCTCTGGTTACGTTGTATTGCATCTTTGCATTAAAGGCTTCTTGTAGATCATAACCCTTATACCCAGCGAAGTCTAGTATTCTTATTATGCAGTCAACTAGTTCTATCTCTGCGTTGGAGAATTCAGGACAATGTTCATCTGGTGGGTCACCATACCTGAGGGCTTCAAGCGCTTCACTTAGTTCACTGTGCATAAGAGCAATAGCTTCTCCATCATTTCTTTCAATCTTTCTCCAACCATTTGAGAAACCGTTTGAGTAAAAGCCATGGTCAACAGCAATGTCATGGCACATCTTTGATAAGTCTGTTAAGTTCATTTTTTATGTCTCCTTCTATTGTAAAGTAATTTTAAAATCCCTAGTGGTAAGACTATTGTTATTAAGATGGCTATGCAAACGCAAGGGCCCTTGCCCTGTTGCCTTTATACCATGCAAGAGTCCCAGTATTAGGGCCTATTATATAACGTTCAATTCTTTCGTCATCTCTTTCACTCATTGTGCTCTCCTTTCGTCTTTGACAACTTCGCCTATTATCTCATGCATACATTTAGCATAAGGCCCCGATTCTGTGTACCACGCACAGCCATCATGGCATTGCACCCAACCGAACTCAAGGATGCTGCCGGAAAAGGCCATCGGACAGTGTACGTTTAAATTGCCCTCTTTATTGATTGTTAGCTTTCTCATTACAATATAACTCCTTCATATATTTCCTTGCTGTTTTTGTCTCTCAGTCCGGTATATTGACCCACTGTTCCAGGTATCACTTGATGGGAATCATAGGCCGGTTCTTCATCAAGCGGGAATATCCAAGTAATATTTTTTTGAATGTCTCTGCGCAAGTCGCCATACAGCCATTTGCCGTCTTTTACACAGCGACCTCGGAATTTTATCTCTCTCATTGTGCTCTCCTAACCAGCCACCACAACAACAGGAGTGGTGAGCCGATGGTTAAAATAATATCTGCGATAATTACTGTTAGCATTTAAACCATACCTCCTTCGGTGTATAAGCCGATAAATAGGCTTCATTTCTAACGACGATACGAGGCATTGACCCAAGGCCAATGCCAGTAGATGGCTCTTCGTACCAAAACCCTATAAAATTTGGATCATCAACTGCTTCGCTTATACCAAAGTGTATCGTGATATCGTGTCTGGTATAGCACAGTTGGCCTTGATATGGCTTTACCGGGCATTTCTCAATTTCCGGCGGTTCGTAGTCTGATTTGATGCGGTAAATCAGACTAGGATAATCTTCAAAGTCGCTAAACACCATACGCACCCAAGCCTCACCTCCATAGTACAAGGTGTTTTCACCGCCCGCATCTTTAAGTGCAGCTTGCTCTTCTTTGGTGAGCAAATTCCACTGTACACGGTTCTTTTTCATTTTTTCAATCATGTCTTTATCCATAACTTTTCCTTTCTTTTAAGAAAGGGACCAGCCAAGTGCTAAAACGACTGGTCCCAGTTTCCAAAAACACTAGTTCCCTTAAACCACAAAGGTCTTTATATTCGGGCGAGAAATATCCTCTCCCGTTTCTTTGTCCTTGAAGCTGCCTTCTACAACAACAGCCTCGCAAACCTTCCCAATCAAATCTTCCGTGTTGTTAGTCCAATTGGCTGGGTCGATTCCACAGGCCTTAAGCATCCTCTTCACCTGGACAAGACCTATCTCATTGCCGAGGTAGAAATAATGCTTAATCTTCCTGCCGTAGTAATCCCCTTCATCCTTTATTGTAAATTGGATGATAAGGTTATTAGCATCTCCTTTTTGTGTTGGCTCAATCGAGGGAGGGTCAAGTATCTCGAAAGTGTACTTGCCCGCTGGGACGGATTTAATCTCATCCGGCACTTCTTTAAAGTCAAAATCTAACAATGGCATTGTTGTTCCTTTCAATTCTAAAACAATTCTTTTTTTAATCTTCACTTAAAACAAAATCTTTTACAGCATCGATCACCTCGCTTTCATCATAAGGGCTAATTACCCTTTTCATTAGGAGTTTATTTCATATCCCATTTCACCAAGAAACTCTTGCAAACCTCTGTTCATGTCGAAGAAGTTTGGACAATTATACCTTGTTCTTACAGTTATGTTTGAGCTTGACTGATTCTCTACAACATACTCAGTCTTTCCCTTTGCAACTGTCCTTGCCCTTGCATGGAGAATTTCATCAAACTGAGAGTGCAAGAGGGGAGGAAGGCTTTTGCCTGCGATAGCTGGTGTGATAGGATTATCAGCAGCCTCCCCTTCCCCTTGCTGGTGGGCCAGGACGATTACACATATCGGTAAGGCTTTAAGAGCAATTAGGAGTTCTTTAAACATAATATCTCTTATCCCCCAATGTTGAAGTCGTGGCTGCTTACCAAGCATAGCATTAGCATCGAGAATGCTCCGCATGGCAAACTCACTAAGGGTTGTTAGAGAATCTATCACCAGAACCTTAAAGGGATACGTGTTCTTATCACACTGTTCAAAGATACTCTGAATATAGCTTCTGGCTTTGTTGAAGGCAAGAGCCTTCCTTGGGTTTGTCTCATGACAAGGCAAAGCATTTTCCACGCAGGCACGTCTTTTTTCAGTCCACTTATCTTGCAGAGTCTGCGGAGATTGAAGACCATCATCCAGGTCAATTATCTGCACCTCCTTACCCCCTGTTGCAACAAAAGAAGTCTTTCCTCCTCCGAAGAGGGAATAAAGAAGAATTTTCGGGGCTTTCATTTCTAAGTCCTTTCTTTTAAAGTTTTTACAATTTCACTAACGCATTCCTCTAACCCTTGAAACTTTTCAAGATTTAGAATATAATTCCTAAACTGCCCACATGGGATACATATAACCACACCTCCTTTCACCATCTGTTTTAAGTGATGAGAAATGAGGGGCTGAGATTGACCAAGCTGCTCAGCTATCATACTAACAATCATGTTCTTGTTAATGAGAAGGACCTCAATTATCTGGGCCTTCATAGGATCAGAAAGAGCTTTGAACGTTTCAGTGTGTAGGAGTAGTTTCATTTTCTTTTCCTGCGATAATAAAAGGTTCGTAAGTGTTCACTTCAAAAAAGTCAACTGCTTGAGTCCAATCACCTGCTTCACAAAGAGGAGCATATTCACAAGAGTACCCGGCCATTCCATAGGAGGAGTAAGAGTTACATCCGAAGAAGTTTTGAGGGAACTCCTCTTCGTTTTCGCAAATCTCCAACCTTTGATAGAGCAATTGAAGGTTCTTTATGAAGTCTTCATAGTTTCTTTTCATAAAATTGATAGGAACTATTACGGGGGTGGAGGAACTCTTTTGTGTAGGGAGGACCTCAAGGAAGAACGTATCCACAGGCTCTCCACTAAGAATTTCCAACGCAAGAGCGTAGCCTATTATCTGGGGGGAACGTTGGAAACTTTCAAAGTAAGTGGTTCCCATTCTAGAAGCAGTTTTATACTCAACTCCAACGACACTATTGTTGTCTCTATGCCTGCCACAACAGTCAATCCTTCCAACGAACATAATCGGCAGGCCAACGTCTATCGCGAAGGGAAGCTCATAGCCACTTCTTGGGTCCTTTACAGTCACACCTCCCTTCGGTGGAGCTTGAGGTTTATAGATACATTTACATCCTGCATGGGAGATAATAAACTCATCTATAAGGTCTAAAGCCTTTGCTCTATTCCTTATGGAATCCCCTTCTCGTCCTTCCCAGATTGAGTCGAAGGCTTTTATTGCCTTTTCCCTGTCGCCTGTGTAGGCTTGAGGAAGGGCAAAGTGAATAGCCTCCCCAAACCGTAGGGGAATGCTGTCAGTGGAGGTCACAAGATTGCAACCGCATTTGTAAAAATAACGTCTGGGACAGCGGGCAAATACACTCGCTGAGGAAGGGGATAAATGTCCCTTCTTTTTATAAAGTTCAAATCCCTTCATTCTTCATCCTTTCTACTTCGTAACCAAAACGAAGCTTTTCAATAGCATTATGTAAAATTTGTCTTGTGTTAGGAACGAGGTCGTTTATTTCTTCGACAGAAAGATTTTCCCAGAAGCGGAGATAGAGAACTCTTTGCTCTAACCTTGTTAGAAGGGATTGCTTCATCAGCCTGTTGACCAGACCTTCCTCCTTCTCTATCTCTTCAAAGATTGCTTCTTTGTGCTTGGGAATATTTTCTTTATGCTTGTTTTCCACTTCATTCCTTCTTATCTTATCAATACACTTGTTTCTAATAACTTGTGTTGTTACTCTTTGATTTTTCCTAACATAATTCAACAGGCACTCACCTATGATGTCTTCAATATCAGCCTGAGGACCATAGTAGAACCTTCTGGCTAGATTTTTAAGTCGTTCCAAATCCTTTTGTGTCTTTATCTCCATTTGATTTTTCCTTTCCTCCCAGGCCAAAGACAGCAAGGCGTTGTTCTTCACTCATCAAGCTAAGAGCCTTGTCAAATGTGGTCTTCTTCTTTCCTTTATTCTTCGCCTGGGTTTTTTTCTTTTCTTTTTTCTTTCCGTAGAAACTTTGTTTATGTAGATTAGCTCTCTTCTCCCTGAGGGCAATCCAATCCTCGCTTGTTCTTTCGCTGAATGGTTTTGCTTTTGTAAGCATTTTTTCCTCTTTTTTTCTTTGATAAAAACAGCCATTCCCCCTTTATATAAACGTGGGGGGAATGGCGTCTAAGAAAGGAAAGAATTAAGCTTCGTCTTCCGAAGCCTCATCTTCGTCAGAAATTGCAGGTGCCTGCTGTGCAAGGCGTTCCTCAATCTCCTTCATCTTTGCCTCGATGAGTTCATTGACAGCGGTCGGATCACCAGCAACAGACTGAAGCTCTTCTGGTGTAATCTCGGAAACTGCCATGGTCATCAGGCGACTCTTCGAAGGCTTGGAGGTTGCCTGAGCACGAACTGCGTTCATCTCATTCGTTCTCACTTGGGAATTAACAAGTTTTACAACCTCGTCCTCTCCGTACTTATCAACAGCCTCTTGGACTGTATCAAAGATTGGATAGAATGCTTCTCCCACCTTCTTACTCTGACTAGTTACATCTGCTTGACCTTGTTTCATTGTGTCGGTCCTTTCAATAAAAATTAAACATTAGCGTTAGTGAGGAATTGTTCCTCTAATACGTTCTTTAGCGTCTTTTAGGTACTCTAAAATTTCACTTTCAAAAAGGGCACACGGATATATATCGCTAAGCGATTCCATGTAGTAAATAAGTCTTGGGGTTGCTCCTTGAAAGAAGACTTTTACAATAAGATTTCCCTTCTTCCTGTTTTGTCTATAGATAACAGATGTAGGGGTTATGGATATTTTAGAGTTCTCAAACATTTCACTTATGTCCTTTTAAAGTTTCAAGACTTTGCATCATAGATATTGGATCATTATCCCTAAGAGCCTTTTCAGCTTCCTTCACATCTCTTCGGATAAGCATAGCACCAAGATTCCCTGTAGGGATTTGTTCATACATTTCCAACAGGCTGTAGGAATTTTCTATCTGTTTTTTCAGAGCATCATAGAGATTCATCATATGGGTAATTCGCCCCTTTCGTTTAGCTTTTCCTGGAGGCCCAACAGGCGAGAATCATCGTCTGAATCCTTTTCCAAAGTTTCTTTTTTAACCTCTTGCTTACTCTTTGGAAGAGAAAGCTCTTTCCTTGCAAGGGACAAAGCTTCTTCAGCCTTTTTAAGCGTGGAGAAGTAACCTATGTGTATGTTCTTTTTTCGAACTCTCACAACTACTTGGAATTTATTCAGCCCTTTATGCCAATATATAGACTTCACTGTTAAAACTCCCCTTCGACGGCGTTAAGAGCGATTTCTTCCAGGATGGCTATGAGCCTGTTTGGTATGTTGTCACTGTTTGGCGACTCTCCTGTTTGCACTTCAGGAAGAATCTTCCTTTCTATGAAGAAGTTTTTACATTCTGGGCAAAGATGTATTCCCACATGCATACAGCTTTTCCCTGACATGGTGAAGTAAATCCAGTTTTTTGGTAGTGAAGACAATAAGCTTTCCCCGTGGGGTGATTCTTTTTTACATCTATTACAAACGTATGTTTTCTTTAACATGGTTCTTTCCTTTCAATTTACATTAAGTTCATATTGTTTATATTCAGTAAAAACTGGCCTTTCTGGTATGGACAAGAGGAGACTCATGCGAGGAGACCAAAGTCGACAGGTGTTGACGTTACCGACGGGCCTGTCGAGGAGGGAACAATGAGCCTCACTCTTATCCCAGTAGTTACAATGAAGACAATTCTTAGGAATCGTTCTCATTTTCCTCTTTTTCTGCTCTCAAGTCAGCAATAATTTTACGCTTTTCCTCGTTTGCCTTTTCAAGAAGTCCCTTTCGACTTAGCTCTGCTTTTTCGATTAGTCTCTCCTCTAAAAAGCACCTCTTATCCTCTTTTGTTGCAATGTACATAAGGACATCTTCTATCCATTGATATTCCTCCGTAATAGAAGGGTAAAAGCACGCAAGGGTAGCACCATTTTCTCTTTCAACAATTATATAACCATTTGAGCTTTCTGGAATTTTGATTTTTAAGTTCATCTTTTTTTCCTTTCTCTTTTTATCTTCTCCAACCTTAATGTTATTACTTTCGCAGAGAGGACAAGTTTTTTTAATCTCTGTCTTCCAAAAATAGGAAGAACAGTTTTCACAATAGTGAGGGTAGTATTTTTTCTTAAACATAATCTCCTTCAAGGGAAAGCGGAGGCATTTTTAGATGATTCCGAACTTCTCTCCCAAATGAGGAGGTTTCTATGTTCAGTAATTTCTTAATCAGACTTTTAACTTCTTCGTAGTACTCTTCCTCTGGGCGGGAGTAGTCCCAGGAGTG
Organism: uncultured Thermoplasmatales archaeon; assembly: GCA_964597365.1. GTDB lineage: Archaea > Thermoplasmatota > E2 > DHVEG-1 > DHVEG-1 > CAZKUB01. The sequence goes on along the minus strand of CAZQXW010000016.1, from coordinate 8,668 downwards.
TTTAAATCTTTGAACACTTTCTTGAGAAATTGGGGAAAGAAGGGTTATAAAGTAGTTTAGTTCTTTTACTTCTTTGTCAGTCAAGCAACCTTCTTTCTTTGTCAGGTTATAAATATCTTTCACTTTCATGTTCTCTCCTAATAAAACACCACCAACAGGCATGCGTTAACCATAGGGCGAATAAAATAATGTTTACAATTGTTACGATAAGTAGTTCCATCTTTTTTCCTTTTCTTAAAAATGTCTGGCAGGGCTGGAACGGAGCACGAAGGGGAGGGGAACCCTGCCAGACTGAGGAGGAGGAAAAATCATTCATTTAAAAACGGATACTTGTCTTCTATATATTTTCTCATCGATAGGTCTATTCTTTCTATCATGTTCTTAATAGGCTGTTGTATGTCTTTTTCGTAGTTGAATCTTTCTCTTTCTTTTGCTGATATTTTAACAAACCTTCCCTTTAAAGAAACAGCTTTGGCTGCTTCTCTCCAAGGTGTTACACAGGCTGTTAGAGATAAATTTTCTAGATCTAAGTCGTTTATTTCCAGACTTTGGGGGTCTCCATCAGGCAGATATTGAACTAATGGGCACTTTGAACATTTTAACCATCCTTGAGAAAGATTTTTTACATGCCAGCAACAGGAGCAGAATGTAGAATCACTATTAACTAATCCTTTTTGAAGTGCATCGTACAGCTCTTCTGGTGTAGCAACGCAGAGCTGTACCCAGTGAAGCTTAGACATTGCCATTGCCTGAAGAGGGTCTTCTCCTGCCTCGGTTATTAACTCTCTGGATAGCCAACTAATTGGAGTTTTTTCTTTTTCGCAATGATTCATTTCTTGGTCTCCTTTTTCTTCTTTCTTTTTTTCTATTGGAAATCTTTTAGACTGATACATTCTTTGGTCTCCTGTTTGTTTTTTAACCTTGTTATGGTTATTCTATCGGCTTTAGGGCCGTATAAGTAACCTTTTATATGTTCTTAATCATAACTAAAATCATGAAATGGGGGTTTTACCCTTTTCATAGTTACCTAACGTCTAAGAAAAGGGTTGAATGTGCATGGTTCCAATGAAATTGACCACGTGACCATATCCGTGGAAGTTTACTTGTTGGGAGAAAGTCCATATTCATATGATCGAAGGGAAGGTTTTCTGCTATATTAAACCAAATAGAATCCGTTCCTCCGCAGATTATCCCAAGAGGCTTGTCTTCAATACAAGGTATTATCCTGATAAAAGGGAATCCACTCTCGTGGAATTTTTTCCTCGGCAAGAAGATAATGCTATCGCAGGTAATAGCTTTACAAGGTGAGATTTCTTTAAGGGATTCAAAATCCTTTCTTGTCATTTTCTCAATCTTTTTCATTACTCTTTCCTTTCTTTTTCTTCCTTTTTCTTAAAGTTAATGGCAATTTTTCTCCTTCTAATCTCAAAAAGAGCCTTGGAAACTCCCACGAACTTCGCAGCTATTATGCCTCCCAGGTCATCCTCTTCAAAAACATTGTTTAAAAAGGCTTGAACTAATTCAGCCTCTTTCGTTTCATAGAAGTAGTGACTCTCTTGTTCATGGCAAGCTCCAATGAAGGCCTTGAAAACATAGTGAACACCACTTCGACAGGCCTTTTTTAGTTCTTCGAGAGGCATGTTTTCCTCGGAAGAGCCTTCTTTTAAGATTTCTGTCAAAAAAGTGTCATCCATGACCCTATCAACCAAATCTTTAAGGCCAGCGTTCCAGTCATCTGTGACCATGATCCAAATTTGTGGTTTTTCTCTTTTTTCCCCTGGAGGAAAAAAACCTTTTTCTTCTGAAAAATTCATTGTACAATCCTTTCACTTAAAGTAGCTTTCCAATTTTCTCCATAGACAGGCTTTTCCTTGTGCTGTTTACTCAAATGACTACAAAGACCCTGCGGGGTCTGGAAAACCCTTTTGCAGCGTAGGCATTTGAAGTTCCTCGGAGACAACAAGTCACCGGGCTTTTTCCTCTTTTCATTTTTCCAAACAAGCATTCTTTTTCCTTTCTGTTTAAAAAATAACATTTTTTCACCTTATCAAGGTAGTAACCTTATCGGGCGACTAAACTTTTACACTAAAGAAAAGGGCAGACTAAAGCAGACTAAACAAGACTAAAAGACTAAAGGATGGTGGGGGGTAGGTAGGTAGGTTTATATTAGAAGGTTTATGTTTATATAATATATATATATATTTATTTATATATTAAAATATTATTTATACACAAATCCTCTTTTCCCGCCATCATCATTTTCCCATGATAAGGGTAATTTACCCTTTTTTTACGCCTTTACATCATAGCCGGAGGAAGGCGGGAGGGCCACCCCCCGACTTTCCTTTAGTCCTTTAGTCTGCTTTAGTCTCGTTTAGTCCGGCGTTTTCTTTAGTCAAAAAGTTTAGTCCGCCTGATTAGTAAAAGGTTTTGAAGAGTCTCTCTTCAAGCTCCCTCAAGAGCTTATAGAACCCTTCAAAGTAGGAATCATCTTTTGGTGAATCTCCTAACTGTTCGGTGAAAAAATCCCATTCTGTATAACCATCAACCAATTTTTCACACTCTTCCCTAAAAAGAGACTCTTCCCCTTTACCTTCAATATCTCTCAAAAGTCTCTCAAGCCAATTATCATTACTCATGGCTATCTCCTTTTCTTTTCTTCTCTTTCCCAGTTAATAACAATTGTACCAATGGGAAAATCGTTAACAATAGTTCTAATTTCATCTTCAGTCTTCCCAAGGTCTGAACAAATCTTTCTTCGACAATGGAGGGATAAATCCTCCCAGTCTATTTCAAACTGATACTCTTTTTCCACTTTATATCCCTTTCAATGTGCCCATCCCAAGCAGCAAGCGCCCGGACGGCCTTTTTAAGATTATGGAAATCATCCTTCCCGATAAACCTTGCAAGAGGGACGAAGTCTTCCAGCCTCTTCATTTTTGTAAAACAGCATCCGTTCGTCTCTCCCCAGTAAACCCACCTCTTACCATCCCAAGCGACGTGCGTTTCTTTCCCTTGTGAAGTGTCACCAATAACTGCAACACTCTCAAAGTTGTGGTCTTGTAGATTCATTTTTACTCTCCTGTAAAAGTTTAAAATATCCTTTTTCCCGAAGCTGCTTTTTCGCCTCTTCGTCCCAATTTGCACTACATTCCCCTTCCGCCTTAAAGGCCATCTCTCCTCGTTTGTCTTCAACTTGGTCATCAAAAAACGCCACCACTTCCATGTAACGACCGAAGTCGTGGGAGAAGCTCTTAATCCTAAAATCTCCTCCTTTAAACTCCCTGTTTAACTGCCCGCGGAATGCAACACATTCCATTTTCGACAGAAGTGAAAAATTCTTCTGCCCAATCTGCGCGCAGGGCTCTTCATATGGAACAGACCCAATGTTGATAAAATCCTTCATTTTTCAATCCTTTCACTTTAAATAACGTTTCACTTTAAATAACATTTACTCCCTAGCTTCTGGGAAAGCCTGGGAGTAAAGGTTAAACAAGATAAAAATTGTCCGAAAAAAGGATAGAGAAAAACTAACAACACCTCAAGTATTGTTAGCTTTTCTCTTAAGATAAACCCGACAGGCCTGGTAAAAGGCCTGCCGGATAAACCTGCGAGTTATTCCGAAAACAGGGCTCTAGTTTTCGCCCTGTACGTCTCGGTTAACTCTTTTGCGAGGTCCTTCGAAACGAGGTAAACTTCACTTCCTGTTCCACTTTTTTGTCTTACCTCTTTCTGGACATTAAGTACCTCTAATGCCTGCTCTTCGCTAAAACCCTTTTCTATAAGGGCATTTACTAGCTTCTCTTGTGTAGCCGATACCTTTTCAGTTTTCTCTTTACTGGACCTAATTTTATTAGAACCAGACCTTGCTTTAAGGACCAGCCCGTCCATACAAAGCGCCTTCAAGAATTCGAGACTTCCAAGGTCTTGAATTCTCTCTTTTGCGAATTCCTCGCTTTTGCTTGTATCTTTCGGCAAGGCTACATAATTCACGACATTGAAGGTCTTTTCCCCATCCCGCACCTTACTAACAAGGTAAACCCACTGCGTAACTTCTGTGCCTTTTGGCAAAGGCAACGTTTCCGATAACTTCTCTCTTGTTTTGATTACTTCTTGTGCCATTTTTAAATCTCCTAAAAAAGTTATTAAAATATTCCTTACTCTCTATATCGGCATTATAGCAGAAAAGGTTTAAAAAAGCACGCACTTTTTATAATAAAATTCTGCTAACTTTTAACACTATATTACTGGACCTACGAGGTCTTTTTAATAGCAAAATAATGCTAAAATAGCAAGATAGTGATATACGGATTAGTTGCGAAAAGCCTTTACAAGATAGTGTTAAAATAGCAGGATAGTGCTAAAAGACTTTCTGGAGGGACAATCTCCCCATACCTCGGATCTTGCTTGTGAACATTACGGGTATGTATACTCTCAGGATGGACAATATCCACTTAAGGATCCGAGTAAAAAGGGGTATGCCGGACAGGGTATGTTTATAAACTCTCTGGATAAACAAACTATCTATACCCACCATATCCAGAGGGGCATCACCCCCAAGGGGGTCCCTACTTCAAAAGACTTATTTCTCATGAAGCGTACCAAAAATTAAGTGTATAAAGGGGGGTTTATGGGTCCCTCTTCAGGGGACTTTTCCTCTAGCTTTTCCAAAGCCCGCCGGGCGGGGTTTTGCCGGGCCGGGTCTTTAAGGGACTAAAGGGGCTAGCCGGCCAGACTAAACGTTTTAAACCCCTTCCCCTATAAACACCCACCCCCCTACCCTAAGCCGCTTAAAACTAATCGAACGCACCCTTAAAATAACCCTTTAAATCCCCCTAACCCCGTCTATACCCGTGAAAGGACTATTTCATGGAAATGAAGAAAGTACAATCTCGACTGGCTGATTACAACAATGATTCTTCTAGAAAGAATGACCTCAGGCGGCTCCTACCCAGACATTATAAGATTATGGAGTTGCGTAATCAAGGGTATACGGTGAAAGACATCGCCCAGGCACTGGGTCTTTCTCAAGGAGGAGTTTCAAACATTATAAACTCTCCCCTTTTCAAAGACGAGTCTGCCCGGCGGAATCAGATTCAAGATAAGCAATTGAGTGAGGCTAGGAATGAGCAAGAGATTTCTTCTCGAGATTATCTAAGAAAACATGAACTCGCTGCAGCGAAGAAACTGACTAGTTTGATGAATTCACAGAACGAAAAAATTGCACAAAGTTCTGCAATTGAAATACTTAATCGTGTTGATGGCTCGGCTCAAGAAGATGGAGCGAAGATTTATGTCGAAGCTGATGCACTGAAAACCTTACTAACAGCCCTTAATGAGACGAATGAAGAACTTTCTCGGAAGGCTGTAGAGTGTGAGGTTATAGATGGAAGCACTAACTGAAGAAAAAGTAACCCAACTCAGGGACTTCGCTCAGAGAAGTCTTTTCTTCTTTGCTAAGGGGGTTCTTAATCTTGACTGGCTGGATAAGGGTATCCACATGCCTATCTGCCATATCTTGGAGAACTATGAGGAGGATACCCGCCTGCGGATAACCCTTCCTCGAGGATGGTTAAAAACAACTCTTTGCTCTCAAGCGTATCCAATGTGGCGGGCATGTAAAGATCCTGCCATAAGGGTTCTTCTTGTGCAGAATACATATACAAATGCTGTGTCAAAACTAAAGCCAATTAAGTTTGCTTTTGAAAGTAATACCCTTCTAAAAACCCTCTTCCCTGAAGTTCTACCTACGAACAAATGTACTTGGACCTCGGATAGCCTCTGCTTGAACAGGCCCAAAGCTTTTAATGAAAGCACGTTCGAGGCTGCAGGGGTTCGGACACAGGTTGTATCAAGACACTATGATATAATAATTGAAGATGATACTGTGGCTCCTGATTATAATGAACTCGGGGAAGAGGCTCTTTGCCCGACTAAGGATGATATTGATCAGGCCATAGGTTGGCATAAGCTAGTGCCGCCTCTTTTAACTGATATGAAAAAGGGTCAAAACCTTGTTGTTGGTACTAGGTGGTTTGAGAAGGACCTACTATCTTGGATAGGGGAAAATGAGCCGCACTTTAAGGCGATCGAGCGGGCATGTTTAGAGGATGAAGAAGGGAAGCCCGATGAAAAAGGTTCTCCCCCTTGGCCTGAGCGTTTTGACATGGCTGTTATAAACAGTTTACGAAGTACGATGGGACCCTACCTGTTTTCTTGTCTTTACATGAACAAGCCTATTCGTAGTGACGATATGATATTCCAACCTGAATGGTTTAAGTACTATGATGTAGAGCCTAAGATGGACAACCTAGCTGTGTTTTCAACCGTTGACCTTGCCGACGATCCTGAGAATACAAAAGGGGATCCTGACTATAATGTTGTTATGACTGCTGCAAAGGATAAATCTACTGGGCGGATTTATATTCTTGAATACTTCCGGAAGAGATGCAACCCTGGGGAGTTAATTGATGCAATTTTCAACCATGCAAGAAAGTGGCATCCGATTAAGGTTGGTCTAGAGAGTGTGGCATATCAGGGAAGTCTAAGCTATTGGGTTAAGGAGAGGATGAGGAAAGAAAACTTTCACTTTTATGTAGAAGGATTTAAGCATGGTAAGAAATCGAAGAATACGAGAATCCTTGGATTGCAGCCTTTGTTCTCGAATGGGTCTATATACATAAGGCCATATATGTCGGAGTTAGTGCAAGAGCTACAGGCATTTCCCTTGGGAGCTCACGATGACCTTATAGATACCCTTGCCAGTCAACTAGATTTATGGGGTAAGGTTATGACTAAGAAGGAAGAAGAAAGGGTTATTGAAAGTGATAATCCTTTCTTGTTTGATAATATAATGAAGTCTTTACGAGCGAGACACGAGGGTTCTCCTTATAGGAAGATTATGATGAGTGCTTAATGAAAAGGGGGAATTACCCAAATGATGGCTAACCAACAGAATGAAGAATTATTTGATCTTTTAAGTGGTGAAATAAGACAGGCTCTTAATTGCGAGGAAATTGAGCCCGACCTGTGGGTGTTTTTGATGGACTTAATTAGAGATTTAGAAAAGAACAAAAAATTATTTTACAGGAGATTTAAAAATGAATGATTCAAAGGCTTGGTACTTGAGTAAGACCATGTGGGCAGGCATAGTTGCTATGTTTATCGGAATAGCAAAGATGTCTGGAGTAGAGTTTGGGGATGGCTCAGAAGAACAAATGACTGACAGCATCCTTGCAATTGCAACAGGTATAGCAGGCGTGGTTGCTATTTGGGGCAGGCTGACAGCGAAGAAGGAGATAAATGGGCCTGGTAAAAAGAGTTATCTGTTTTTCCTGTTTTTACCTCTTTTATTTGTTGGCTGTACACAGATAAGCGCTACTCCTGACTATAAGCAGAATATTATGTCTTTGCAAAAGAATGTAGCCGTTTTAAACGAACGGTGTCAGGAAGGCGATGATCAGGCTTGCCGAGAAGGTTTAGCTTTATCAGATCAGGCTCTTGAATACATTGTTGACGGCATGAATAAGCAAAGGAGTGAATAATGGGGAAGATAAGTGATATTGTAAAAGACCTGCCTGAAGAGCTGCAACCTGTGGCATCTGACTATTTAAATCTTTTAATTTACCAAGGCGAGGAAAATACAAAGGAGTTTATTGAGCTTTTGGTAAATGGCTTTTCCGCTGAGGCTTATGAAATTCTGTGCTCTAATATGACTACTGAGAAACTGCTTGAAGAGATGCAAAGAAATGTTGACAGGCTGAAAGAACTTAATGATAAGCAGGCTGATTTAGCAGTTGTGCATAGGAATGTTATTCGTGATGTTCTGTTTATTGGCCTGTCGGCTATGAAAAAAGAATTGATATAACGAAGGTTAATAATTACTTCGAAAGGACTTAGATGGACATCTTAGCTGAAGCAGCAGACGGAATGGATTGGCGTTTAGTATGGTTAATAATTGGTGCGTATGGGGCAATAATAGGACAATTCGGCATGATAGCAAAAAGCAATGCTGATGTTAATAAAAAGATTGCTCAGATATACGAGTGTATTTATGCCCACTTGCAAAATAGTGCGATACACCAGAAGAATGCTGATTATGTAAGGAATGATCTTTGTATTGAACGGCATACTAATCTTGAGAAAAAGATTGATGATATGTCTTTAGATGTTAAGAAACTTTTAGATAGGAAATAAAATGAAAACTACAATCGTAAATGCACTGATTCTTGCGGTAATGTTTTTTGGTCTTGGTTTGTTTGTTAAGTATGTTGTCCCTATTGCTTATGCTGGTATGACATGGGAAGACTATCAGACCGAAAAGGCAGAACTGACCGCTGAGCAGCTGAAAGAAGAAACTAAAGAGGAAAGCCCTTCGACGCTTGGGGTTAAGCAGTGGAATATGGCTTGGAAGCTGATAAGTAAAAAGGAGGCAGACAGACGCTTTACGCTGGCTGAGAACATCAGGAGCCAATTGCCTAAAGGGTATATTGTAGAAATTGAAGGCAATACTCAAATGGTTGAGACCCTTGTTGACGGAAAGCTGGTCGAGAAAGAATACAACGTTTACAGGGTATTTGAGCCTGTTGTCGATGATGGAAACGATATTGGGATTAAGTAAAATGAGATACTTATTATTTATACTATTGTTTTGCAGTCTTGTTTTTGC
>CAZQXW010000015.1:0-43231 GCA_964597365.1 uncultured Thermoplasmatales archaeon | reverse complement strand
AGAACAACTCAAAGGAGCTGAGAAACAAAAATGAAAGCAACTCTAATTTTATTATTTTTTTTAACATTTATAATAAGTATCATATTGAATATTATTATTCATGAGGTAGGACATTATGCAATGGCAAAACAAAGAGGAATAGATGCAAAAATGAGTTTTATTCCTAGAAAAGTTGGAAATGGTTACTTTGTAGCATCAACAGAATATAAAACAGATATTTCTTTTCAAGAATTGCCAATATCATTAATTCTAGGAGGAGCATTATTTAATTTAGCATTTGGTTTAATTTGTCTCTCATTAGGAACATTATTAAAGTATGAACAATATAATACCTTAGCAATGGTTTTCATAGTATCTGCAGTTCTGGGAATTTTCTTTGCAATCTCTTCATTAATTCCTATTGGAACTACAGATGGAGCTATGCTTTTAAAGAGGTTGAGAGGGTTTTGAAATGAATTTAGCACAATTTTTATACAGATATAATTTAATAAAAAAAGAACTAAAACTAGCCTATAAAGAAATGAATAATAGGGAAAAAACTGCTTTGCTTTCCGATATGGAAACAATTTTGAACCAGTTAATTAATAAGAATGAAAAATTCATTAACTATGTTGGAATTCGGAAAGACTATTGAAATTAATGGAAAACTAGTTCATTCTGGAAGGCATAAATCAAAGAGAGTATATAACAAACATAAATATTCTATTTGTAAAGCATGTAAAAAACCTTTCAAGAACTATAATCCTAAGAAAAAATATTGCTCAAGAGAGTGCAGAGATTACTCAACTAAGAGAAGAAAACATTTATAAATCTCTATCTCTCTCTATAAAATAATGGGAATTTTAAATAGAGTAAAAGATTCTATGAGTTCACAAGCAGATTTATCAAATAATCTGATTGATGAAATTCTAAAAAAAGATTTTATTGTAAGTAAATGGTATGAAAAGTTAGCATATATCATTGCTGCAATAATGCTCAGCCCATTTTTTATAATTGGAGCTATAATATCATGGCTGAAAAAAGTAAATCAACAGCAAAAGAAATTACAGAAATAAGAAGATGTCCTATGTGCAACAGTTTAAATACTCGCTTTGTGGGAAAAGTAGGAAATAAAAAGAAAGTATGTAACTCTTGCCCTTATGATGAAAGAGAGGAGGATTTAGAATAATGGATGCAGCAACATTATATTCAATTGTAGCAGTAATCGGAATAGTTTTTACTGTAGTATTGTTTTTAGGATTATTTCTCATAGCAACAATTGCAGTTATCTACTTTATGAGTTATAATCAGAAAATAGAACTTTGGAAGATGAATAAAGATGGAGAACTATATAAAGTAGCAACTAGGAGAGGAAAATTGAAGAAGTTATCTCCCGATGGAAATGTAAGAATTCTTAAAATTGGAATGTTTTTTGATACACTTTTATTAGCTCCTCCAAAATATTATTATGATAAACACAAAGCAAGATATTTTGAAAGAGCTCAAGATAAAGAATGGATTAATTTTAGATTTAAAGATATGAATCAAGCATTAAATGAAGCAAACATAGAGATTAATCCAATTGACCTTAAAACTCAACATGCTTTAAATGAAAGATGGGCTAGAGAGATTAAGAAAGAAGGTTGGTTAGGAAAAAACTTTCAAATGATTGTTAATATTGCATTTTTAGCAATTGTTTTAGTTCTTCTAATAGTATTTGTATCTAAACAAGCAGAAGGATTTGCAACTATGGCTAAAGCAGATAAAGAACTTACGAGAGAAATTAAAGAATTAAAAGCTTATTCTTGTGGAGATATTCCAGAAGATTATTTTCCAGAAAACAAAACTCAAACAAATAAAAATTCTGGATTAATTCCAGTTTAGCGTGAAAAATGGCAATATTAGATATATTCAAACCAAAAAAGAAGAATAATTTTGCTATGGAGCAATGGTGTAAACAAGCAATAAAAAAAGGATATGAACCACATCAAATAGCAAGAATCGCAAAAAAGCAGAAAAAAAACAAGAAAAAATCTTTATTAAAAACATTCTCTCAAATATGGTCTGAAATGAAAGAAGCTTCAAAGGATTTTTCAGACAAAGCAAACCAAGCACAAAGAGATTATGAAAACCTAACAAAAGATTTGAATAATCTTGATAAGGAGGTTAAAAATGCCAATAAAAGAATATAAAATAAATAGAGGAAATATACTTGCATCATTAATAGTAACTTTATTTGGAATTTTTGCAATTTCTGCTTATGCTGGAGTTACTAAGATTTTTTACACAGAAACAAAAGGAATTATAGGACTAGGATTATATATTTTAGTGCTAACATTATTAGTAGTTTCGGGATATTTAGCAGGAGCATATCTTTTAACTTCATCAAATAGCAAGAAAGAAAAAAAGCCGAGCATACTTAATAAATTAAAAGAAAACATACCTAAATTACTTGATACATATATATTAATTGTTTTTGCTTTTACTTTAGTGTTGGTAATTATGCAGCAAAAAATAGGAAAATTGCTTTATTCTGTAGCTCCAAATCTTTCAGTTACAGATAATTTATTAATATTTATTGGAATTGCAATTATAACAAGTTTAGTTGTGATTGGAACACTAACTGGATTAAATATGCTCCAAAGAAAAGAACTTCATAGTAGATTAGAGGAGATTTTGAAAAATGGTAGAAGATAATATAGAATCTGAAATAAGAAGAAAACTTGAACAAGCAGAAGAAAGAGAAAAAAGAGCTTCAAAAGAATATGATGTTGATGACATTGAAAAGGAAATTAATGAAGAAAATGAACCAGAAAAAAAGCCAGAACCAAAACAAATAGAAGAAAAAAAGGACAATTCTGAGGAAATTTTGTCCAAAATTGAAAAACAAAAGAATATTCTTGCAGATGTAAGACTTTACAGACTTTTAATGGTTCAAAATACAGCTGAAATAATTGAAAATCAAAACAAAATAATAAGATTACTCCAAAAATAATGGATTTGAATAAACCTCTTTCAAAAAAAACACAATTTAGAATAATCTTAGGAATTTGTGGAATATTTGTAATCTTATATGTGATTTTAGCTTTATATTTATTTAATCACATTGAACAAATAACAACAAATCCTTTAGTTTATTCTGCTAAATATTTTGATGGAGATGCTGAGTGTTCATGCACATTTGAACGAGAAGGAGAGTTTGGAGAAGTTTATTTTAATGAAACTTCTATCTGGACTAATGAGCTGCTTCCAAGTAACCAATTTAATAAAGAATTGGAAGAATTCATTAATAGGAATTCCTCAGAAATTCCACAGGAACATGGTATTAGTTAGTACTATTATTGCGACTAGCCATTCATCAACTCTTATAAGTGCCATAATATACCATGTTCCGACTTTATAGTAAAATGTTGAGAAGATGTAAGAGATGTGGAAAAATATATAATGCAAAAAGTAAATATTCTAGTATCTGCTTTGCATGCGATAAGAGAGGTAGAGGATTACATAATACTATATGGATTATAAAAAAATGACGGATAAAAAACAAATTAATGAACTAATAAAGTTTCATAAATTCGTATTAAAACAGAAACAAGATATTTGCAAAAAACTTCCAATAATTGCGATAGCAAGTGCTTTTTTAGAGATTGAAAAGGAGATAGAACATTGAAAACAATAAGAGAAGAATTAGAAAGAATAAATAAATTAAATGAAGATTTGCCAAAAGATTCTTTATTTAAATATGAATTTAATTTTAATGCTTATATTTTTAATCTAATTAGAGAAGAACAACTCAAAGGAGAAAAGGAGATGAGAAATGACAAGTGAGAATTGGTTGTTTTTCTTATTAATTCCTTTAGTATTGATGATTATTTATTTGTTTTTAGTTAATCCATTTTATTTATATAAAAGAACAGAAGTTGTGAATTGGAGAGATAAAGGAAATGAACCAGAAAAAAAACTAGAACTTTAGACAAACTTTTTCATTTTGTTTAAAGAATAAGATTTTAATTGATGAACATAAATTTCTGTAGTAGATAAACTGGAATGTCCTAAGAATTCTTTAATATCATATATTCCAGCTCCAGAATTTAATAAATCTGTTGCTCTACTATGTCTTAAAAGATGAGGATTAACCCTTCTTCCAAGAACAGATTTGCTAACATTAGATAGGGTTCTACGCCATATTTCATCAGAGAAATCAAATAATTTAGTTTCCATATTAACTTCTGGAAGATACAAAATATATTTTCTAAGTCTTTCCATAATATCTACTGGAACAAGAACTAATCTATCTCTATTTCCTTTTCCAGTAACATGAAGCTCACAAGGTTGAGATTTATCTTCAGACCATTTATTTAAGTTAAAATTATTTATTCTCAATCCTAAAAGTTCAGCACGCCTAAGACCACACCAATAAGTTAAATCATAACATAAACCATATTTAACATTGTTTTTATACATAGCAACAAGCAAAATCCTCCTTTCATGCTCAGTAAGAACTCTAGGAATTTGTTTCTTCCTCCTCCCAGAAACTTTAGGCAAATCAATCTTAACTTTTCTATATTCAAGATAAGATTTTAAGAAACCTCTTGCAGTAGTATTTGTATATTTTGAAAGAAAATCAATAAGAATTTCTGAGCTAAATTTCCTTCTGTCAATTATAAAAGGAAAGTTCCAGTAATAATCCATATAAACCTTTACTGATTTCAAAGAAAGTTTTTTAGACATAAGATATTTCTTATAATTGACTGCATCATTATATCTTTCTTCATTCATTTTTTAGCATAGAATCTTCTTAGTTTAGCTAGAAGTTGATATAGATCATACCTCTTAATAATATAATCATTCTCCTCCCAGCTCCACTTCAACTTATCTTCATTATCACAGATAGCAGACTGAATAAATTCTATAATTCTTATTGCTGTATCATTTTCTTGACTTACTAACTGCTTTTGCATTACAATTCCTTCCATAATATAATCTAATTGTTCGGAATTTAAAAGGTTTGTTGTCAAAAGATATATTTTGACAACCAATAGGCAAAAACCAAAGAAAAAATAAAAAATATGGCTCTCTTTTGTTTTAAGATATATAACTTCCTAAAATTGAAAAATTATTTAAATAACTATTGATTATAGAGGTAGAGATGGGAAAAAAAGATTTTGAAAAACCTTTCAAATCTGAAGTGTTTAATATTGCTGATGGGTTTGTTACTTTAAACTTACTTTCTTTGACTTATGCTATAACAAGATATGAATTAATATCTAAGTTCGGTTCAGAATCAATTGATGAACAAATTACAATTAAAGAGATTAGAGACTTTAGAAGAAAAGAAGCTTTTGATAGGTTAATAGAGCTTTTACAAACATTAGTATCAAACACAGATTTTGCAGTAAGAGACAAGACTAAATTAAGAGAGATTGAAAGCAAGCTTGACTTTATTGCAGATAAGGGAGTTATTGAAAGAGTGTTTATTTCTCAATATGATGAAGAAACAAAAACACATATTTATGAAATAGATGAACAACTTTTTACTTTAGTTTTAAAACAAATAAGAAATATTAAATCATTATTATATCAAGCAATGAATCAATCTTCACTAATATTTAAGAAGATGGAAGAATTTGATAAAGATGATATTATTGAAAGCTTTATTGAAAGAGGTATGTAATGGGTAAAATAAAACAAGTAATAAGATGTCTTTGTAAGCATTGTGGAAATATATCTGATTGTGAGATTGTTGGAAAAATAGTTATTTCCCCAAAAGAATATAATGAATATCAAAGATTAAAAAGAAAATGGCAATAATTAGATGGACTGTAAATGATATTGCATTAATGCTTTACAAAGCAGTAAAAAACAAATATGATTGTCCTATAATTATTACTGGAGGAACTTCATCTGGAAAATCTACTCTTTCTTATCAAATATCCAAAGCATTAAGAAGATTAGGATTTCATAAGTTTAATCCAGAAGAAGATTTAATATATGACCCTCAAGAAGCTTCAGAAGAAATTGATAAAAGATTTTATTCAACAATAATTATTGATGAAGCAGTAAATGTAATGTTTAACAGAGATTGGTATAATGAATTACAAAAGAAAATTATTAAAGCTTTAAATATGAATAGACATCATTATAATATAGTGTTTTTCAATCTTCCTTCTGGAAAAGATGTTGATAAAAAACTTCTTTCAGTTGCTAGAATATGGGTTCATGTTGTAGAAAGAGGTTTAGCAATTATAAAAATGAAAAATCAAGGACATCATTCAAGAGATGACTGGGATATTGCAATTAATGAAAAAATTGAAAGAAAATTTATTGAAAAGAAAAGAAAAATTAATTATACAAAACTCACAACTTATAGAGGACATTTAAAATTTTCAAAATTAACTGAAAGAGAAGAAAAAATATATGAAGAAATTAAAACAAGAAAGAAAAAAGAACTTAAAAATAAAAATTCTATCGGAAGAGAAGAAATTGTTAATCCTCATGATAAAATATTATCTTTATTATTAGATGGAAAAGTTAAAAATAAAAGAGAGTTTGAATTAGTATGCGAATCAAATAATCTTCTTCCTAGATTAGTAAATAATAATTTAAGACAAAAACTAAGAGATATAGGTTCAGATAAAAACCCTAAAGATTTTTTTATAGAAAATTTTAAGAAAAGAGTTGAACAAAAAAGAAAAAAGCAATTTAAAAAAATGTCTGGAGGAGTTTCTTTAGAAATTGCTAAAATGTTAAACTAAAATTAGTAAACAAAGTTTACTTTTCAAAACTTTTATATTTAAATAGTTCTTATTATTTGTTAAGTTGGCATCAAAAGGAAATATTTCTACTCAAATTCAAGAACAAAATTCTATTCCAACAAGAACAGAAAGAAGAACTCAAAAACTTGAAAGAACAAGAGAAGAAGCAACATATAAAAGAAGAAAAGAAAAACTTTCTGAAATTGTTGAAACAGCTTCAAATATAAGAGACCCTAAAAAATATGAAAAATTTTATCAAAAACAACCCAGTTGGGCAAAAGAATCTTTAATTACTCCTCAAGAATTCAAACAAAGAAGAAATGAGCAAATAAACAAAGAAAAATCAAAAATAGAAAAAAGAATTGATTTTCTTGAAAGAAAACAATATTTAATTAATAAAAAACCCGGAATAAAAACAGATATAGATTTAGCAGAATTTTCTGCTTATCAAAGAGAAATTAATTATCTTAAAAATGAAGCACTTCCAAAAGTTGAACAAGGATATTCTGCTAATCCGTTTTTATCTGCTACAAAAGAAGGAACAGAACAAGGATTAAAAAAAATATCTCTTGCAGAAAAAGTTATACAAAAATCTGAGCTTGAACAAGCAGAAGAAGAAAGAGTAGCAACATATTCAAAAATAGGAGGAGCTTTTTTAGGAAAAGATACTGAAGGAAATAGACCAATTATAACTTTCTCAGAAGATGCTTATAAATTAGCAACAAAACCGACTGTAATGTTAGCATATAAAGATATAAGATTGACAGAAGCAGCTATAGGTTCTTTAGGAATTGATGAGAGAGAATTAAAAGAATTGGTTTTTGAAGGGACATTAACTCAAAAAGAAGCAGATTTACTAGTAGAACAAAAAAAGAGAGAAATTAAAAAAGCTCAGTATGAATCTCAACCAAGCATGGTAGAATTAGAATATCCAACTTCTAATTTTTTATATAGAGAATTTTTAGGAATTTCTCAACCAATTCCTTTTTATTCATATCCTCAAGGCAGAGAAGAAGGAACAGCAGTAAGAAGTGCAAGTAAAAAATTAGAAGAAATTCAATCAAGAAAGATACTTGAAGAATCGGGTTTTATTAATCAAGATAAACCAATTTCTTCTTTAATTAAAGGGACAACAGCAGTTTCAACAGCAGTATTCTTCAGACAGTTTAGAGATGTATTTGAAGGAGTTAATATATTATCTGAAATAGGAATTAAAAGACTTGAAGGAAAAGATTTAGGTTTAGGAGGAACAGGAAAACCTTATGGATTATATGCTTTAAGAGATATTTCTTCTGCTGGAGAAAAAGAAATGAAAAAAGTTATAGATGTTTTTGGATTAACTGAAATTGCAGATGCTCCAATAACTTCAGATTTAACTCAAGCATGGGATATTGCAGAATTAACTACAGGAGTATTTTTTGGAGCAAAAAAATTAGCATCTGCTGCAAAAAGAGTTCCAAGAACAATAGGAAGTTCAGTAGATGAAGCATTAGTTCCTTTAGTTAAACAAGATATAACTGAAAATATAATAAAAAGACCTAAGTCATTTGATGAATCTTTAGTAAGAGGACTTGCTGGAAGAACAGATGATTTAACACCACTAATTAAGCAAGACCTAAAAACTACATATAAAGTTGTTACAGTTTCTCCTCAAGTTGAAAAAAAGATTGTTAAGTATGCAAGAATTCCTTTTATATCAAAAAAATATGAATTAGATAGAATATCTTCAATAAATATTATAGGAGTTGGAGGAAAAGCTTATGCTGAAATAGATATTGCTGAAGAAGTATTAAAAGCATCAAAAATTGGATTAAAACCTAAAAGAGTTATAGAATATTCAAAACAATATAAGCTATTAGATGTAACTAGAAGCTCAACATTTAGAGGAGCTTCAGTAGGCAAAGAATTAATTATTTCAAATACAAACTTATTAGATTATTTAAAAGCAGAAAGAAAAATAGGTCTTTTTGACATTGGAGCAGAAAAATCTTCTGGAGAAATCATTGGAAGAATGACTAAATTTCAAAAAGAAGCAGCTATTGGAAGAACAATAGATATTTTTGATATTAGTAAAAAAGAACTAGATAATTTAGATTCTGTATTTAAAAATACTGAAAAAATAAAATTATCTAAAACTCCAGAAACATTTGAAACAATGCCTAGATTAACTAAAGTAGATTTTAATATTCCAGAAAAGTTATCTATAGATTCAGATTTATTTAAAGTTAATAAAAGATTAATTGAAATGCAAGGAGAAACAATTATTGATGTAGCAAAACTTGAAGGAATGATGCCTAAAACTACAACAAGAATTCAATTTAAAGCAACAAAAACAGAAACAATTATTGATGAAATAAACCAGCAAATAAAAAAAATAGATTCTCCAAAAATAGATAAAATAGAAAAAACTCTAAAAGAAATTGATACTGGAAAAGCTACAAAACAAGCACAACAACAATCACAACAATTTAATATTCCAGCATCTGCAACAGTAGATACAGAAGCTCAACAAGTTGCAGCAGCAGTTGAAAAAACATTACAACAACCAAAAACTAAGCAAATAACAAAATCAATCCAAACACCAGCATTTGAAAGTGCAGAAATTGGAAGAATAACAACTAAACAATTTCAAGCAATTTCTCAACCTCAGCAACTTAGAGATATTGAAAGAATTCAATCAGTTCAAAGACCTACTCAAGAAATTAGACAATTACAAAGAATTGAACAAGAAATTAGACAATTACAAAGGATAGGACAACAACAAAATCAACTTCAAAGATTAGCAACAATTGAAACTTCAGTTCCAACACCCCCTCAAGTTCCAACAATACCAATAAATCCTCCTACTTCAACTAATCCTCCATCAGTTCCTATATTTAACTTTGATTTAGACCCAATGAAAGAAATAGAAAAAGAAATAAAGAAAACACAATTAAAAGCAGAAATTCCATATTCTCCAAGTTTTGCAGCAATAGCATTAGGCGTAAAACCTTTAGAACTTACAGAAAAAGAATTTAGAAAATATGCAAAGATGCAAGACCCATTTTCATTAAGGAGACCAGTTATAATTAAAAAAAGGAGTAAAAAGAGATGATAGATAAAAAAGTATATGATATTTTGAAACAAAAAGGATATTCAGAAGAACAAATAAGTCTAGGGATAAAAAACTATGAAAAAAAGAAAGACCCATTTAATAAATTTAAATCAGATATGAATTCTTATACACCTCCTCCAATTTCAAAGTTTTCCAATCCTTTAATGGAAGGAGAGCGTTCTTCAGATTATATTAAAGTTCAAATAGATGTAAAAGATGTTTTAGAAAAATTAGAAAGAATTTATCAAGGAGATAAATTAATGAGAGATTCTCAAGGGAATGTAAGATATGAACAAGATGAAAAAAACAGATTATTTACAGAAAAAGGAATAAGAATTATCTTATCTATAGTATATCCTTTCTTATCAAAAGTAATAACTTTAGGAGAATATAAGCATGAAGAAATAAGACCAATAATTTCAGATATTGCTTCAGAAATAAATTTTTCAATTTATATAAATAGTAGAGAAATCGGTTTTGATAATGCAGAAAAAAGAAAAATGTATGGACTTCTTGTAAAAGAATTAACTTATTTAGTTTGGGCAGCTTACACAAGAACAATAAACGCAAAAACAAGAGAAGGATTTAATAAAATAACTCATGTAACACAGAGTTTAAGTGGAAATGATTCTTTATATAATCCACTTACGAATGCTAAAAAACCATCATTACTTCCAAGCATTATGGGAGGTAAAAGAATTTGATATATAAATATCTCTGTGTATTTGTTTTGTCTTTGTTTTTGGTAGCCGGAGTTTTTACTCCAGTTACAGCACAACCTCAATTCCAGCAGACAGAGTTAGATAAGGGATTAAATATATTTTATCCAAAAACTAAATATTATCCATCAGAAACAGAAGTTGAATTACATTTTAGCGTGTTCAATTCTTCAAATTATTTAGAAGATAATACTTCAACAACTTGCTCGTTATGGATTGAAAAAAATGAAGGAGATTCAATAATATCTAAAGAAGAATTATTATATGAACATGGATATTTTTATTATAGTTTAAACACATCACAAACAGAAGAAAAAGGACATTATAATTATTTTATTTACTGCAATTCATCAACACAAAATGGAGCATTAAGTTCAAGCTTTTTTATAAATAATAACGGAGAAGAAATAAATCTTCCTATTACAATTATTCAAATTACAGCTTTAATTTTTATTCTAGGATTAGTTTTATTCTTTTTATTTGCTGGAATGGGAGATAAAGATTTTATTATAAAAATAAGTTTATGGTTGGCATCATGGGTATCATTTAATTTATTTATGTATGTTTCATGGCAGTTTACAAGCAATTACTTATGGAATATTGGAGCTTTAGAAGGAATAGTAAAATCTTTATGGTATATTACTTTAGGTTCAAATATTATTGTTGGACTTTCATTTATTGCTTTACTTGCATTATATGCAATAGCTGATAAAATATTCTGGAACGGACTTGATGCAGGAAATTCAAAAGAAGAAATAATTAAAGATACAGACAATGTATTATTTAAATATATTATGAGGTATAAAAATGTCTAATTTAAAAACATTAAATATAGTTCATCAAAAAATATCAAAGGAACTAGACCAAAAAATAAAAGAAATTCAAGGAGAAATACTAAAATCTAAAGGAAAAAAACCATCTTTTGCAGATATAACAAGAAAAGTTGTTGAAACTCCATCATGGGAACAAATTGAAAGAGAAATTATTGATGCTCTTAAAGAAAATAAAGGATTAAAATTGAGGTTTAAATTATGAAATTAAAATCATTAACAAATAAAAAAGGAAGTATTTTTGATATGCCTATTATGATTATTGCAGTTTTTATATTTGTTGTAGCATCAGGAATCGTTACTTTCATTTACTTTAATGTTGGAGATGAATTAGAAAAACTCCCAACCTCAACAGCACAAGAAGAAATGGAACACACATATTATATAACTGAAGCAGCAATATTAATTCTTCCTTCTGCAGCAGCATTTTTAATGATTGGATTTATAGTATCAATAATTGTTGGAGTTGTTATGGTTAGGTCACACCCTATCCTAATTCTCCTATATTTAATATTTATAATTCCTATATTTATTTTAGTATCTGTTGCAATATCTAATTTTTATCAAGCATTTGCAACTTCAGCAGAATTCGGAACTACCTTTTTATCTTTTGGAGCAATAAATTTTATGTTTGTAAATCTCCCAGTAGTTGTCGGAGTAACTGGAATTGTAGGATTATTAATAATGGTTATTAATTGGAGGTTAAAAACAGTATGATAAATAAAAAAATAATAATTATTATAGGAATTTGCTTTTTAATTATAACTCCAGTTTATGCTGCTGACTGGGATAATGTTAAGTCGTATGATGAAGAAAAAAAAGAAGTTACTGTTGAAAATCTATTTGGATTAGGAAAAGAAATAGCTAAAGTAAAATTAGATACCCCTCTAGTAGTGCATACATTTCCAGGTTATCAAAAAGTAGCTGAGTTTACAGTTAATTCTTCAAGTGGTTATCAAGAATTTCTAAAGGAAATGGAGTTTTATGATTTAAAAAGAAACAACAAGTCAATAAATAGAAAATATGATTTAAAATATAAAGTTCCATATAAAGTAAATGTAACTGATTATTATTATACTTATGATATAAAAACTTTATGTAATGAAACAAAAACAGATTCAAAGACATTAGAAACAAATAAAATTTGCTGGGAAGAAAAAACCAACTGGAAAAAAATAAAAAATGGAAGCCATATAAAAACTAAATATTATTGGGAAAATTATACTTCAAAAAATATTCCTGGAGGAATAACAACTATTGGAATATTTACTAATGTAAAAGAAGGAGATTATGTTGAGTGGATTCCTGAATTATTTGGAGTTAGAGTTGAAGAATGGGCATCATTTAGTTCATCATTACAAGAAAAAGTCGTTTATGGTTGGGAATTTAACGAAGATAGCGGGGAAGCCGTTGAAGTAAGGGGTAGATTAAATAGTTCTGACTTCCAAAATGGCGTAACTCGCGGGGTTAGTGGAAAGTTAGATAAAGCAAATTCTTACAACGCCCCAAGTGTTCAATATTTAGAATTTGACTCTTTTAGTATTGATGATTTCACTGCTGATGACGGTGCTTATTCTGTAACTGCATGGGTTAGACCTGATTTTGAAGATAATGAAGGGGCAAACAGATACACAATAATAAGACAAAGATATAGTGGTGATGATAACTATGCGTTAATGTATCAATATGGAAAATGGAATTTTAAATTAGACGGTCAAAACAACAAACAAATATATTATAATGCAGATTTCACGAAAGGCGATTGGATATTTTTAGGCATGACTTATGATGGAAACGGAAACGCAAAAGGTTACATAAACGGAGCAGAAGTAAACTCTACTTCAGGGATTTTAGATATGACTGGGACAAGTAACATGGTTATTGGCACACAGCAAACTTACGGTTTAAATTGGAACGGAAGCATAGATCAAGTTATATTTTATAATGATACACTAACAGGAACAGATATGAGCAATATTTATAATACTGGCACAGGTTTAGAGGTATTTGATTCAACACCTCCAATCCCTCCTCCAACAGTAACTCTCAACCAACCAGCAGATTTATATAATTCATCAACCGATTCAATTACTTTTAATTGCTCAGCAACTGGAGATTATCCAATAGATAATATTACATTAAAAATAAACTCAAATACATATTTATACAACTTTGCAAGCGTAATAAATGCGAGTATTGAAGAAGCCAAAACTCTTTCAGATGGAAAATATAATTGGACTTGTTTAGCGTATAATAATGAGTCTTTATCTGATGAGGCAGCAAACAGAAGTTTAATTATAGATACAACAGCGCCGACATTAAATATAGAATACCCTATAGACAGCACAGTATATTTTAATGATATAACAAGAATTAATATAACTTATTCAGATGATAATGCTGTAACTTGCTTATATAATCTTAATGAAGGAGGAGGAAATCAATCCTTTACATGCTCAGATAATGTAACGGGAATAAATGCTCAAAGTGGCTGGAACAATTGGACAGTATATATAACTGATAATTTCGGACACTTAACACAAGAATCAACTTATTTTAGATGGAATCATGAACCAGCAATAGTTAATAATGAACCAGCAAATGCTTCAATTAATACTTCAGCAAGTCCAACTCTTTCAGTAAATGTTACTGATGAAGATTTAGATACTATGAATGTAAAATTCTATGATGGAAATAATGGAGTTATTGATACTCAAAGCAGTATAAGTAATGGAAGCACAGTATCTTATAAATGGAATGGAAGAAACGCTACAACTAAGTATTATTGGTTTGCTGAAGTATGTGATAATTACGAATGTGTTAATTCTTCTCTATGGGAATTTACAACAGAAGCAAACCCTCCTCCAACAGTAACTCTCAACCAACCAACAGATAATTATCTATCTCCAATAGATTCAATTACTTTCAACTG
Organism: uncultured Thermoplasmatales archaeon; assembly: GCA_964597365.1. Taxonomy (GTDB): domain Archaea; phylum Thermoplasmatota; class E2; order DHVEG-1; family DHVEG-1; genus CAZKUB01. The sequence goes on along the minus strand of CAZQXW010000015.1, from coordinate 28,922 downwards.
TTCAGCAACAGATGACCAAGAAATAACAAACATAACTTTATTTATAGATAATATCGCTGTTGAATCTCAAATATATTCTGGAACAAATGAAACTTCATTACAATCAATTCAAACAGTAACTGAAGGAAAACATAACTGGACTTGCTCAGCTAAAGATAATAAATCAGCAGTAGATATTGCAACAGAAAGAATATTTTATTATGACACTACTAATCCAAATGTAACAATTAATTATCCATTAAATAATGGATATATAGATTCTTTATTATTTAATTTTACATATAATATTACAGATACAACTCTAGATGTTTGTTGGTATAAAACAGACATACAAAGATATTATAACTCAACAAACACAGTAGAGGGCTGGTGGAATGTAACTAGTGGAGGATTGGGTTCTCCAGGAATGTTTGATTCAAATAAAGCCAATGATGGAAACTGGAGTTCTTATGCTTATGGAACTCAACAAGGAGGAGACATATATCAGAATTTTACAATTCCAAATGAAACTATTTCAGCAAACACTACAATTAAAGTATATAAAGAAAGCAATAGACAAGACTATAACTTATTTTCTTGTTGGAATGGAACAGAATATATAAAAATATCAAATATTACTCAAGGAACATACACTAAAACTTATAAAATTCCTCAAGAATGTTTAATTGGAGAAAATTATATTCAAAGAACTAGACTTTATTCAGATTTTTTATTTCCATCTGGAAGAACAAGTTTATCTTTATATGAATCAAATGTAACATTCTACACAATAGAAAATAAAATCAACTGTTCATTAAATTCACATAATATTACTGTAACTGGAGGAGAAAACCAACTATATGTTTATGGAAAGGATTTATTCAATAATGTCGGATTTGATTCTGTAAATTATACTGTAATTGATTTAAATGTTTCAACATATCAAAATAAAGATTCTGTCCTTGAAGGAAAGGATATTTTATATTCAATTATTATTAATTCTTCAGCTCCAATTACTATAAACATTACACTAATTTATAATAATACAGAATATGATGTAACTGCTTTTAGTAAATCGGGAAATATCTATAATTACTCATCAAAAATAAAAATTCCAATAGGAGATGGAAACGGAACTGGAAGGGATATAAATACTTCATGGAAATATTATATATCTGAAATCGGAAAGCAATTTTATTCCTCTAATGAAACAACAAGAGTTTATTCTTTAGATATTGATGATTGTTCTTCATATTCAACTCAAATTATAAACATCTCTCTTTATGATGAAAATTCTAATTCTTTAATGCAGTTAATAAATAGAACTGCAACAATAGAATATTATATTAATATATCTTCTGGAGGAGGTTCAACAACATTTAATAACACTTTAATAAATACTACTTCTGGAATAGAATTATGTGTAAACGACATAATATTAAATGTTACAAATGTTTCATTAAACTCTGTAATATCTTATAAAGCAACAGACTATGCAAAAGAATTCTTTTATTATGATGGAAAATTAATAACAAAAGAAACTGCTCCATTAAACATTATTTTAAGAGACTTAATTTTATCAGATACAACTTCATTTATTTTTCAGTATAAAGATATATATGATATTCCTAAAGAAAATTTAGTAGTTGAAGTTATGAGACAGTATCTTAGTGAAGGAGAGTTTAAAATAGTTGAAAGAGAAAAAACAAAAGATAAAGGAGTAACAACAATTCATTTATTGGAAGAAGATGCAGTATATAAATTCAATATGTATAATAAAGAAACTCTTATCGATTCTTCAGATAATTATAAAGCAGTATGCCAAACTATACCTTGTTATTTAACACTTAGAGATAAAGATGTAATTAAGGGAAAAGACCCTAATTATGAGAATGTAAAAGGAATTTACAAAATAGAAGTAAATAAAAATAACCGAGAGGTTTCATTGCCTTTTGAATTAACCTCAATTCAAACAATGAATTTGACCCTTTACTCACAAGATTATGGAGCAGCTAAAGATACAATAATAGATACTACATCATTGACTGCTTCAGCTGGAAACATTTCAGTTCAAGCTCCATTATCATTTGAAAATGAATCTCTTTATGTTGTAGTAACTGTATCAAATGCAACAGCTACAAATAATTATGTTGCATCTTCAATAATAGATTTTAGCAATAAAACGCTTGTAGAAATTATGGGAGATTTTGCATGGTTGCTAATTGCAGCCATAATTGGTTGCATGGTTCTTATTGGAGCATTACATGACAACGGAGTTTATATTTTTGGAGCATTAGGATTTGTATTTATTGGAGGACTTGCTATTGTTAATGTATGGACTGCACTTCCTTTCGTTGCAGCATTGGGAGGAATCATTATGTTTAAAGTAATAACTTCAAGGAGGGGAAGGAAATAATGGAAATTAAAGAAATAATTTTCACTATAGTTTTTTCTGTAACAATCATTTCTTTATCTATATCAACAGGTTTAATCTGGGCTAATGAGAATTCAATAGATGAAAATATTGTATATGGAAATCAGTTAAAATCTGCTGGACTTAATAAAACAATAACTTCTTTTGTAGGAAATTATTCTATATGGGAAAATGCTTCATTAGGTCAAGAACCAGAAGATTATGAAACTGGAAAAGGAATTGATATTTTAACTTCATTAATACAAGTAGGTCAAGTTTTAAAAATTGGAGTAGTCTCTTTAACCGTTTTAATTGCTGGACTTCTTCCAATACCTCCTTTTGTATATGGAATTGCTATAGGATTATTTATTATAGCATTAATAATTGCAATCTATAAATTATGGAGGGGTTATCAATAATGGCATGGCAAACATTTGTTCAAAAACACAATATGACTGAAGAAGGTATTATAGCTATATGGCATTACACTCAAGCAAACACTAACAGCTTTTGGGGTGTGGGATTTGCTTTAGTAATATTTTTAGGTGTTTTTTACACAATATTATACAGACAAGATGATGCTGGGCAAGCACTTACTGGAGCTTCATTTGCAACAATGATTTCAATTCTTCCTTTAAGATTTATAAACTTACTTTCTATTATGCACTCTGGAATAATTATTGGAATATGTGCTTTATGTTTTATTGGAGGAATTATTTATTTATCTAAAAAGTAAACTAAGTAAACGCTGTGTCCGATTATTTATAAATAAGAATTAACTTTGTTTAATTGGAGGTAGCTCTATGAAAACTGACACTAAACAAGTCTCTGGTTTTAATATGAATCAGCTTATTATGTTAGCTATCGGTGTTTTTGTTGTAGGTTTTTTGACTGCAATCCTTGCAGCAATCCTAGCAGAAGTATATGACAGCGTAACATATTCAGAAGCAAAAGATGTCATTAATGAAACCCTTGTAGCAATTCAAACAATTCCAGAATGGTTAGGAATTATAATCATTGTGGGAATTGCAGTAGTCTTGCTGTCTATGATTTTCTTGATAGTAATTCTAGCCAAGAGATTCAATCAGTAAGTCTAAGTGACTGAAACTACAAACGCCAGAAAGGGCATTTGCCCTTTTTTTTCAATATTTTTATATACTTCTAAATACATATTATATTACTCCTGACAAAAGTTCCGACAAAGAATTCCTGTAAGAGAAAAGGAGATAGGAATCCCCTATCTCCTTATAATCATTTCTCAAACTTCTAAAAAATCAGAAAACTTTATAAACTCAAACTCCCTACTATTTACTATGGGAATTCAAACAAATTTAGAGAATGAACAGAAGAAAGCTGAAAAAGAGCTTGAAGATGTTCAGAAAGATGTAAACAAAGAAATGAAAGAAGCAGAGACAGAAGTTAAAAAAGCAGAAAAGGAATTGGAGGGAGATATAGTTCATCAATTTAAATGTAAATGTGGTTATGCAGATACAAGAAATATAAGTAATATACATGGAAGAGAATTTAATGAAAATATTGAAAAATGGAGAGAATAATGAAAGTAAAACAATGGCTAATTGTAAATAGTCGAGGTTCAGTTAGAGTAAGGACAACTAAACCTGCAATGAAGTGGAACGAAATTGCTTTATTGTTAGAAGTAAACTTACCTGACGCATTGTTTAGACGACCAAGACTTGAAGCAAAAGTAACTATTCCAGAAGAAGCAGCAGGAACAGAAACAATAAATGCAAATGTTGTAGAAAATGTAAGGGAAGCAATAGAAAGCGCAACAGGATTAAATTTTGATATTAGTGTAATTAAACATGAGGAAGAAGGAGATGAGAAACAATGACTAAACTAAAGACGCTTAAAGATATTGAAGATGCTAAGTATTGTGAATGTGGAAGCAATCAAGGAGTACCTTGTTTAGTGTGTGATAATTCATATGAAGCAAAAGGATGTATTGCAAGAGATGAACTAAGACAAGAAGCTAAGCAAAATAGGATTAACAAATACGGAGCAGATATTAAAGAAATGAAACCTCTTGCAGTAGCAAGAAAACCTAAGAGCATGTCTGAATTTTTGGGAATTGAGAAAGTAGAATGATAATGCAGATTGCAACTAAAGCACTTTCTTTCTTTCTTATTTTTTTTGTAGTAATCGCAATTATTGGAACAATAATTTACTATACTTTTAATATAGTAACTCCATCTCTTAGAAAGAAGAAAGTAAAAAAACCACAGTATCCTATAGAGCCAGTATATAGTAATTATTATTGTTCTATCCATAATACTTTAATGGTTTTGGATAAGAAAGGAAAATCTCATTGTATTCAATGTCTTGCAGAAGGGAGGAATATTAATGTATAATTATGTTTGTCCTAAATGCAACAAACACTTTAAAGATTTGATAGAGTGCATGGAGCATGAGTATAATTGCAAGGAGTGGAAATGAGAATAGAAAAGAGAATCAAACTAACAAAACAAGAAATAAAAACGCTATTTAGTAAAGGGTTAAAACAGAAAGTAAAACACTTTAGTTTTGGAACAAAAGACCAGAGCATAACTCTTTTTGTTGAGGTTGAGAAATGAAATTGAATTTAGGTTCTGGAAGGGATTATAAAGAAGGGTTTATTAATATAGATTATAATAAAAATCTAAAAGCAGAAGTGTATCACGATTTAAGAGAGATGCCTTATCCTTTCAAAGATAACACTTTTTCTTATATTTATGCTTCTCATATTATAGAGCATTTTAGAGAACCATTAGATGTATTAAAAGAACTATGGAGAATATCAAAGCATAAGGGAATAATACATATTAAAGTGCCTCATTGGTCTTATGTTGGTTCTGTTATTGATTTAACACATAGAAGTTATTACTCAGCATTAAGTTTCAATCAATTTAAAGAAAAAGATAATTATTACAATGATAAAACAAGTTTTGGAATAAAAGAGATTAAATTAAATACGCTTTACAAAAAGTCTGGAAAGATTGGAAAAATAGGAAAGATTATTGATAAGATAATGTTTCCAATATTGAATTTTAGTTTAGGACTTACTGAAAAATTATTATGCAAATTTATTCCAGTTCATGAATTAGAAATTAAATTAGAGGTGTTGAAAGATAACAACTAAAAAAGAAGTTAAAAAATCAGTAAGAAAAAAAGATTTTAACTTTACTATATATTCAGAGATAAAAGCTGGGTTAAATCCAACTAAGATTTCTAAAAAACACAATATATCACTACAAAATATTTCTTATTACTTACGCTATTTGAAAAGTAACGGATTTATATCTAAAATAGGTTACGGAACATGGGAAATTATTAAACCTTATACAAAAAAAGAACTTAAAAAAACTAAAAAAATCAGTAGTGATAGGTTAAAATCTAAGCTTACTACTGATACGGATTCTGTGCGAGGTCATGCCTTCATGTTCAAGCTGAAAATTCCTAATATAAGAAACTGGGATAAGAGAGAATCTTTCCTAAATAAAAAGAAGATATCTTATAAGCCATATTTTGTAGGAGGACATAAGAGAGGACAACAATTTAAGCACAAAGCAAAAACCCTTCAGCTTACAAAAAAATCAATTATAATTCAAACTAAAGAATCTTACATTTCCAGAACTGCAAAAGAATCTAAATCTTATGTAATATATGACTTATTAAACCTTATAAAATGGATTGAAAATAAGTTTAAAATCAATTTAAAGATAAATGGCAAGTATAAATTTAAAGTATCTCGCCAACACTATGCTTTAATGAATAATGCCCTAGCTAAACAATACAATAAAGAAGGGAAAAAGCTGAAAGTATATAATGAAAAAGGTTTATGGTTTTTAATAGATGATTCTTTCAATTTAGCTGAAGCAGAAACTGTTCATAAAGATACTGCAGTTACAGACAATCAAAAGGTTCAAAACTTCTTTAATGGAATACAAAAATTTGAAAGGTTTACTCCAGAATTTATAGTAGATTCTATTGCAAGAGTATCAGCTAATCAGGAACTATTTGCTAATAACATTCAAACACATATCAAAGCAATTCAAGATTTAGGAACAGCAGTTAATAAACTAACTGAATTAGTTTCCAAAGGAAATAAAGGGGATAACTATGATAGAAATTAAGCAATTAAAACAATGTATGATGTGTAGCATATATGATGAGTACAGTTCTCGTTCAATGAGATGTAAATATTGTGGAGGTTTTTTAAAAACCGTAAAATGAAAATAATAAATGAAATGGGAATTGAAGAACAGATGACAGAGAGATCGCCTTTAAGATTATCTTTAGAAGATGCCACAGACTTAGTAATAGAAAAGAAAGCAAAGTTTAGAGATTTTGCAGGAGATACTGGATATATGCTTGAACATGCAGGACGGACTTATGTAAGAAGGGATTATCTAAAACCTCCAATGTATGAGATGTTAGATTATTATAACTATACTATAACTATAAAAGAAGGAGAAGAAAAGCAATGAAATATGAAGAACTAAAAGATTTGTTAGAGGAATTTATCTCTTGTGAGATGACTTGCAAAGGTTGGAGAGATTGCGAAGGGTGTGAAGAAGATATTAATGAACTAATCAATACAGTTAGAGAAGTTATTGAACCAGAGATTCGGAAACAAGCACAGAAAGAAGTTTTAATTAATATAGAAAATAAAATATTACATTTAAGAAATCCAATCAATTTATTAAAAAATGATAGAAAATGGATTATTTTAGAATCTGAATGGATTAATTTTAAAAAACAACTCAAAGGAGCTGAGAAACAAAAATGAAAGCAACTCTAATTTTATTATTTTTTTTAACATTTATAATAAGTATCATATTGAATATTATTATTCATGAGGTAGGACATTATGCAATGGCAAAACAAAGAGGAATAGATGCAAAAATGAGTTTTATTCCTAGAAAAGTTGGAAATGGTTACTTTGTAGCATCAACAGAATATAAAACAGATATTTCTTTTCAAGAATTGCCAATATCATTAATTCTAGGAGGAGCATTATTTAATTTAGCATTTGGTTTAATTTGTCTCTCATTAGGAACATTATTAAAGTATGAACAATATAATACCTTAGCAATGGTTTTCATAGTATCTGCAGTTCTGGGAATTTTCTTTGCAATCTCTTCATTAATTCCTATTGGAACTACAGATGGAGCTATGCTTTTAAAGAGGTTGAGAGGGTTTTGAAATGAATTTAGCACAATTTTTATACAGATATAATTTAATAAAAAAAGAACTAAAACTAGCCTATAAAGAAATGAATAATAGGGAAAAAACTGCTTTGCTTTCCGATATGGAAACAATTTTGAACCAGTTAATTAATAAGAATGAAAAATTCATTAACTATGTTGGAATTCGGAAAGACTATTGAAATTAATGGAAAACTAGTTCATTCTGGAAGGCATAAATCAAAGAGAGTATATAACAAACATAAATATTCTATTTGTAAAGCATGTAAAAAACCTTTCAAGAACTATAATCCTAAGAAAAAATATTGCTCAAGAGAGTGCAGAGATTACTCAACTAAGAGAAGAAAACATTTATAAATCTCTATCTCTCTCTATAAAATAATGGGAATTTTAAATAGAGTAAAAGATTCTATGAGTTCACAAGCAGATTTATCAAATAATCTGATTGATGAAATTCTAAAAAAAGATTTTATTGTAAGTAAATGGTATGAAAAGTTAGCATATATCATTGCTGCAATAATGCTCAGCCCATTTTTTATAATTGGAGCTATAATATCATGGCTGAAAAAAGTAAATCAACAGCAAAAGAAATTACAGAAATAAGAAGATGTCCTATGTGCAACAGTTTAAATACTCGCTTTGTGGGAAAAGTAGGAAATAAAAAGAAAGTATGTAACTCTTGCCCTTATGATGAAAGAGAGGAGGATTTAGAATAATGGATGCAGCAACATTATATTCAATTGTAGCAGTAATCGGAATAGTTTTTACTGTAGTATTGTTTTTAGGATTATTTCTCATAGCAACAATTGCAGTTATCTACTTTATGAGTTATAATCAGAAAATAGAACTTTGGAAGATGAATAAAGATGGAGAACTATATAAAGTAGCAACTAGGAGAGGAAAATTGAAGAAGTTATCTCCCGATGGAAATGTAAGAATTCTTAAAATTGGAATGTTTTTTGATACACTTTTATTAGCTCCTCCAAAATATTATTATGATAAACACAAAGCAAGATATTTTGAAAGAGCTCAAGATAAAGAATGGATTAATTTTAGATTTAAAGATATGAATCAAGCATTAAATGAAGCAAACATAGAGATTAATCCAATTGACCTTAAAACTCAACATGCTTTAAATGAAAGATGGGCTAGAGAGATTAAGAAAGAAGGTTGGTTAGGAAAAAACTTTCAAATGATTGTTAATATTGCATTTTTAGCAATTGTTTTAGTTCTTCTAATAGTATTTGTATCTAAACAAGCAGAAGGATTTGCAACTATGGCTAAAGCAGATAAAGAACTTACGAGAGAAATTAAAGAATTAAAAGCTTATTCTTGTGGAGATATTCCAGAAGATTATTTTCCAGAAAACAAAACTCAAACAAATAAAAATTCTGGATTAATTCCAGTTTAGCGTGAAAAATGGCAATATTAGATATATTCAAACCAAAAAAGAAGAATAATTTTGCTATGGAGCAATGGTGTAAACAAGCAATAAAAAAAGGATATGAACCACATCAAATAGCAAGAATCGCAAAAAAGCAGAAAAAAAACAAGAAAAAATCTTTATTAAAAACATTCTCTCAAATATGGTCTGAAATGAAAGAAGCTTCAAAGGATTTTTCAGACAAAGCAAACCAAGCACAAAGAGATTATGAAAACCTAACAAAAGATTTGAATAATCTTGATAAGGAGGTTAAAAATGCCAATAAAAGAATATAAAATAAATAGAGGAAATATACTTGCATCATTAATAGTAACTTTATTTGGAATTTTTGCAATTTCTGCTTATGCTGGAGTTACTAAGATTTTTTACACAGAAACAAAAGGAATTATAGGACTAGGATTATATATTTTAGTGCTAACATTATTAGTAGTTTCGGGATATTTAGCAGGAGCATATCTTTTAACTTCATCAAATAGCAAGAAAGAAAAAAAGCCGAGCATACTTAATAAATTAAAAGAAAACATACCTAAATTACTTGATACATATATATTAATTGTTTTTGCTTTTACTTTAGTGTTGGTAATTATGCAGCAAAAAATAGGAAAATTGCTTTATTCTGTAGCTCCAAATCTTTCAGTTACAGATAATTTATTAATATTTATTGGAATTGCAATTATAACAAGTTTAGTTGTGATTGGAACACTAACTGGATTAAATATGCTCCAAAGAAAAGAACTTCATAGTAGATTAGAGGAGATTTTGAAAAATGGTAGAAGATAATATAGAATCTGAAATAAGAAGAAAACTTGAACAAGCAGAAGAAAGAGAAAAAAGAGCTTCAAAAGAATATGATGTTGATGACATTGAAAAGGAAATTAATGAAGAAAATGAACCAGAAAAAAAGCCAGAACCAAAACAAATAGAAGAAAAAAAGGACAATTCTGAGGAAATTTTGTCCAAAATTGAAAAACAAAAGAATATTCTTGCAGATGTAAGACTTTACAGACTTTTAATGGTTCAAAATACAGCTGAAATAATTGAAAATCAAAACAAAATAATAAGATTACTCCAAAAATAATGGATTTGAATAAACCTCTTTCAAAAAAAACACAATTTAGAATAATCTTAGGAATTTGTGGAATATTTGTAATCTTATATGTGATTTTAGCTTTATATTTATTTAATCACATTGAACAAATAACAACAAATCCTTTAGTTTATTCTGCTAAATATTTTGATGGAGATGCTGAGTGTTCATGCACATTTGAACGAGAAGGAGAGTTTGGAGAAGTTTATTTTAATGAAACTTCTATCTGGACTAATGAGCTGCTTCCAAGTAACCAATTTAATAAAGAATTGGAAGAATTCATTAATAGGAATTCCTCAGAAATTCCACAGGAACATGGTATTAGTTAGTACTATTATTGCGACTAGCCATTCATCAACTCTTATAAGTGCCATAATATACCATGTTCCGACTTTATAGTAAAATGTTGAGAAGATGTAAGAGATGTGGAAAAATATATAATGCAAAAAGTAAATATTCTAGTATCTGCTTTGCATGCGATAAGAGAGGTAGAGGATTACATAATACTATATGGATTATAAAAAAATGACGGATAAAAAACAAATTAATGAACTAATAAAGTTTCATAAATTCGTATTAAAACAGAAACAAGATATTTGCAAAAAACTTCCAATAATTGCGATAGCAAGTGCTTTTTTAGAGATTGAAAAGGAGATAGAACATTGAAAACAATAAGAGAAGAATTAGAAAGAATAAATAAATTAAATGAAGATTTGCCAAAAGATTCTTTATTTAAATATGAATTTAATTTTAATGCTTATATTTTTAATCTAATTAGAGAAGAACAACTCAAAGGAGAAAAGGAGATGAGAAATGACAAGTGAGAATTGGTTGTTTTTCTTATTAATTCCTTTAGTATTGATGATTATTTATTTGTTTTTAGTTAATCCATTTTATTTATATAAAAGAACAGAAGTTGTGAATTGGAGAGATAAAGGAAATGAACCAGAAAAAAAACTAGAACTTTAGACAAACTTTTTCATTTTGTTTAAAGAATAAGATTTTAATTGATGAACATAAATTTCTGTAGTAGATAAACTGGAATGTCCTAAGAATTCTTTAATATCATATATTCCAGCTCCAGAATTTAATAAATCTGTTGCTCTACTATGTCTTAAAAGATGAGGATTAACCCTTCTTCCAAGAACAGATTTGCTAACATTAGATAGGGTTCTACGCCATATTTCATCAGAGAAATCAAATAATTTAGTTTCCATATTAACTTCTGGAAGATACAAAATATATTTTCTAAGTCTTTCCATAATATCTACTGGAACAAGAACTAATCTATCTCTATTTCCTTTTCCAGTAACATGAAGCTCACAAGGTTGAGATTTATCTTCAGACCATTTATTTAAGTTAAAATTATTTATTCTCAATCCTAAAAGTTCAGCACGCCTAAGACCACACCAATAAGTTAAATCATAACATAAACCATATTTAACATTGTTTTTATACATAGCAACAAGCAAAATCCTCCTTTCATGCTCAGTAAGAACTCTAGGAATTTGTTTCTTCCTCCTCCCAGAAACTTTAGGCAAATCAATCTTAACTTTTCTATATTCAAGATAAGATTTTAAGAAACCTCTTGCAGTAGTATTTGTATATTTTGAAAGAAAATCAATAAGAATTTCTGAGCTAAATTTCCTTCTGTCAATTATAAAAGGAAAGTTCCAGTAATAATCCATATAAACCTTTACTGATTTCAAAGAAAGTTTTTTAGACATAAGATATTTCTTATAATTGACTGCATCATTATATCTTTCTTCATTCATTTTTTAGCATAGAATCTTCTTAGTTTAGCTAGAAGTTGATATAGATCATACCTCTTAATAATATAATCATTCTCCTCCCAGCTCCACTTCAACTTATCTTCATTATCACAGATAGCAGACTGAATAAATTCTATAATTCTTATTGCTGTATCATTTTCTTGACTTACTAACTGCTTTTGCATTACAATTCCTTCCATAATATAATCTAATTGTTCGGAATTTAAAAGGTTTGTTGTCAAAAGATATATTTTGACAACCAATAGGCAAAAACCAAAGAAAAAATAAAAAATATGGCTCTCTTTTGTTTTAAGATATATAACTTCCTAAAATTGAAAAATTATTTAAATAACTATTGATTATAGAGGTAGAGATGGGAAAAAAAGATTTTGAAAAACCTTTCAAATCTGAAGTGTTTAATATTGCTGATGGGTTTGTTACTTTAAACTTACTTTCTTTGACTTATGCTATAACAAGATATGAATTAATATCTAAGTTCGGTTCAGAATCAATTGATGAACAAATTACAATTAAAGAGATTAGAGACTTTAGAAGAAAAGAAGCTTTTGATAGGTTAATAGAGCTTTTACAAACATTAGTATCAAACACAGATTTTGCAGTAAGAGACAAGACTAAATTAAGAGAGATTGAAAGCAAGCTTGACTTTATTGCAGATAAGGGAGTTATTGAAAGAGTGTTTATTTCTCAATATGATGAAGAAACAAAAACACATATTTATGAAATAGATGAACAACTTTTTACTTTAGTTTTAAAACAAATAAGAAATATTAAATCATTATTATATCAAGCAATGAATCAATCTTCACTAATATTTAAGAAGATGGAAGAATTTGATAAAGATGATATTATTGAAAGCTTTATTGAAAGAGGTATGTAATGGGTAAAATAAAACAAGTAATAAGATGTCTTTGTAAGCATTGTGGAAATATATCTGATTGTGAGATTGTTGGAAAAATAGTTATTTCCCCAAAAGAATATAATGAATATCAAAGATTAAAAAGAAAATGGCAATAATTAGATGGACTGTAAATGATATTGCATTAATGCTTTACAAAGCAGTAAAAAACAAATATGATTGTCCTATAATTATTACTGGAGGAACTTCATCTGGAAAATCTACTCTTTCTTATCAAATATCCAAAGCATTAAGAAGATTAGGATTTCATAAGTTTAATCCAGAAGAAGATTTAATATATGACCCTCAAGAAGCTTCAGAAGAAATTGATAAAAGATTTTATTCAACAATAATTATTGATGAAGCAGTAAATGTAATGTTTAACAGAGATTGGTATAATGAATTACAAAAGAAAATTATTAAAGCTTTAAATATGAATAGACATCATTATAATATAGTGTTTTTCAATCTTCCTTCTGGAAAAGATGTTGATAAAAAACTTCTTTCAGTTGCTAGAATATGGGTTCATGTTGTAGAAAGAGGTTTAGCAATTATAAAAATGAAAAATCAAGGACATCATTCAAGAGATGACTGGGATATTGCAATTAATGAAAAAATTGAAAGAAAATTTATTGAAAAGAAAAGAAAAATTAATTATACAAAACTCACAACTTATAGAGGACATTTAAAATTTTCAAAATTAACTGAAAGAGAAGAAAAAATATATGAAGAAATTAAAACAAGAAAGAAAAAAGAACTTAAAAATAAAAATTCTATCGGAAGAGAAGAAATTGTTAATCCTCATGATAAAATATTATCTTTATTATTAGATGGAAAAGTTAAAAATAAAAGAGAGTTTGAATTAGTATGCGAATCAAATAATCTTCTTCCTAGATTAGTAAATAATAATTTAAGACAAAAACTAAGAGATATAGGTTCAGATAAAAACCCTAAAGATTTTTTTATAGAAAATTTTAAGAAAAGAGTTGAACAAAAAAGAAAAAAGCAATTTAAAAAAATGTCTGGAGGAGTTTCTTTAGAAATTGCTAAAATGTTAAACTAAAATTAGTAAACAAAGTTTACTTTTCAAAACTTTTATATTTAAATAGTTCTTATTATTTGTTAAGTTGGCATCAAAAGGAAATATTTCTACTCAAATTCAAGAACAAAATTCTATTCCAACAAGAACAGAAAGAAGAACTCAAAAACTTGAAAGAACAAGAGAAGAAGCAACATATAAAAGAAGAAAAGAAAAACTTTCTGAAATTGTTGAAACAGCTTCAAATATAAGAGACCCTAAAAAATATGAAAAATTTTATCAAAAACAACCCAGTTGGGCAAAAGAATCTTTAATTACTCCTCAAGAATTCAAACAAAGAAGAAATGAGCAAATAAACAAAGAAAAATCAAAAATAGAAAAAAGAATTGATTTTCTTGAAAGAAAACAATATTTAATTAATAAAAAACCCGGAATAAAAACAGATATAGATTTAGCAGAATTTTCTGCTTATCAAAGAGAAATTAATTATCTTAAAAATGAAGCACTTCCAAAAGTTGAACAAGGATATTCTGCTAATCCGTTTTTATCTGCTACAAAAGAAGGAACAGAACAAGGATTAAAAAAAATATCTCTTGCAGAAAAAGTTATACAAAAATCTGAGCTTGAACAAGCAGAAGAAGAAAGAGTAGCAACATATTCAAAAATAGGAGGAGCTTTTTTAGGAAAAGATACTGAAGGAAATAGACCAATTATAACTTTCTCAGAAGATGCTTATAAATTAGCAACAAAACCGACTGTAATGTTAGCATATAAAGATATAAGATTGACAGAAGCAGCTATAGGTTCTTTAGGAATTGATGAGAGAGAATTAAAAGAATTGGTTTTTGAAGGGACATTAACTCAAAAAGAAGCAGATTTACTAGTAGAACAAAAAAAGAGAGAAATTAAAAAAGCTCAGTATGAATCTCAACCAAGCATGGTAGAATTAGAATATCCAACTTCTAATTTTTTATATAGAGAATTTTTAGGAATTTCTCAACCAATTCCTTTTTATTCATATCCTCAAGGCAGAGAAGAAGGAACAGCAGTAAGAAGTGCAAGTAAAAAATTAGAAGAAATTCAATCAAGAAAGATACTTGAAGAATCGGGTTTTATTAATCAAGATAAACCAATTTCTTCTTTAATTAAAGGGACAACAGCAGTTTCAACAGCAGTATTCTTCAGACAGTTTAGAGATGTATTTGAAGGAGTTAATATATTATCTGAAATAGGAATTAAAAGACTTGAAGGAAAAGATTTAGGTTTAGGAGGAACAGGAAAACCTTATGGATTATATGCTTTAAGAGATATTTCTTCTGCTGGAGAAAAAGAAATGAAAAAAGTTATAGATGTTTTTGGATTAACTGAAATTGCAGATGCTCCAATAACTTCAGATTTAACTCAAGCATGGGATATTGCAGAATTAACTACAGGAGTATTTTTTGGAGCAAAAAAATTAGCATCTGCTGCAAAAAGAGTTCCAAGAACAATAGGAAGTTCAGTAGATGAAGCATTAGTTCCTTTAGTTAAACAAGATATAACTGAAAATATAATAAAAAGACCTAAGTCATTTGATGAATCTTTAGTAAGAGGACTTGCTGGAAGAACAGATGATTTAACACCACTAATTAAGCAAGACCTAAAAACTACATATAAAGTTGTTACAGTTTCTCCTCAAGTTGAAAAAAAGATTGTTAAGTATGCAAGAATTCCTTTTATATCAAAAAAATATGAATTAGATAGAATATCTTCAATAAATATTATAGGAGTTGGAGGAAAAGCTTATGCTGAAATAGATATTGCTGAAGAAGTATTAAAAGCATCAAAAATTGGATTAAAACCTAAAAGAGTTATAGAATATTCAAAACAATATAAGCTATTAGATGTAACTAGAAGCTCAACATTTAGAGGAGCTTCAGTAGGCAAAGAATTAATTATTTCAAATACAAACTTATTAGATTATTTAAAAGCAGAAAGAAAAATAGGTCTTTTTGACATTGGAGCAGAAAAATCTTCTGGAGAAATCATTGGAAGAATGACTAAATTTCAAAAAGAAGCAGCTATTGGAAGAACAATAGATATTTTTGATATTAGTAAAAAAGAACTAGATAATTTAGATTCTGTATTTAAAAATACTGAAAAAATAAAATTATCTAAAACTCCAGAAACATTTGAAACAATGCCTAGATTAACTAAAGTAGATTTTAATATTCCAGAAAAGTTATCTATAGATTCAGATTTATTTAAAGTTAATAAAAGATTAATTGAAATGCAAGGAGAAACAATTATTGATGTAGCAAAACTTGAAGGAATGATGCCTAAAACTACAACAAGAATTCAATTTAAAGCAACAAAAACAGAAACAATTATTGATGAAATAAACCAGCAAATAAAAAAAATAGATTCTCCAAAAATAGATAAAATAGAAAAAACTCTAAAAGAAATTGATACTGGAAAAGCTACAAAACAAGCACAACAACAATCACAACAATTTAATATTCCAGCATCTGCAACAGTAGATACAGAAGCTCAACAAGTTGCAGCAGCAGTTGAAAAAACATTACAACAACCAAAAACTAAGCAAATAACAAAATCAATCCAAACACCAGCATTTGAAAGTGCAGAAATTGGAAGAATAACAACTAAACAATTTCAAGCAATTTCTCAACCTCAGCAACTTAGAGATATTGAAAGAATTCAATCAGTTCAAAGACCTACTCAAGAAATTAGACAATTACAAAGAATTGAACAAGAAATTAGACAATTACAAAGGATAGGACAACAACAAAATCAACTTCAAAGATTAGCAACAATTGAAACTTCAGTTCCAACACCCCCTCAAGTTCCAACAATACCAATAAATCCTCCTACTTCAACTAATCCTCCATCAGTTCCTATATTTAACTTTGATTTAGACCCAATGAAAGAAATAGAAAAAGAAATAAAGAAAACACAATTAAAAGCAGAAATTCCATATTCTCCAAGTTTTGCAGCAATAGCATTAGGCGTAAAACCTTTAGAACTTACAGAAAAAGAATTTAGAAAATATGCAAAGATGCAAGACCCATTTTCATTAAGGAGACCAGTTATAATTAAAAAAAGGAGTAAAAAGAGATGATAGATAAAAAAGTATATGATATTTTGAAACAAAAAGGATATTCAGAAGAACAAATAAGTCTAGGGATAAAAAACTATGAAAAAAAGAAAGACCCATTTAATAAATTTAAATCAGATATGAATTCTTATACACCTCCTCCAATTTCAAAGTTTTCCAATCCTTTAATGGAAGGAGAGCGTTCTTCAGATTATATTAAAGTTCAAATAGATGTAAAAGATGTTTTAGAAAAATTAGAAAGAATTTATCAAGGAGATAAATTAATGAGAGATTCTCAAGGGAATGTAAGATATGAACAAGATGAAAAAAACAGATTATTTACAGAAAAAGGAATAAGAATTATCTTATCTATAGTATATCCTTTCTTATCAAAAGTAATAACTTTAGGAGAATATAAGCATGAAGAAATAAGACCAATAATTTCAGATATTGCTTCAGAAATAAATTTTTCAATTTATATAAATAGTAGAGAAATCGGTTTTGATAATGCAGAAAAAAGAAAAATGTATGGACTTCTTGTAAAAGAATTAACTTATTTAGTTTGGGCAGCTTACACAAGAACAATAAACGCAAAAACAAGAGAAGGATTTAATAAAATAACTCATGTAACACAGAGTTTAAGTGGAAATGATTCTTTATATAATCCACTTACGAATGCTAAAAAACCATCATTACTTCCAAGCATTATGGGAGGTAAAAGAATTTGATATATAAATATCTCTGTGTATTTGTTTTGTCTTTGTTTTTGGTAGCCGGAGTTTTTACTCCAGTTACAGCACAACCTCAATTCCAGCAGACAGAGTTAGATAAGGGATTAAATATATTTTATCCAAAAACTAAATATTATCCATCAGAAACAGAAGTTGAATTACATTTTAGCGTGTTCAATTCTTCAAATTATTTAGAAGATAATACTTCAACAACTTGCTCGTTATGGATTGAAAAAAATGAAGGAGATTCAATAATATCTAAAGAAGAATTATTATATGAACATGGATATTTTTATTATAGTTTAAACACATCACAAACAGAAGAAAAAGGACATTATAATTATTTTATTTACTGCAATTCATCAACACAAAATGGAGCATTAAGTTCAAGCTTTTTTATAAATAATAACGGAGAAGAAATAAATCTTCCTATTACAATTATTCAAATTACAGCTTTAATTTTTATTCTAGGATTAGTTTTATTCTTTTTATTTGCTGGAATGGGAGATAAAGATTTTATTATAAAAATAAGTTTATGGTTGGCATCATGGGTATCATTTAATTTATTTATGTATGTTTCATGGCAGTTTACAAGCAATTACTTATGGAATATTGGAGCTTTAGAAGGAATAGTAAAATCTTTATGGTATATTACTTTAGGTTCAAATATTATTGTTGGACTTTCATTTATTGCTTTACTTGCATTATATGCAATAGCTGATAAAATATTCTGGAACGGACTTGATGCAGGAAATTCAAAAGAAGAAATAATTAAAGATACAGACAATGTATTATTTAAATATATTATGAGGTATAAAAATGTCTAATTTAAAAACATTAAATATAGTTCATCAAAAAATATCAAAGGAACTAGACCAAAAAATAAAAGAAATTCAAGGAGAAATACTAAAATCTAAAGGAAAAAAACCATCTTTTGCAGATATAACAAGAAAAGTTGTTGAAACTCCATCATGGGAACAAATTGAAAGAGAAATTATTGATGCTCTTAAAGAAAATAAAGGATTAAAATTGAGGTTTAAATTATGAAATTAAAATCATTAACAAATAAAAAAGGAAGTATTTTTGATATGCCTATTATGATTATTGCAGTTTTTATATTTGTTGTAGCATCAGGAATCGTTACTTTCATTTACTTTAATGTTGGAGATGAATTAGAAAAACTCCCAACCTCAACAGCACAAGAAGAAATGGAACACACATATTATATAACTGAAGCAGCAATATTAATTCTTCCTTCTGCAGCAGCATTTTTAATGATTGGATTTATAGTATCAATAATTGTTGGAGTTGTTATGGTTAGGTCACACCCTATCCTAATTCTCCTATATTTAATATTTATAATTCCTATATTTATTTTAGTATCTGTTGCAATATCTAATTTTTATCAAGCATTTGCAACTTCAGCAGAATTCGGAACTACCTTTTTATCTTTTGGAGCAATAAATTTTATGTTTGTAAATCTCCCAGTAGTTGTCGGAGTAACTGGAATTGTAGGATTATTAATAATGGTTATTAATTGGAGGTTAAAAACAGTATGATAAATAAAAAAATAATAATTATTATAGGAATTTGCTTTTTAATTATAACTCCAGTTTATGCTGCTGACTGGGATAATGTTAAGTCGTATGATGAAGAAAAAAAAGAAGTTACTGTTGAAAATCTATTTGGATTAGGAAAAGAAATAGCTAAAGTAAAATTAGATACCCCTCTAGTAGTGCATACATTTCCAGGTTATCAAAAAGTAGCTGAGTTTACAGTTAATTCTTCAAGTGGTTATCAAGAATTTCTAAAGGAAATGGAGTTTTATGATTTAAAAAGAAACAACAAGTCAATAAATAGAAAATATGATTTAAAATATAAAGTTCCATATAAAGTAAATGTAACTGATTATTATTATACTTATGATATAAAAACTTTATGTAATGAAACAAAAACAGATTCAAAGACATTAGAAACAAATAAAATTTGCTGGGAAGAAAAAACCAACTGGAAAAAAATAAAAAATGGAAGCCATATAAAAACTAAATATTATTGGGAAAATTATACTTCAAAAAATATTCCTGGAGGAATAACAACTATTGGAATATTTACTAATGTAAAAGAAGGAGATTATGTTGAGTGGATTCCTGAATTATTTGGAGTTAGAGTTGAAGAATGGGCATCATTTAGTTCATCATTACAAGAAAAAGTCGTTTATGGTTGGGAATTTAACGAAGATAGCGGGGAAGCCGTTGAAGTAAGGGGTAGATTAAATAGTTCTGACTTCCAAAATGGCGTAACTCGCGGGGTTAGTGGAAAGTTAGATAAAGCAAATTCTTACAACGCCCCAAGTGTTCAATATTTAGAATTTGACTCTTTTAGTATTGATGATTTCACTGCTGATGACGGTGCTTATTCTGTAACTGCATGGGTTAGACCTGATTTTGAAGATAATGAAGGGGCAAACAGATACACAATAATAAGACAAAGATATAGTGGTGATGATAACTATGCGTTAATGTATCAATATGGAAAATGGAATTTTAAATTAGACGGTCAAAACAACAAACAAATATATTATAATGCAGATTTCACGAAAGGCGATTGGATATTTTTAGGCATGACTTATGATGGAAACGGAAACGCAAAAGGTTACATAAACGGAGCAGAAGTAAACTCTACTTCAGGGATTTTAGATATGACTGGGACAAGTAACATGGTTATTGGCACACAGCAAACTTACGGTTTAAATTGGAACGGAAGCATAGATCAAGTTATATTTTATAATGATACACTAACAGGAACAGATATGAGCAATATTTATAATACTGGCACAGGTTTAGAGGTATTTGATTCAACACCTCCAATCCCTCCTCCAACAGTAACTCTCAACCAACCAGCAGATTTATATAATTCATCAACCGATTCAATTACTTTTAATTGCTCAGCAACTGGAGATTATCCAATAGATAATATTACATTAAAAATAAACTCAAATACATATTTATACAACTTTGCAAGCGTAATAAATGCGAGTATTGAAGAAGCCAAAACTCTTTCAGATGGAAAATATAATTGGACTTGTTTAGCGTATAATAATGAGTCTTTATCTGATGAGGCAGCAAACAGAAGTTTAATTATAGATACAACAGCGCCGACATTAAATATAGAATACCCTATAGACAGCACAGTATATTTTAATGATATAACAAGAATTAATATAACTTATTCAGATGATAATGCTGTAACTTGCTTATATAATCTTAATGAAGGAGGAGGAAATCAATCCTTTACATGCTCAGATAATGTAACGGGAATAAATGCTCAAAGTGGCTGGAACAATTGGACAGTATATATAACTGATAATTTCGGACACTTAACACAAGAATCAACTTATTTTAGATGGAATCATGAACCAGCAATAGTTAATAATGAACCAGCAAATGCTTCAATTAATACTTCAGCAAGTCCAACTCTTTCAGTAAATGTTACTGATGAAGATTTAGATACTATGAATGTAAAATTCTATGATGGAAATAATGGAGTTATTGATACTCAAAGCAGTATAAGTAATGGAAGCACAGTATCTTATAAATGGAATGGAAGAAACGCTACAACTAAGTATTATTGGTTTGCTGAAGTATGTGATAATTACGAATGTGTTAATTCTTCTCTATGGGAATTTACAACAGAAGCAAACCCTCCTCCAACAGTAACTCTCAACCAACCAACAGATAATTATCTATCTCCAATAGATTCAATTACTTTCAACTGTTCAGCAACAGATGACCAAGAAATAACAAACATAACTTTATTTATAGATAATATCGCTGTTGAATCTCAAATATATTCTGGAACAAATGAAACTTCATTACAATCAATTCAAACAGTAACTGAAGGAAAACATAACTGGACTTGCTCAGCTAAAGATAATAAATCAGCAGTAGATATTGCAACAGAAAGAATATTTTATTATGACACTACTAATCCAAATGTAACAATTAATTATCCATTAAATAATGGATATATAGATTCTTTATTATTTAATTTTACATATAATATTACAGATACAACTCTAGATGTTTGTTGGTATAAAACAGACATACAAAGATATTATAACTCAACAAACACAGTAGAGGGCTGGTGGAATGTAACTAGTGGAGGATTGGGTTCTCCAGGAATGTTTGATTCAAATAAAGCCAATGATGGAAACTGGAGTTCTTATGCTTATGGAACTCAACAAGGAGGAGACATATATCAGAATTTTACAATTCCAAATGAAACTATTTCAGCAAACACTACAATTAAAGTATATAAAGAAAGCAATAGACAAGACTATAACTTATTTTCTTGTTGGAATGGAACAGAATATATAAAAATATCAAATATTACTCAAGGAACATACACTAAAACTTATAAAATTCCTCAAGAATGTTTAATTGGAGAAAATTATATTCAAAGAACTAGACTTTATTCAGATTTTTTATTTCCATCTGGAAGAACAAGTTTATCTTTATATGAATCAAATGTAACATTCTACACAATAGAAAATAAAATCAACTGTTCATTAAATTCACATAATATTACTGTAACTGGAGGAGAAAACCAACTATATGTTTATGGAAAGGATTTATTCAATAATGTCGGATTTGATTCTGTAAATTATACTGTAATTGATTTAAATGTTTCAACATATCAAAATAAAGATTCTGTCCTTGAAGGAAAGGATATTTTATATTCAATTATTATTAATTCTTCAGCTCCAATTACTATAAACATTACACTAATTTATAATAATACAGAATATGATGTAACTGCTTTTAGTAAATCGGGAAATATCTATAATTACTCATCAAAAATAAAAATTCCAATAGGAGATGGAAACGGAACTGGAAGGGATATAAATACTTCATGGAAATATTATATATCTGAAATCGGAAAGCAATTTTATTCCTCTAATGAAACAACAAGAGTTTATTCTTTAGATATTGATGATTGTTCTTCATATTCAACTCAAATTATAAACATCTCTCTTTATGATGAAAATTCTAATTCTTTAATGCAGTTAATAAATAGAACTGCAACAATAGAATATTATATTAATATATCTTCTGGAGGAGGTTCAACAACATTTAATAACACTTTAATAAATACTACTTCTGGAATAGAATTATGTGTAAACGACATAATATTAAATGTTACAAATGTTTCATTAAACTCTGTAATATCTTATAAAGCAACAGACTATGCAAAAGAATTCTTTTATTATGATGGAAAATTAATAACAAAAGAAACTGCTCCATTAAACATTATTTTAAGAGACTTAATTTTATCAGATACAACTTCATTTATTTTTCAGTATAAAGATATATATGATATTCCTAAAGAAAATTTAGTAGTTGAAGTTATGAGACAGTATCTTAGTGAAGGAGAGTTTAAAATAGTTGAAAGAGAAAAAACAAAAGATAAAGGAGTAACAACAATTCATTTATTGGAAGAAGATGCAGTATATAAATTCAATATGTATAATAAAGAAACTCTTATCGATTCTTCAGATAATTATAAAGCAGTATGCCAAACTATACCTTGTTATTTAACACTTAGAGATAAAGATGTAATTAAGGGAAAAGACCCTAATTATGAGAATGTAAAAGGAATTTACAAAATAGAAGTAAATAAAAATAACCGAGAGGTTTCATTGCCTTTTGAATTAACCTCAATTCAAACAATGAATTTGACCCTTTACTCACAAGATTATGGAGCAGCTAAAGATACAATAATAGATACTACATCATTGACTGCTTCAGCTGGAAACATTTCAGTTCAAGCTCCATTATCATTTGAAAATGAATCTCTTTATGTTGTAGTAACTGTATCAAATGCAACAGCTACAAATAATTATGTTGCATCTTCAATAATAGATTTTAGCAATAAAACGCTTGTAGAAATTATGGGAGATTTTGCATGGTTGCTAATTGCAGCCATAATTGGTTGCATGGTTCTTATTGGAGCATTACATGACAACGGAGTTTATATTTTTGGAGCATTAGGATTTGTATTTATTGGAGGACTTGCTATTGTTAATGTATGGACTGCACTTCCTTTCGTTGCAGCATTGGGAGGAATCATTATGTTTAAAGTAATAACTTCAAGGAGGGGAAGGAAATAATGGAAATTAAAGAAATAATTTTCACTATAGTTTTTTCTGTAACAATCATTTCTTTATCTATATCAACAGGTTTAATCTGGGCTAATGAGAATTCAATAGATGAAAATATTGTATATGGAAATCAGTTAAAATCTGCTGGACTTAATAAAACAATAACTTCTTTTGTAGGAAATTATTCTATATGGGAAAATGCTTCATTAGGTCAAGAACCAGAAGATTATGAAACTGGAAAAGGAATTGATATTTTAACTTCATTAATACAAGTAGGTCAAGTTTTAAAAATTGGAGTAGTCTCTTTAACCGTTTTAATTGCTGGACTTCTTCCAATACCTCCTTTTGTATATGGAATTGCTATAGGATTATTTATTATAGCATTAATAATTGCAATCTATAAATTATGGAGGGGTTATCAATAATGGCATGGCAAACATTTGTTCAAAAACACAATATGACTGAAGAAGGTATTATAGCTATATGGCATTACACTCAAGCAAACACTAACAGCTTTTGGGGTGTGGGATTTGCTTTAGTAATATTTTTAGGTGTTTTTTACACAATATTATACAGACAAGATGATGCTGGGCAAGCACTTACTGGAGCTTCATTTGCAACAATGATTTCAATTCTTCCTTTAAGATTTATAAACTTACTTTCTATTATGCACTCTGGAATAATTATTGGAATATGTGCTTTATGTTTTATTGGAGGAATTATTTATTTATCTAAAAAGTAAACTAAGTAAACGCTGTGTCCGATTATTTATAAATAAGAATTAACTTTGTTTAATTGGAGGTAGCTCTATGAAAACTGACACTAAACAAGTCTCTGGTTTTAATATGAATCAGCTTATTATGTTAGCTATCGGTGTTTTTGTTGTAGGTTTTTTGACTGCAATCCTTGCAGCAATCCTAGCAGAAGTATATGACAGCGTAACATATTCAGAAGCAAAAGATGTCATTAATGAAACCCTTGTAGCAATTCAAACAATTCCAGAATGGTTAGGAATTATAATCATTGTGGGAATTGCAGTAGTCTTGCTGTCTATGATTTTCTTGATAGTAATTCTAGCCAAGAGATTCAATCAGTAAGTCTAAGTGACTGAAACTACAAACGCCAGAAAGGGCATTTGCCCTTTTTTTTCAATATTTTTATATACTTCTAAATACATATTATATTACTCCTGACAAAAGTTCCGACAAAGAATTCCTGTAAGAGAAAAGGAGATAGGAATCCCCTATCTCCTTATAATCATTTCTCAAACTTCTAAAAAATCAGAAAACTTTATAAACTCAAACTCCCTACTATTTACTATGGGAATTCAAACAAATTTAGAGAATGAACAGAAGAAAGCTGAAAAAGAGCTTGAAGATGTTCAGAAAGATGTAAACAAAGAAATGAAAGAAGCAGAGACAGAAGTTAAAAAAGCAGAAAAGGAATTGGAGGGAGATATAGTTCATCAATTTAAATGTAAATGTGGTTATGCAGATACAAGAAATATAAGTAATATACATGGAAGAGAATTTAATGAAAATATTGAAAAATGGAGAGAATAATGAAAGTAAAACAATGGCTAATTGTAAATAGTCGAGGTTCAGTTAGAGTAAGGACAACTAAACCTGCAATGAAGTGGAACGAAATTGCTTTATTGTTAGAAGTAAACTTACCTGACGCATTGTTTAGACGACCAAGACTTGAAGCAAAAGTAACTATTCCAGAAGAAGCAGCAGGAACAGAAACAATAAATGCAAATGTTGTAGAAAATGTAAGGGAAGCAATAGAAAGCGCAACAGGATTAAATTTTGATATTAGTGTAATTAAACATGAGGAAGAAGGAGATGAGAAACAATGACTAAACTAAAGACGCTTAAAGATATTGAAGATGCTAAGTATTGTGAATGTGGAAGCAATCAAGGAGTACCTTGTTTAGTGTGTGATAATTCATATGAAGCAAAAGGATGTATTGCAAGAGATGAACTAAGACAAGAAGCTAAGCAAAATAGGATTAACAAATACGGAGCAGATATTAAAGAAATGAAACCTCTTGCAGTAGCAAGAAAACCTAAGAGCATGTCTGAATTTTTGGGAATTGAGAAAGTAGAATGATAATGCAGATTGCAACTAAAGCACTTTCTTTCTTTCTTATTTTTTTTGTAGTAATCGCAATTATTGGAACAATAATTTACTATACTTTTAATATAGTAACTCCATCTCTTAGAAAGAAGAAAGTAAAAAAACCACAGTATCCTATAGAGCCAGTATATAGTAATTATTATTGTTCTATCCATAATACTTTAATGGTTTTGGATAAGAAAGGAAAATCTCATTGTATTCAATGTCTTGCAGAAGGGAGGAATATTAATGTATAATTATGTTTGTCCTAAATGCAACAAACACTTTAAAGATTTGATAGAGTGCATGGAGCATGAGTATAATTGCAAGGAGTGGAAATGAGAATAGAAAAGAGAATCAAACTAACAAAACAAGAAATAAAAACGCTATTTAGTAAAGGGTTAAAACAGAAAGTAAAACACTTTAGTTTTGGAACAAAAGACCAGAGCATAACTCTTTTTGTTGAGGTTGAGAAATGAAATTGAATTTAGGTTCTGGAAGGGATTATAAAGAAGGGTTTATTAATATAGATTATAATAAAAATCTAAAAGCAGAAGTGTATCACGATTTAAGAGAGATGCCTTATCCTTTCAAAGATAACACTTTTTCTTATATTTATGCTTCTCATATTATAGAGCATTTTAGAGAACCATTAGATGTATTAAAAGAACTATGGAGAATATCAAAGCATAAGGGAATAATACATATTAAAGTGCCTCATTGGTCTTATGTTGGTTCTGTTATTGATTTAACACATAGAAGTTATTACTCAGCATTAAGTTTCAATCAATTTAAAGAAAAAGATAATTATTACAATGATAAAACAAGTTTTGGAATAAAAGAGATTAAATTAAATACGCTTTACAAAAAGTCTGGAAAGATTGGAAAAATAGGAAAGATTATTGATAAGATAATGTTTCCAATATTGAATTTTAGTTTAGGACTTACTGAAAAATTATTATGCAAATTTATTCCAGTTCATGAATTAGAAATTAAATTAGAGGTGTTGAAAGATAACAACTAAAAAAGAAGTTAAAAAATCAGTAAGAAAAAAAGATTTTAACTTTACTATATATTCAGAGATAAAAGCTGGGTTAAATCCAACTAAGATTTCTAAAAAACACAATATATCACTACAAAATATTTCTTATTACTTACGCTATTTGAAAAGTAACGGATTTATATCTAAAATAGGTTACGGAACATGGGAAATTATTAAACCTTATACAAAAAAAGAACTTAAAAAAACTAAAAAAATCAGTAGTGATAGGTTAAAATCTAAGCTTACTACTGATACGGATTCTGTGCGAGGTCATGCCTTCATGTTCAAGCTGAAAATTCCTAATATAAGAAACTGGGATAAGAGAGAATCTTTCCTAAATAAAAAGAAGATATCTTATAAGCCATATTTTGTAGGAGGACATAAGAGAGGACAACAATTTAAGCACAAAGCAAAAACCCTTCAGCTTACAAAAAAATCAATTATAATTCAAACTAAAGAATCTTACATTTCCAGAACTGCAAAAGAATCTAAATCTTATGTAATATATGACTTATTAAACCTTATAAAATGGATTGAAAATAAGTTTAAAATCAATTTAAAGATAAATGGCAAGTATAAATTTAAAGTATCTCGCCAACACTATGCTTTAATGAATAATGCCCTAGCTAAACAATACAATAAAGAAGGGAAAAAGCTGAAAGTATATAATGAAAAAGGTTTATGGTTTTTAATAGATGATTCTTTCAATTTAGCTGAAGCAGAAACTGTTCATAAAGATACTGCAGTTACAGACAATCAAAAGGTTCAAAACTTCTTTAATGGAATACAAAAATTTGAAAGGTTTACTCCAGAATTTATAGTAGATTCTATTGCAAGAGTATCAGCTAATCAGGAACTATTTGCTAATAACATTCAAACACATATCAAAGCAATTCAAGATTTAGGAACAGCAGTTAATAAACTAACTGAATTAGTTTCCAAAGGAAATAAAGGGGATAACTATGATAGAAATTAAGCAATTAAAACAATGTATGATGTGTAGCATATATGATGAGTACAGTTCTCGTTCAATGAGATGTAAATATTGTGGAGGTTTTTTAAAAACCGTAAAATGAAAATAATAAATGAAATGGGAATTGAAGAACAGATGACAGAGAGATCGCCTTTAAGATTATCTTTAGAAGATGCCACAGACTTAGTAATAGAAAAGAAAGCAAAGTTTA
Organism: uncultured Thermoplasmatales archaeon; assembly: GCA_964597365.1. Lineage (GTDB taxonomy): Archaea > Thermoplasmatota > E2 > DHVEG-1 > DHVEG-1 > CAZKUB01. The sequence goes on along the minus strand of CAZQXW010000015.1, from coordinate 739 downwards.
GAGATTTTGCAGGAGATACTGGATATATGCTTGAACATGCAGGACGGACTTATGTAAGAAGGGATTATCTAAAACCTCCAATGTATGAGATGTTAGATTATTATAACTATACTATAACTATAAAAGAAGGAGAAGAAAAGCAATGAAATATGAAGAACTAAAAGATTTGTTAGAGGAATTTATCTCTTGTGAGATGACTTGCAAAGGTTGGAGAGATTGCGAAGGGTGTGAAGAAGATATTAATGAACTAATCAATACAGTTAGAGAAGTTATTGAACCAGAGATTCGGAAACAAGCACAGAAAGAAAGTTACCAAAAAGTTATGCTTTGGTTAGAAGAACATAAATTTTGTAATGAATTTCATCAAATTAAAATAGATGAAACTGATAGTTATTTTGAAGAAACTTGTTTAATGCAAGTATGGAAAAAATGTAAAGAACAACTTAAAGGAGATGAAAAATGAAAGATGAAGAAATAGAAATTAATGAAAGTGAAGTCGGAAAGAAGATAAGATTAATAAGAACTAATTGGTTTACATCAAATTTTATAAAAAAAGGAACAAATAATATAAAATATTGTTCTTATCTTCCTGAAAGTGAATTATTGTTTTTAATATATTTTTGGAAACAAGCACAGAAAGAATTAATTGATAAATTAATATTTGAAATAAGAGAAAATTGGAATAATAATACTAAATGGGATGATATTAATAAATTATTAAAAGAACAACTCAAAGGAG
>CAZQXW010000014.1:0-43727 GCA_964597365.1 uncultured Thermoplasmatales archaeon | reverse complement strand
ATTGTATAATTCCAACTAACCAAAATCATGCAAATATACAACATGATATGGAAGATTTAGTTCCACAAATTCTTGATAAATCTGAAAAAGAAATAGAGCTTACACTTGAAATGCTAGTACGTGCATATGACCCATGTATATCCTGTAGTACTCACTATTTGGATGTAAAATTTGTTTAAATCTCATGAAAAAAACAGCAATAATTGGAATAGGAAATACGCTTAGAAAAGACGATTCATTAGGTCTTGTTTTAATTGAAAAATTAAAAGAAAAAAAACAAGAACTGCCTGAAGGAATTGAGCTCATTGAAGGCGGCCTGGGCGGAATGGTGCTACTACATTATCTTGCTGATTTTGATGTAGTTTTTATGATAGATGCAGTAGAATTTGGTGGAAAACCAGGGGAGCTTAGGTTTTTTGAAAAAGAAGATGTAATCAGCAAAAAAGTCAAAATAAGTTTTTCTACACACGAAAATGATTTTTTAAAAATAATTAGTATGTCGGAACGGTTAAATGAGATTCCAGAAAAAATTTATATTTTTGGTATTCAACCAAAAGATATGGGCCTTGGATGTGATCTTACTGCTGAAATTGAAAGCTCTATTGATGAAAACTTAAGGAAAATAATTGATAAAATTAACAGTTTGAAATAAAAGGAACTGTAAGACTTCCTGAAGGAAGAATAACTATTTTTGGGATGTCTCCCCTATTTTTAATTTCAATAACTGCGTCATCAAGTGCCTTTTGTAAGTCTTTATATGGGTTCATAAAAGCCTGTTTAATCTGCTCTTCGTCTATTCTTGTTACTGCCCAAATATCTGCTCTGCATGAAAGCTCAGCGATTTTTGCAGCCTTATGATATCCTAGTTTATACCCTTCTTTTATTTTACCAAGTACTTTTTCCGGTGTGTCTTCAGAGCTTAGAAGATTCATAAATTTTTCAGGCCCTATTCCTTTAGGACATTGTGAATAAAGAATAATAATCCCATCCTCTTCAAGTGCAAGTTTACCGTTTTCAAGTGCTTTTTGAGACTGGTAAAGATTTATATCAAGAGGGGGTGGCGCAACTGTTACTACGATGTTTCCTTTTTCTTTTAGTTTTATGCATGAAATCTGTTTTGAATATTCAACTGCTTTTAGAAAAGAATCATGAATATTTCCGGTTGTAACATTATATGTTTCTCCTGAAGGTGTTAAAACAATTTGAATTGAGAAAATATTTATTTTTTCTTTTAAAAGATCAACGGATTCCATCATGTCTTCATTTACGGGATTGCCTTTAAGTGCAAGTCCGCATGCTTCTTTTTCAAGTGCCGAAGTATGATTAAACTCTATCGTTTCATATGCTGCAACGCCTGGTAAAAAAGACTTTCTTCCCCCAGTATAGCCTGCGAAATAATGTGGCTCTACACTGTTTATTGCAACTACATTTTTGTATTCAAAAACCTTTTTATTAAAGCCTATTTTGTTGCCGCTACTTGTTTTTCCAATAAATTCTATCTCATCTTTGTTTTCTGCGTCATGAACAAATATTTTATCTTTGAATTCTTTGTAGCAATTTCCAAAAATTTGTTCAAATTCGTCTTCTGTAGGTGCTCTGTGTGAGCCGCATGCTACAATAAATGCTACGTCAGGATGATTCAAAAGAATTGGGCTTAGATAATCAAGAACTCTAGCAGTAGGTGTAGGTCGGGTCGCATCGTTTACAATTATCAATATTTTTTCAGATGCTGATGCAAATTCTTCAAAGCTTTCTTTGTTTATTGGATTTTGAAATGCTTTTTCTAGTATGTCTGTTTCACTTTCTAATTCATTTTTTTTGGGTTTTAAGACTTCAACCTGCTCATTTGTTTCTAAATCGATTTTTTCATTACCATATTTCATTGAGATTTTCATATTACCCGATATAAATTAAATGATGGTTTATAAATTATATTCTACGTGATACTCTCCAGGTTCTCCTTCCATTATCTTAAATCCTTTTTCTTTACATAATGTAATCATCGGGTGGTTGTCTTTTAGAACTGTTCCATAAATCTTTTTTACACCCATATCTTCTGCAATTTCTATTGTAAAGTCGAGGAATTCCGAGCCTAGTCCTTTTCTCTGCCACTCGTCACTTACAATTAATGCAAATTCTACCTCATCATCACGGCCAGGTGTTTTAATGATGCGTGTCACTCCTAGTATTCTTCTTTTGCCTTTGTCGTTGTATTCGCCTACGATTCCTATTTCACGGTCATAGTCAATATTACAATATCTTATACGCATTTCATGAGGTGTATCACGGATTAGTCTGAAAAATCTGAACCTTACTGATTCTTCTGAAAATGATTTGAACATGTCAAGCCAGAGCATTTCATCCTCTGGTTTTATTGGTCGCATGAGTACTTCTGATCCGTCTTTGAGTTTTGCCTTTTTAATATACTTGCTTGGATATTTACTGATTATCATATGAGGTTTTTTCTCAGGTTTAGGGTCGAGTACTATTCTTGCATCAACTGCAACAAGGTCGTCACCCTTTGCAATTAATGGGTTTATATCGATTTCCGCAATTTCAGGATGGTCCTCAATAAGCTGTGAGAATCGAATCATTGTTTCTTCCATTTTTTCCATGTTTACTGGGGGGATGTTTCTATATCCTTTCAATAGTTTGTATGCCTTTGTCTTTTCTAAAATGCGCTGTGCAAGTACTTGGTTTAATGGCGGAAAACCAATTGCTCTATCCTTAAACAGTTCAGTAAATATTCCGCCAAGGCCAAAGAGGATTATTGAGCCAAATACTGGGTCTTTTTTAGATCCAAGTATGAACTCTGCTCCTTTGTTTTCTACCATCATTTGAACAGAAATACCTTCAATTTTTGCATCTGGTACATTCTTTTTCACGTTTTTCATAATGGTTTTAAATCCTTTTCTAACACTTTTTTCACAGTCTAAATTAAGCATTACTCCTCCAGAGTCGCTCTTATGGGATATATCTCTAGAATGGATTTTTAAAACAACAGGATAGCCTATTTTTTCAGCAAGTTTTACTGCTTCATCTTCTGTTCTTGCAACTATGGGTTTTGTGGTTTTTATTCCGTAGAATTCTATGAATTCTTTTGCTTCATCTTCATTTAAGAGAGTTCTTTTTTCTTTTAATGCATTGTTTAAGATTTCTTTTAGTTTTGATTGGTTTTCCTTGGATAGTTTTATGTCACGTTCTTCAGGTGTTTCGTATAAAAGCTCTAGGTTTCTTGCATAATTATAAAGATACATGTATGACTCAACCGCTTCTTCAGGAGTAGAATAGGTTGGTACATTGTTATCATTTAATAGTTGTCTTGCATACTGTACACTTGCATCACCTGGAAAACTTGTAAGAATTGGTTTTGTAGATTTTTTAGAAAGATCGATTATTCTGTCAGCAAGTCTCTTTGGATCTGCTACTACTTGTGGAACACATATTATTAGAATGCCATCTATATTTTTGTCCTTGAGACATACTTGAATTGTTTTATCATATACTTTTTCATCGGAATCTCCGATGATGTCTATTGGATTTGCTTTACTCCAGTGAGTTGGTAAGAAACTGTTTAGCTCTCCCATTGTTTCTTTGGAAAGTTCTGCCAGTTTTCCTCCTTTTTCAACAATGGCGTCTGTTGCAAGAACTCCGGGGCCACCTGCATTAGTAATTATTGCAAGGTTTCTGCCAGTGGGTCTAGGTTGCTTTGCAAGAATTGATGAGCAGTTGAAAAGATCAGATATGTATTTTACACGAACGACACCTGCTCGTTTGAATGCTGCATCATAAATATAGTCTTCACCAGCCATTGCACCAGTGTGTGATGATGCTGCTTTTGCACCTTCCTTAAACCTTCCTGATTTTATTACAACAATTGGCTTTGAGCGTGCAAAGTGTCTTGATGCGCTCATAAATTTACGAGCATCAGTAATTGATTCTACGTACAAAACAATACTTCGGGTATGTGCATCTCTTCCAAAGTAATCTATTAAATCTCCGAAGTCTACATCAGCCATAGATCCTACTGATACAAATGAGCTGAATCCTACTTTTGAAGATTTCGCCCAGTCAAGAATTGCGCCGCATACTGCTCCACTCTGTGAAAATAATGCAATGTTTCCTTTATCAGGCATTGAACCTGCAAATGTTGCGTTAAGATTAAGATAAGGAAGTATGAAACCTACGCAGTTGGGACCAACTATTCTAAGTTTATATTTCTCTTTGATGTCAAGTAATCTTTGCTCGAGTTTTTTGCCTTCCTCGCCGATTTCTTTAAAGCCTGCTGAGATAATTAGTATTCCATGGATTCCTTTCTTTCCGCATTGCTCTACAACATCTAACACTACTTTTGAAGGAGTTACAATTATTGCTAAATCTACTACTTTTGGGACCTCGTTTATGTCTTTGTATGCCTGTACACCCTGAATGCTTTCTTTTTTGGGGTTAACAGGGTATACTACTCCTTCAAAACCAGATCCAATAAGATTTCTAAAAATACGGTATCCTGCAGAACCTACTCTATCACTTGCACCTATTACTGCGATACTCTTTGGCTTAAATACTTTATCAAGATATTCTACGCCCGTTTTGACCGCCTCCTTTTTTTATATTTATGAGGTTGATGTGGGCATATTAAACGATGTTAATTAAGTTATCGTCGATAGAAAAAGTTTATATTACAGACTCCAATGCGGTTTTAGGATATTTTGGAGCTTTGAAACCTGGTTTTTTACGACATTTGACTTTTGATGGGAGAAATTATCTTGTTCTTTTGCGTAATGTTCAAGCTCGAGTAGCCCACACATTACATTATAGTATGATACAATACTTGAGTCGCTATTATATCCTCCGCCAAATAATACCAAAAGCTTGTTACACATTTCTTTTGAAAGTTTTAGCATGCTATTTGCAAGATAAAAATATGCTTGATATGTAAGATATAAATCTGCTAGCGGGTCAGTATGATGTGCATCTACTCCTGATTGGTATATGATTATTTCTGGTTTGAACTGTTCTAGTAATGGTGGTACTATGTCGTTGAATGCTGTAAGATAACTTGCAGTACCAGTTCCAGGTGGTAGCGGTAAATTTATTGTGTATCCTTCTCCTTCTTCTTTTCCAATAAAATCGACTGCTCCAGTTCCGGGATAAAGTGTTTTTCCATCCTGGTGAAATGAAATATTTAAAACAGTAGGGTCTCTGCAGTATATGTCCTGTGTTCCATTACCGTGATGTACATCTAAATCGACTACTGCAAATCTTTCAATTTTGTTTTTTTCTCTTAGGTATTCAATTACAACTGCTATGTCATTGAAGAAACAAAATCCGGAGGATGAATTTCTTCCCGCGTGATGAAAACCTCCAAGTGGATTTGACATAACAGTATATTTTTCAAAGAGTTTTTTCCCGGCAAGAACAGTTCCACCTGTTGCAATGCTTGCGGTTTGAAATATTCCAATGGGGGCTGGTGTATCTGCTGCAAGCATGCCTCCTGTTTTGCTTAAAGCCTTGACTTTATTTACATATTCTTGTGAATGTGCTCTTAAAATGTCTTTCTCTGTTGCTTTTTCTGCTAAAAACTCTTTTACATCTTTGAGCATGTTTTTTTCTTTTAAAAGATCCATTGTTCTTTTTGGTTTGTCTCCTACTAAGGGATGTTCTATTCCTAAGTCGTATTTGTTGTAGTCTTCGTGGTATACTATTCCATGCATATATTTTTGAGGCATAAGAAACTCTCATATTAAACTTATGTACTCTTTTAAATTTTAGTAGATTTTATATATTGACTTAAGATAAGAAACTTGCAAAAGTATAAATAATTAACAAACGTTAATTATTGGGGGTTATTTAATGAGCATTACAGACTTGACATCAATGAGCGAATCTCAAATTGCTCAGAGGAAAGAAATAAACGAAAGATTAACCAGACTTCAAGAGGAAGTATCTGAATATTGTTATCAGTGTGCAAAATGTACATCAGGATGCGAAGCACATAAGCTACTAGAACTTGAGCCACATAAGATGGTTGCTCTCCTGAAAAGAGGTCTCATAGATGAGATGGTAAACTCAGATATTATCTGGACTTGTATGAGCTGTTTTAAATGCAGAGAAAGATGTCCACAAAAAATAGCACCAGTCGATGTTATATTTGCTCTTAAAAACATGGCTGTTGCGAGTGGAAAACAAATACCTGGAAATTATACAGCACTACTCCAATCAGTTCTTTCAACAGGGCTTATGCAAGATATAAAAAGTGTAAACACTAGAGATAATAAAACAAAGAACCGAGCAGACCTGGGACTTCCCGAGATGTCAAAACCAAAAGATCCTGCAAAATTCATGGGAATGCTTTCAAAACTTGCAGTGGAGAAGGTGTAAAACATGAAAAAATATGCTCTTTATCCCGGATGTGTAATGCCTACCGAACAATACGCATATGAGATGAGTATCAGGGAAGTAATGCCAGAGCTTGGTATAGAACTTGTAGATGTCAAAAATTTCTCATGCTGCGGTGAACCTATTAAAAGCGTTAATCAAATGATGACTCTTACTCTTTCTGCAAGAAACATTGCAATTGCAGAAAAAGAAGGGCTTGATATTTTTGCACCATGTCCAATGTGTCATATGGCACTTACTGATGCAAAACGTATTCTTGATACAGATCCTAAAATGAACGAGAGGGTAAACAAATTCTTAGCCGATGAAGGACTAAACTACACTGGAAAATCTGATGTTTTAAGCATACTTGATATCCTTTACAAAGTTGTTGGTGTTGACAAAATAAAAAAGAAAGTCAAAAAACAACTAAAAGACATAAAAGTTGCAACACACTATGGTTGTCACTTGATACGACCTAGTGAAATAGGAAGACCTGATGATTCAGAAAACCCACAAAAAATGGAGGAAATACTTACGGCAATTGGTGCAAAACCAGAATACTATTCAGAAAAACTAGACTGCTGTGGAGGTCTTTTAAATGCTAATCTTCCAGAATCTGCTCTTACAAAAACAGGTCAGAAGCTCCAACGCGTACAAGAACAAAAATTTGATGCATTTATTGATACATGTCCATGGTGCCACAGACAATATGATTCAAAACAAACAAAAGCAGGTGAAACAGTTGCTGCAAAACTAGACGTTCCAGTACTCTACCTTACGCAGATGATTGGTCTTTCCTTTGGAATTTCAAAAGAAAAACTAGGTCTAGATTTGAATCTTAGCCCAGTTGAAAAAGTCACAGGGGGTAAATAAGATGGGTAACAAAATTGGAGTATTCGTTTGCCACTGTGGAATTAATATTTCTCAAATGGTCGATGTCAAAAAACTGGTAGATTATGCAAAAAAACTTGACGGTGTATCTATTAGTAAGGATTACAAATATATGTGCTCTGATGTAGGAGCAAATCTGATAAAAGACTCGATTAAGAAAAACAAACTAGACAGTGTCGTAATTGCCTGCTGTAGCCCTCGTATGCATGAGCACACTTTCAGAGGAGTAGTAGAAGCAGGTGGTGTAAATGCTTTTAACCTTGAGATTGCAAATATTCGTGAGCAGTGCAGTTGGGCACATGATGATAAAGCGCAAGCCACTGAAAAAGCAAAAGCACTCGTCAGAGCTGCTGTTGCAAAAGCAAAACTTTTAGAGCCACTTGAAAAATCAAAGATAAATGTAACACCTGAGGCACTAGTGATTGGTGGAGGTATTGCAGGAATTCAATCTTCACTTGACCTTGCAGATCAGGGACACAAAGTTTATCTTGTTGAAAAAAGCCCTAGTCTTGGTGGTCGAATGGCTCAGCTTGACAAGACTTTTCCAACTCTTGACTGCAGTGGATGTATACTTACACCAAAGATGATGGAAGTGTTGAATCATAAAAACATCGAACTTCTGACATATTCGGAAGTCACTGGTGTTGAGGGGAGCATTGGAAACTATAATGTTAAAATCAAAAAGAAAGCACGATATGTAGATATGAATAAATGTACAGGCTGTGGAGACTGTGTTGATGCATGTCGAATGAAAGGACATGTTGTATCTGAATTTGATGAAGGCATTGGCAAGAGAAGTGCGATTTACATGCCATTTCCACAGGCAGTGCCACTAAAATGTACAATTGATCCAAACAGTTGCCTGATGCTTACAAAAGGCAAATGTGGAAAAGGAGCTCTTTGTGTAGAAGCATGCGAGGCAGGTGCAATAGACTTCAAACAAAAAGATGAAGAACTCGAATTGAAGGTCGGAGCAATTGTTGTCGCAACTGGTTATGATTTACTTGATCCTGAAAGCATGTATGAGTATGGATCTGCACATTCAGATGATGTTATTACAAGCATGCAAATGGAGCGCCTCATTAATTCATCAGGCCCTACAATGGGTGAAATAATAAAACCCTCGAATGGTGAAAAACCAAAGAGTATCACATATGTTCTTTGTGCTGGCTCTCGTGATGAAAACGAGTGTTCATGGTGCTGTCGTATAGGTTGCATGAGTGCACTTAAGCAAGTATACCTTCTAAAAGAAAAACTTGGCGATGAAGTTGAAATGAACATATGCTACACAGATATACGTAGCTTTGGAAAAGGATACGAAGAGTTTTATAGAAAAATTCGTGGTATGAATACAAACATGTTTAGGGGTAGACCCTCTGAAGTAAGAAACATGGGTGACAATCTTACAATTGATATTTTTGATACAACTACAAACAAGCTCTTTGAAATAAAAACAGATCTTGTGGTAATAGTACCAGCACTTGTAGCAAGAGATGACTCTGAGGAAATATCAAAAATACTTCGTATTTCAAAAGGCGCAGACGGCTTTTTACTAGAAGCTCATCCAAAACTAAAACCAGTTGATACTGCGACAAATGGTATATTTATTGCAGGATGCTGTCAGGCACCAAAGGATATACAAGACACAGTTGCACAAGCAAGTGCAGCGGCTGCTAGAGCTGCAAATATATTATCTCAAAAAGAACTTGAAGCAGAGCCTCAAGTATCATTTGTTACAGAAGAATTATGCTCTGGTTGTGGAACATGTATTACGGTTTGTCCATATAGTGCAATAGAGCTTGTAAAAGAAAAAGATGGAACTACTCATGCAAAGGTAAATGAAGCACTTTGTATGGGATGTGGCGCATGTGTCGCAAGTTGTCCATCTGGTGCTATGCAACAGAGAGGATTTAAGGATAAACAATTAGTTCCAATGATAGATGAAATAATATAATTTTCATCCATCTACTTTTTTATTTTTTTCTCTATTTCTATCTAAAAGTATACTTATCATCATAACAGTAGAAGATGTGAATAATATAGCAGAAATAGTCAAAAATGGAAGCCAGAAACCATATCTGCTTGCGGTAAAACCGATATATGCTGATATTGGACTTCCAAATAGTATAATTTGTGATCTGTAAAAACCAAGTTTTCCACCTCTTCCCTTTTCACCCCATTGATCCATTAGATATGAAGATATTACGGGAAATGCTCCACTTGTAAATGAAAGTAAGAAACTAATTAAGAAAATAAGTGGTAAAAATTCTGCAAAAACAAGAAGCAGTGTTCCACTTGCAGAAAGAAGTGTTAAAATAAAAATTATCAATTTTTTATTGTGTTTGTCAGAAAGACTACCAATTATTGGTTTTAATAAAAGGCCACTGGTAGCAAGTACGGCAAGGGCAAGGCCTGCCTGTATTTCGCTAAATCCTTTACCCTCAATCAGGTAAGTAGGATAAAATGACATGTATCCTATCCATGAAAAAGCAAGTGAAAGATTTACAAAGAAAAATAACCATATTTTTTTAAATTTAAAAACAGAAAAACCATCCATTACTCTTTCTTTTAATGAAACTTGGGGTGGAAGTGTAGTTGATTCCCATGTTTTTCTCAAAAAAACAAGCATTGCAACAAAACTTATTGCTGCCCATATAATGAAAAACAATCTCCAGTCATAAAATGCTGCAATAATAGATGCAATTATTGGTGCTACTCCTGCAAGCGAGCCTGCACTTGAGTGAATTCCTAATGCTTTTCCACGTTTTTCTTTAAAAATATCTGTAAGCATTGCAATTCCAACAGTGGGATATCCTCCTGTGCTCATCCCAAGAAGTATTACTGAGAAGAAAAACATTACATAATGAACTGAAAAACCCAACATTAGATATGCAAATGAAAAAACAGTCATTGAAAGAATTATACTTATTTTTCTGCCTTTTATATCTGAAAATATTCCTGATGGAAATTGCATCAAACCATAAAAAAGCCACATCGCTGAAAGTGCAATTCCTGCTTCAGTATGTCCTATTCCAAGTTCGTTTTCTATGTTTACAAGAAGAGAAGATATGCTGTATCTACCTGAGAGAATCAGGAACCATCCGACTGATACCAGCAATAGTGCGACATGTTCTTTTTTTATATTTTTCATTAGGGTTCGGCGGCCTGAATTAGTTCATACTATAAAAAGTTTTGAATAATATTTTTATCTTGGCTTAATAGCTTCAACAGTTGAAATATTTATACAGCCAGTTCCTTTTTTTGATTCAATTATCAAAAAACCATTTTTGTCATCAAACTCAGTTAGTATACCAGATATTGTAAAAGGGTTTTTTTCTCCGGGTTCTCTTGCTACAATCTTGCATTTCTTTCCGATTAATCTATTTATACATTTATTAACCATATTTTTTATCCCTTCTCTTGTCTTTTTGGCAGATGGCAAAACAATTATTTTTTGTGATGATTGCGTTGGTTTAAAAGTTCAATATAGTACAGCCAATTGTCCACTTCACCTTTTTGTTGACTCTTTTTATTTACCATCCTTACCATGATACTCTGTGTCACTATATGTATATAAAACCATCGTGTCAAAATGTCAAAACTTAAAAAATTATTTTTGAAGTTCTTGCTTGAATCTGTTTATTTTATCTCTTATCATAATTGCTTTTTCAAACTCTAAATTGTCTGCTGCTTCTTTCATCTTGAGTTCAAGGTCAACTATCATATCTGGAATGTCTTTTTTTGGTATGTGTTTTATATCTTTGATTTCTACTACTTTTTCTTTTATTGGCTTTATTATTGTCTCGGGATTGATATTGTGTTTTTTGTTGTATTCAAGTTGCATGCTGCGACGACGATTCGTCTCTTCAAGTGCTCTTTTTATCGAATTAGTTTTTTTATCGGCATATAAAACTACCTTGGAATCAACATTTCTTGCAGCTCTTCCAATTATCTGAATAAGACTTTTTTCATCACGTAAGAAGCCTTCTTTGTCTGCATCAAGAATTCCAATAAAACCAATCTCCGGGATATCAATTCCTTCTCGCAGAAGATTTATTCCAACCAAAACATCAAAAGTTCCAAGGCGCAATTGTCTTATCAACTCTGAGCGCTCGAGTGTATCTATTTCTGAGTGAAGATAACGTGTTTTTATGTTTTTTTCCGCGAGAAACTCTGAGAGTTCTTCCGCAAGTCTTTTTGTAAGAGTAGTTACAAGGACCCTATGTCCTTGTTTTATGGTTTTATTTATTTCTCTTATTAAATCATGAATCTGATTTTTAATTGGTCGTATTTCACATGGTGGGTCAACAAGGCCTGTAGGTCTTATGATTTGTTCGACAACTTGATTTGAAATACCAAGCTCATAGTCGGCGGGTGTTGCTGATACAAATACCACGTTTTTCATGTATTTTTCAAACTCATGAAATTTCAAGGGTCTGTTATCAAGGGCGCTTGGTAGTCTGAATCCATAATCTATTAGTGTTTTTTTACGAGAATAATCTCCATGATACATTCCATGTACTTGTGGAATGGTTCTGTGGCTTTCGTCGATAAAGAGAAGAAAATCATCTGGGAAGTAATCAAGAAAACAATATGGTTTTTCGCCGGGTTTACGATCATCCATATGTCGTGAATAATTCTCTATTCCTTTGCAAAAACCTGTTTCTTCTATCATTTCAATATCATAAAGAGTTCTTTGTTTGAGTCTGTGACGCTCAAACATATCAAGTGATGGCAGAATTTCTTCAAGTTCTTGCTTGATAGATTCTACTGCTTTTTTTCTTTTCTCTTCACCTATTACAAAATGCTTGGCAGGATAAATATAGATATATTCAAACTCGTCTTTTATGTCTCCTGTAACTTTATCGATTTCTCTTATCTTTTCTATCTCGTCTCCAAACATTTCAATTCGAATTATGTTATCATAATAGCCTGGTACTAGGTCAATTGTTTCTCCTTTTACTCTAAAACATCCGGGTTTGAGGTCGATGTCATTTCGCTCGTATTGCATATCTACTAAGTGTTCGAGTATTTCTTTTCTGTCAACATTATTTTCTTTTCTAATCTCATAACCAAGTTTTTTGTATTCATTAGGGTCTCCCACGTTATATATACAGGATACAGATGCAACAACAATCGTGTCGGGTCTGTCTAAAACAGAGGCTGTGGCAGAAAGTCTCATCTGCTCGATTTTTGGGTTTACATCCGCATCTTTTTCTATGTACATGTCTTTTTCAGGAATGTATGACTCGGGTTGATAATAATCATAATAAGATACAAAATATTCTACACGGTTTTTTGGAAAGAGTTCTTTGAATTCTGAGAAAAGCTGTGCTGCAAGGGTCTTGTTGTGTGCAAGTACAAGGGTTGGTTTTTGTACTTTTTCTATTACATTTGCCATTGTAAAAGTCTTGCCGCTACCTGTAACACCCAGTAGAGTCTGGTAATCTATGTTGCTTTCAAATCCTTCTGCAAGTTTTGTTATTGCATCAGGCTGAGATCCTTTTGGTTTCATATTTGTTACAAGTTTGAATTTATTGGTCATTTTATTGCCTCCTTTCTTCTGAGAAGTCTGTTGTATTTTATTGCAAATCTGTGTGCTTCGTTTCTTATTTCTTGTATAAAGTGAAGTGCTTTGTCTTTTTTTGGTAAGCGAACTGGTTTCATATATCCTGGTATATATATTTCTTCATATCTTTTAGCGATTGCAATTATTGGTATCTTTATATTTAGTTTTTTAAGTTCCTCTAAAGCATAGTTAAGCTGTCCTCTTCCTCCATCAATCATAACTAAGTTTGGAAAATCTTCATCTTCATTTTTAAGTCTTGTATATCTTCTTTTTACTACCTCTGCAATGGCTGCTGTATCGTCTATCTTTTCAACAGTTCTTATTCTAAACCTTCTGTAATTATTCTTATCTGGTTTTCCATTTCTGAACTGAACCATGGAACCAACCATAGAAGTCCCTGAAATATGACTTATGTCAAAACACTCAATTACTGATGGTTCCTCCTGAAGATGAAGCTTTGTCTTAAGGATTTTAACCTTGTCAAGATTTGCAAAAAACATAATTTCTATATTTTTTAAAACAAGTTTTAAAAGCTGTTTTTTCTCTCCTTTCTTAGGAATAGTAATCTTTACTTTGCTTTTTTTCTCATCTGTTAGAAAGTCTTGTATTGAATCAGATACGCTCTCAGGAATAATAAGTTCTTTTGGAACAGCATTTTCACTATAATATTGAACTATAAATTCTTCAAAGAAATCATCATTGTAGTCAAATACAAATTCGGATTTGTTAGAAAGAGTACCTTTGTAAATATTGAAGAGCATAAGATATACTTTGTTATCTTTTATCTCATAATTTATAATGTCCTCGTTGTATTTTTTCTCCCGCTGCATTTTTTGTCTTTCAGATAAGTGCTCAACTGCATTTATCTCATCACGTACTATCATTGCTTGTTCAAACATTTTTTTGTTGGAAAACCTTTTCATATCACATTCTAGCTTTTCTACTAGTTTTCCGGTTTTTCCTGAGAGAACCATTTTTACTTTTGAAATCTTTTGATTATACTCTTTCTTTGAGATATTGCCGATGCAGGGGGCATCACACAAATTTATGTGATGGCGAAGACAAGGTCTTTTAGGCATTTTCTTGCATGTTCTAAGCTTAAATGTTTTTCTTAAAAAATGAAGAACATAGTCTCTTTCATGTCCGCTTACAAATGGCCCATAAAATTTTCCCTTCCCTGCTTTTCTCCTGTCAATTACAACACGCGGATATTCTTCTTTTGTAAGAAGAAGATATGCATGGCTTTTTGCATCCTTCATTCTTATGTTGTATCTGGGTTGATGTTTTTTTATAAGAGTGTTTTCTAAAATAAGTGACTCTACTTCGTTGTCAGTTACTACAAAATCAATGCTTTTTGCGTGAGAAAGCATCACGCGAGTTTTAGAATCTAAATCCTTTTTATTTTGATAAGAGTTGACTCTTTTTTTAAGATTCTTTGCTTTGCCAATATAAATTATTCTATCTTTTTTATCCTTGAAAAGATAGCATCCTGGGTTATTGGGAATGTTGCTTAAGTTAAGCATTTTTAATTTCCTTTTTAAGAATTGGTTTTAAAATCTGTCCAGTGTAGCTTTTTTTAACACCAGCTACTTGTTCAGGAGATCCTTCTGCTACAATTTGTCCACCTAACTCTCCTCCTTCAGGACCCAAATCGATGATATGATCTGCTGATTTTATTACTTCTAAATTATGCTCAATTATCACTACTGAGTTTCCCTTTTCTACAAGACTGTTTAAAACATCAATTAGTTTTTTTACATCATGGAAATGAAGGCCTGTTGTGGGTTCGTCTAAAAGATAAAGAGTTCTTCCAGTACTTCTTTTTGATAGTTCTCTTGTAAGCTTTATTCTTTGTGCTTCTCCTCCAGAAAGAGTGGTAGAACTCTGACCTAGTTTGATGTACTCCAGTCCTACTTGTGAAAGTGTTTGAAGTTTTCTTTTAATTCTTGGAATGTTTTTGAAAAGCTCTAGTGCTTCTTCTACACTCATATCAAGTACATCTGCTATTGTTTTTCCTTTGTAGGTTACTTCTAGCGTTTCTTTATTGTATCTTTTTCCCTTGCATTCTTCGCACTGGATGTATATGTCTGGTAAGAAGTTCATTTCAATTTTTATAAGTCCGTCTCCTCTGCATGCTTCGCATCTGCCTCCTCGAACGTTAAATGAGAATCTTCCTGGTTTGTATCCACGTGTTTTTGCTTCTTTTGTTCTTGCAAATATCTTTCTTATTTCATCAAAGACTTTTGTATAAGTGGCAGGATTGCTTCTTGGAGTTTTTCCTATTGGGCTTTGATCTATTACTATTACTTTGTCTATGTTTTCATCAAGTTCGATTGTGTCGTGGTCTCCTGGGTTTTCTTTAGAGTTGTGAAGCTTTCTCATCATTCCTCTGTAAACTATATCATAAATTAGTGTTGATTTACCACTTCCTGAAACACCGGTGATTGTTGTAAAAACTCCTATTGGTATTTTCACGTCTATGTTTTTCAGGTTATGCTCCCGACATCCATATATATTTATATATCTTTTTGAATATCTTCTTTTTTCTGGTAAATCAATCTGAAGTTTTCCTGAAAGATATTTTCCGGTAATTGATGCTGGATTTTTTTCAATTTCTTTAGGTGTCCCCTGGGCAATGATTTTACCTCCATGAAGACCCGCACCCGGCCCCATATCAACTACTTGATCTGCGCATCTGATAGTTTCCTCATCATGCTCGACTACGATAAGTGTATTTCCAAGGTCTCTTAGTCTGTGAAGAGTATCAATTAGTTTTTTGTTATCTCTCTGATGAAGCCCGATACTTGGCTCGTCAAGAATATACAAGACACCCATAAGATTTGAACCAATCTGTGTTGCAAGACGAATTCTCTGTGCTTCCCCCCCAGAAAGAGTTCCTGCATTTCGTGATAGTGTTAAATAATTAAGACCAACTTTATCTAAAAAATCAAGACGTTCACGTATTTCTTTTAAAATCTGCCAAGCAATTTCTTCCTGTTTTTTTGACAAGATAATAGTTTTAAAAAAAGAAATACAGTTCTTAATTGACATGTCTGTAATATCAACTATTGATTTTTCGGCAATTTTTACAGAGAGAACTTTGTTTTTGAGTCTTTTACCCTCACACTCGGGACACGGACTTATTCTCATGAAACGCTCAAGTTCTTTTCTTCTGTAATCTGATTTAGTCTGTTTGTAAAGTCTTTCAGACTGAGGTATAAGTCCTTCCCAGTTTCCTTTACCTGACCACTGTGAATCTCCGTTTCTAGTAGTCATATTAAACTTTATTCTTTCATCAGAGCCGTACATTAAAACATTGTATTGCTCCTCTGTAAGATTCTTAATTGGTGTGAAAATATCAAAACCATAATGTTTTGCAACAGATCCTAAAAACTTTATCCTCCAGCCATCCATTACATTGCTGTAAAGTTTTATTGCGCCATCTGCAAGTGAAAGATTGCTATCAGGAATTATAAGCTCCGGATCAAAATCCATTCTAATACCAAGACCGTGACATTTTTCACAGGCACCAAAAGGACTGTTAAATGAAAACATACGCGGTTGAAGCTCTTCAAATACCATGCCGCATATAGGACATGCCATTTTTGAAGAGTACAGTTTTTCTTTTCCTTCATGGTCAAGAACGATTAAAAGCCCATCTGATTTTTTCAAGGCGTTTTCACATGCTTCAGAAAGTCTGCTTTTATCAGTTGTTTTGATTCTATCTATTACAAGTTCTATGTCATGTTTTTTGTACCGGTCTAGTTTAATTTCTTCTTCTGTTCTATATATTGCTTTGTTGACTCTTACTCTTGTGTATCCTTCTTTGTTTAAATCTTTGAAGAGTTGCTCGTATGTTCCTTTTTTCTGACGCACTATTGGTGAAAGAATGGTAATTGTTCCATTGAACTCCTCGATTACTTTATTTGCAATTCTTTCAGGGCTTTGTGACTCGATTTTAACGTTATGCTTGGGACAATATGGTGTTCCCACACGAGCATATAAAAGCCTTAAATAATCATAAATTTCTGTAATTGTTCCAACTGTGCTTCGAGGGTTTTTTGAAGTTGATTTCTGCTCTATTGAAATCGCAGGCGAAAGACCATCTATGCTGTCAACATCAGGCTTATTCATAAGTCCTAGAAACTGTCGAGCATAGGCAGAAAGAGATTCTACATATCTTCTTTGTCCTTCTGCATAAATTGTATCAAATGCAAGAGTGGACTTGCCACTGCCCGAAAGGCCCGTGATTACTATGAATTTATCTCTAGGAAGTTCTATATTTATGTTTTTGAGATTGTGCTCTCTTGCCCCTTTTATTATTAAGTTTTTCAATTTTTGCCCCCGAATAGCAAACCGACATAAATTAACTATTGTTAATTCTTTCTATCAATTTATTATTTAACAGATTGAAAAACAGTATTCATATCTTTTATATAAAGTATAACGGCAGGTTAATTGAAAGTATTATATCTGAATTATTCCCTCTACTCGATTTAAAATTTTTATCTTTTCATTTTCATCAAGTTCTTCGTTAAGCTTTGGATAAATTAAATTCTCTTCAAATTTCTGATGATTAATTAAAAGATCTCGTATGTTAATAATATCTGGTTTAAAACCTTGCATTATTTGTTTTTTAATTTCATCTAATAAATTCAATATTTTTTCATGTTGTTTGACTAGTTCTATGTATAAATTATATGTTTTTACTTCCTCTTTTTTAGTAGCAAATTTTGAAAAAATTGTTTTTTCTTCTAAAAAGAAATGTTTTTCAACTTCCCATTTAAAAGTTTCAAATTTTTTATATTTTAAATTCACATCTTTTTCATCGGTTCTTTCTAACCTTGTTAATAAAGAAAGTAATCGTAGATGATCTTTTAGCATTAAATCTACTATATTGCTCATATTTTAAAACCAGCTAATAAATTTTATAAAAAAAATTTAGAGAAAAGAAAGTGTTTTTATTTCTTCTTTGTTTCTTTCTTTTCAACAGGTATTATTCCTGCCATGCTTTCAGCGATAACATTGGTAATTTCTGTATTTGGATCTATTACGTATTTTGTACCGTCTCTGAGAGATCTTTCAACTGTTTCAAGTTTTTTATAGATCTGTGCTTCGTTTTTGAAGTATTCTTGAATTGCGGTATTTACCCTTTGAATCTGTTCTGCTTCTGCTTTTGCAACTTGAATTATTGCTTGCGCTTCTCCTTCTGCTTCAAGTATTAAACCCTGTTTTTTACCTTCTGCTTTTTTGATTTCTGCACGTCGTTCACCATCTGCTTTCGTCTCTGTTGCTGTTGCAAAATCAATTGCAGCTTTTTTGTCACGCTCTGCAATTACAACTTTGTTCATCGCTTCTTGTACATCTGGTGGTGGCTCGATTCTTTGAAGCTCAACTCTTATTACATCAATTCCCCAAGCATCGGTTTGCTTGTCGAGTTCTTGTTCGAGAATTGCATTTAGAGTATCACGTTTACTGTTTGCCTCAGTAAGAGTCATTTTACCGATGATGTCTCTTAGAGTAGTTCTAGCAAGACTTGTAATCTGTGCACGGTAGTTTTGTGCTTTATAAATTGACTTCATCGGATCTACTACACGGAAATATACAACTGCATCAACCGTTGCATTCAAATCATCCTTTGTAATGATTTTTTGTGGCTCTACATCTACCATGTTTTCTGTGATATCTACTTTAATCATTCTATCTATCACAGGTATTATCCAATGAAAACCTTGGTCTGCTGTTCTCTTGTATTTACCCAGTCTTTCAATAAGACCTTTTTCTCTTGGTCTAACAATTCTTATTCCTATTAAGAATATAAAAACCAGGAAAAACACTAGCATTATTATTCCTGAAAAACAGAAAGAACCTAGTTCAAACATTTTTTTTCCTCCTCACAAAATATTTCTAGATTAGGAATCTTTTCCCATTATAAATAATTAATTAAATAATATCTATAATACGACCGTTTATACCTTTTCTAGGGATACATCTCCTTTTTTTGGAAAAAACATGTAACGAAGGTTGAGCCCTAATCTTAGTATCCACTCTACTATTATTATGAGTATTATAAACTGTATGATTATATTCACATATTCTGGTAGTGTGCTTATTCTGTCCATTACTTTTCCTATTGAAAAATAAGTTGAATCTACCAAAAAAACACCAAGGACGGCAAATGGCAGCATTTTTGAAACATCTTTTGAAAGGTCCTCAGTGTAATAAGCAGTAATTCTAATAGTCACTATTATTGCAAATGAAAGTGACAATATTCCTGAAACATCATATGAACTTTCTTTAGTAAGAGATATAAGAATTAAAGAAAACCCTAAAAAAAAGAAAATTGCAACAAAAGGAAATAAGAAAAAATACTTGCAAAGACCAACTAGTTTTGAATGTTTTCTACAGCTTGGTTTAAAACAATCTCTTCTTGCAGCGTGTCTATAAAAGTGGTATATTGCAATTGAATACAAAGCAATCATTATTATAAGATAAAATAATGCTTGAAATGCTTCTAGATTACCGCTCAATATTTGTTCTGGTGAAAAATTTCTTCCCCATTCAGAAATATCTGCTATATTTTCCATAGCCATAATCTAACTTCTCCTCACAAAAAAGTATATTTGTTTTTTATTTATAAAATAATACCATGGCTTTGATGTCTCGGTACAAACTTTAATAGTTTCAATAAGCCTATTATTATATTTAATAGCGATAGAATTTATAAGGGTTTTATGAACTGTTTAGAGACTATGCCTAAAAAGATACATTTGTGGGATGTTAATGGATTTGTTAAGATATCTGATAGTTGTAGAGAGAGTTTAGAATATTTGATTAAAAAACAGAGTGTAAGGAGCCTATCAAAAAAACTTGATGTTGATAAAGAAACTATTTATTCAATATATTCCAAAGGAAGAAAAAAAGAATCTCACTCCATAAGACATTTACTTAAAATAGTAAATTTCTTGGGTTTTGATATAAAAGCTTTAGAAAAGGAAGTAATTTACTATGGAACTATACAGAACCAAATGTATAAGGCCAGTTTTCCTTTTTCATTATCGCCTTTACTTCTAAGATCGATTGCTATACAAGGGGATGGGAGTTTTTATCATAATCCTAAGAAAAGAATTGTTAATGCTGAGTGGTATCAGTTGGGAAACAGAATAAAATTTATGGAGGACTTGCTAAAAACAGTAATTGCTGAATATCCTGTTAATAGTAGAATACACTCAAAATGTAATAATATATCTTCGATTTCTATACCTATTCACTTAATTAAGCTTGTTTGCAAATCTTTAGATTTGGAATTGGAAAAATATTTTTCTATTGATTTTTTTAAAAAAGTTGCAATGCTGCCGACTGAATATAAAATCCAAGTTTTTTTCCAATTTATAGTTGATGAAGGCACTATCAAAGGAACAACTTTAACTGTTTCTCAAAAAAAGAAATGGAGCAGGAATGGATTTAAAATTTTACTAGATAGTTTAAATTTTGATCATTCCAATCCAAATAATGATAAAGATGATATTACAATTTATAATTACAATTTCCCAAGAATATTGTACTACTTAAAAAATGCAAAGAAAAATTATGGGAATATTGCAGGGCTGTGGTTCAAAGAAAAAAAGTTTATTGATGGTTGTAAAAAAATGAATCCTTCACATTATCCTTTAATTCGAAAAAGTATGAAAATTAATAAAGAAATTTTTAAAAAAGTAAGAATGAACAATACAACTTTCTGTTACCAGGATATTAAAAATTTTGGTAGGACACACTCACAAGCTCAAAAAGCAATAAGATGTTGGAAAAGGAATAATTTGATCCAAAGAATAGGTTGGAACCGCTATAAAATATTATAAAAACAAGTTAAACACATATCCTATGATCAAAGCTTGTGGAATAGTTACTATCGGTAGAAAAATGGCGGCTTTTTTACCAATATTATGCCAAATAAGTCCAATTTCCGTCACGTCGGTGATTACTCCAGAGAATAAAAAAACAGAACTGTTACCAAAAGCGCCCGTATTGTTATATATCTCAAATGCGAGTGGTGAGCTACCTTCAGAACAAACCTCAATTATTGTGGCAAAAACTAATGTTACTAAAAGCCCTAAAATACTTGGCCCCATATATTGTTGAAACAAGTCCTGTGGAATGTACGCTCTTGCAAATGCAGCCATTATCATTCCAATTATAAGCCACCAAAGAACCATTTTTGTAAGAGCCCATGAACCTTTTAAAGTTCCAATTAGCCCTTCCTTGATATTTTTTAATGAAGGAGTATATTCTCTTATTCTCCTCTTTATGTCTTTTTTAATCGAAAAATTTTCATGAACGGGTTTGTCTTCTCCTCTTATGCAATGCCTGCATTCAACCCAGCCTTTTCTTTCAAGTGCCTGAAATATAAGTCCAGTAATTGTTGCGATAATAAGTGCAGATATAACTATTAAAAATGCTTTTAATCCAAAAAACCCAAAAAGCAATACTGTGATAGGTAAATTTGCCCAAGGTGCTGCAAGCAAAAATGCTACAACTGAAGATGTGTTTGCTCCTTTTTTGTAAAGCTCTATTGCAATTGCAAGTATTCCATGCGAGCATGCGCTCATTAAAAAACCAAATATTATTGAATAAAAAATTGTTCTTTTTCTATGTCTTGAAAGATATTTTTCAATGTATTTATTTGGTATAAAATATTCTATTATGCCTCCAATTAAAAAACCTATAAGAATTGCCCACCATATAAGTTTTAGATAATCTATAAATGCGTTAAAGAACGGGTTAAACTGTTTCGTAGTGTAGCTTATTATTAGTAGTATTGATGTTATCAGCAATATAATGAGTAGTCTTTCTTTGTACCATGGTTTTTTTTCATCCGCATGGCAACTTGTACAACTTTTTTCCATGGGAATCTATACTATAACAATTGTTAACTATAATACTTTCCCCATCTTTGATATTTTTTTAAATATCTAAAAATATATCTTTTTATATAGTTTAAAAGGATTCTTAAAAGACATATAAAATTATGGTAAAATATATTACCAAAGAAGATATATATTTCCGCGAGGATGGGTAATCCAAAATGCCAAATATTCAAGATAGATATGGAAAAAATGCGGGAAAAGTTTGGAAAACACTAGAACAAAATGGCCCTTGTAATGAAACAAAAATAAGAAAGACAACTGGCCTAAACCGAGAAGATTTTTATACGGCTATAGGTTGGCTTGCCAAAGAAAACAAAATATGGATTGATAATAATACATATAACATTGGCAATAACAACTGGGATCATTACATAGGTGAAAATGCCGGAAAAGTTTGGAATATATTATACAAATGTGAAGAAATAGATTATTCTTATATTCCAAAACTTGCAGAAGTATCTGAAAAAGATGCATTATATGCATTAGGTTGGCTTGCAAAAGAAGGAAAAATTACAGCAAAAAAAGTCAAACCAACAAAAACCCAAACTAGATACCGTCTAAAATAAAAATTACAATAATTTAAGACGATTCGACAATTTGCTATTAGTTTATAGTGTAAAACTTAAAAATATGAGTATATTGTTAATAGATGGCACCTATAAAATACGTCAATTGACTATAGGTTTTCAGGCAAAATTTTTATATACAAAATACATGCAGATAATTGTAGCGGATAAGCAATTACTTTTCTGAAGTATCCTCACCGGACTTCTCCAGCAAAAAAATTGCTTAACCCTACTCCTATTGATCTTTTACAAGTCTATGTTTTTTACTCATCGTGTCTATCCATGAAGGCAGACCTTCAAGCGTTCTACTCATAACATTTTTTGAAAAAACTTCTCTAAAATAAGTATTTACCTTCACGCGTCCCTCAAGATTCCTTTCAATAGTCCGATATAAAAATCCTCCTTTTCTATCCCAGTCCGTAAGAATTATTACTTCCTCATATTTCTCTGCTATCTTATCACAAAAATCTATAAGTGTCACTCCTGAATTAAGAGTTATTATCTCCCCTTTAAGTCCAAGTTTTCGAAGAGCATCAATGTCTTTTTCCCCTTCGACAATAACAGGTGTTGCTTTATTTTCTTCTATCAACTCAGACAAAGCTTTTTGTACATCCTCAAGGGATCGATTATAATCCATTTAAAGAATCCCTCAACCTCTGCGATACAAAATCAAAAGTGACACCTTTTACAAGAACGGTTTTTGCACGATTCTTAGAACCCTTTACAACAAAAACATCTGTTACAGGTTTTTCAAAAAAATCTGCAACAGTTTTTATAATCTCTTTGTTTGCCTTATTGTCCTCTGCAGATGCAGCAACACTAATCTCAATTGATTTTCTCCATGAATTTATTCCTGCTGGAAAAACAATTTTTTGCGATTTAGGTGTAACAAAAAGATTAAGGGTCGTACCGTCAGGGTGTTTTTTGATTATTTTATCTATTTTACCCATCCTAACTAGAAGATATAAATAAGTTATATATTTAAATAAATTTTTATAAAGATGGAATAAAAAGAAAAAAAGAGATTTTGTTGTTTATTTTTATGCGTTAACTACTTCTATTTGTTTAAGAGCTGAGTTAAATGTTTCGCTAGGTCTCATCGCCTTTGATGCTAGATTATCATCAGGTTTGTAGTATCCATTGTAACTTACTGGTTTTCCTTGTGCTGCAAGTAATTCATTGTTGATTTTTTCTTCGTTATCGGAAAGCTCTTCTGCAAGTTTTGCAAAAGTTTCTTTTAGATCTGAGTCTTTGTCTTGTGCTGCAAGTGCTTCTGCCCAGTACATTGTTAGATAGAAATGACTGTTTCTATTATCAGGCTCGTTTACTTTTCTTGAAGGTGATTTATTGTTCTCCAGGTATTTTTCTATTGCTTTGTCAAGAGTTTCTGCTAAAACTAATGCTTTTTCGTTGTTGGTTCTTTTTCCAAGATGAATAAGCGATGGTGCAAGTGCCAAAAACTCTCCAAGGCTGTCCCATCTGAGATGTCCTTCTTCCTGAAATTGCTGTACATGTTTTGGTGCTGAGCCTCCTGCTCCTGTTTCAAAGAGACCTCCACCATTCATAAGAGGCACTATCGAAAGCATTTTTGCACTTGTCCCAACTTCAAGTATTGGAAATAAATCAGTCAGGTAATCACGAAGAACATTTCCAGTGACTGCGATTGTGTTTTTTCCTTGGCTGATAAGTTTGCATGAATGTTTTGTTGCTTCTTGAGGTGGCATAATTTTGATATTAAGCCCGTTTGTATCATGGTCTTTTAGATACAGATTTACTTTTTTTATGAGTTCTGAATCATGAGCTCTGTTTTCATCAAGCCAGAATATTGTTTCAAAACCTGTGGTTTTTGCACGATTTACTGCGAGTTTTACCCAGTCTTGAACAGGTAAGTCTTTTACCTGGCACATTCTGAATATATCTCCATCTTCAACATCTTGCTCGAGGAGTGTTTCTCCTGATTCTGAAACAATTCTTACAGTTCCCTCTCTAGATATTTCAAATGTTTTATCATGTGAACCATACTCTTCTGCTTTTTGAGCCATGAGTCCTACATTTTGAACTGTTCCCATTTTTGAAGGATCAAACGCTCCGTTTTCTTTACAAAAATCAATTGTTTCTTTGTAAACACCAGCATAGCTACTGTCAGGTATCACAAATTTAGTATCATGGGATTTTCCATCTGCGCCCCACATCTGACCTGAGTTTCTAATCGCAGCGGGCATTGAGGCATCAATTATCACATCACTTGGGACATGTAGATTTGTAATTCCTTTGTCTGAGTTTACCATAGCAAGATCCGGTCCGCTTTCATAACACGCTTCTATGTCTGATTTGATTTCTTTTTTCTTTTCTTCCGAAAGTTCTTCTATTTTTGAATAAAGCTCAGCAAGACCATTGTTTGGGCTTACACCTATTTCTTTAAAAGTTTCACTATGTTTTTCAAATACTTCTTTGAAATATACTGATACAACATGGCCGAATATAATTGGATCTGATACCTTCATCATTGTAGCTTTCAAATGAACAGAGAAAAGTATTCCTTTTTCTTTCGCATCCTTTACTTGTTCTTCTAAAAATGCTCTTAGTGCTTTTTTACTCATTTTCGATGCGTCAATTATTTCTTTGTCAATTAAGGGTTGTTTTTCTTTGAGTATTTTTGTCTCTCCGTTTTTTCCAATAAATTCAATTTTTGCATTACCTGCGTTATTCTTTGTAATCGTTTTAGATTTCTCATTTGACCTAAGATCTCCACTTTTCATGTGTGCGACATGTGATTTAGACTCAGCTGTCCACTCACCCATTTTATGAGGATTGTTTTTTGCATAGTTTTTGACGGGTCCAGGCACTCTTCTATCTGAGTTTCCCATACGAAGAACGGGGTTTACCGCACTTCCTTTTACCTTGTCAAATCTTGCTTTTATTTCTTTTTCTTCGTCTGTTTTCGGCTCTTCTGGGTAATCTGGTATTTTGTATCCTTTTTCTTGTAGTTCTTTTACTGCTCTTTTAAGTTGCGGAACAGAGGCACTTATACATGGAAGTTTTATGACATTTGCCTCAGGTTTTTTTACAAGTTCACCTAGTTCTGCCAAATCATCTGATTGTTTTTGTTCATCTGTTAGATAATCTGGAAATTTTGCAGTAATTCTTCCTGCAAGACTAATATCTCGTGTTTCTACTTTTACTCCTGCAGCATTTGTAAATGCTTTTACAACAGGCAAAAAAGAATATGTTGCAAGGCGTGGTGCCTCGTCAACTTTTGTGTATATTATTTTTTCTTCACTCATTTTTATTTCACCTTTTCAGGTTTGTCAGGAACATCGTATAATATGTCATCCCATGGATGTCTGTAGAGTCCTGTCTTCAAACGTTTCTGATCGAAGTAGTGTCCCATAAATCCCATGGTTCTTCCGATTATGAAGAATGCATTGAAGAATCCCATATCTATCATCTCTTTGATTTCCTCATTGCTATATCCAAGATTTATGAGCATATCTACAAAGAGCACTCCGATACATCCATCTACATTTAGAATGAGTGTTCCTTTCTTCATGGTAGTTACACCTTGTACTGCTAGTGCGTAATCAAGTAGTGGATGTTTTGGGAAGTTTTTCTTTGCAAAGTTTATCATAATCTCTACACGTTCATCAGGGTTGTCAATGCTGTGGATTCTGTGGCCTATTCCTTGTATTCTTATGTTTTCTTTTTTCATGTAGTCTACAAATTCACGTGGCTCAAGTTTTTTCTCAAGTCCCATCGAAAAGTGTTTTGCAGCACCGTTTACTGCCCCACCAAATCTTGGTCCGATTGTAACCATTCCTGATATTATAGATTCAAGTAGATTCTTTCCTGCACGGGCTGTTACAATTGTGTTGTGTGCACCAGATACAGCTGGTCCGTGATCTGCTACGATTTGTATGACAAGTTCTATGAATTCTCTGGAGTATTCTGGTAGATCTTTTTTGAACCATAAAAGTCCAAGTACTCCTCCAATCCCGTATCCTTTTTTGATTACATCATCTATTGATACACCGCAGTAGTTGTGAATTTCTCCTGTTTCATCACAAATAGTTGATATGAAATTTGTTGGTTTTCGAACAAGTCCTTCTGCTAATGCTTGTTTGTAATCCATTGGAATGTGTGGTGGTCTTGGTTCATCTATTTCTTTTATTTTTCCCTGTTTTTTGAGTTTTGCAAAAGTTTCCTTTATTTTCTCACCGTAGTCATCAAATGATTCGGGAACTACTACTCCTGCATCACGTAGAGCTTGGTTTTTTGCAGGAGCTGTATCTTCTTTTCCCTCGGCTTTTGCACCTGCATGGCCAAATTGTACACCGCCTGGAAGCATTTCTGCACAAGTGCCAGTTACCCACATGACTAGTGGTTTTGTGATTTTCCCGCTCTTTATTGCTTCGACTATTTCATATTCGTCTTTTCCACCTACTTCTCCTAAACTTACCATCATTTTGATGTTTGGATTTTTCTCATAGCGAAGTAAATGGTCAAGCAGTGTTGTTGCAGGATAAACGTCTCCACCGACTGCGTATCCTTCGTATATTCCGTCTGTGTTTTGTGCAACAATATTGTATCCTTCGTTTGAAAGACCGCCTGATACTGATACAAATCCAACAGAGCCAGGTCTGTAAAGTTTTGTATCTTTTATATTTTGAGAAGTACCAGCTGCATTGCCTATCTTAAAGCAACCTGGCTTAAGACCTCCTACTGTTGCAGGTCCTATTATCCATTTCTTTTTTTCTTTGGCAAGTTTTGCAATTTTTCGCACGTCTCTTTGTGGAACGCCTTCTGCAATCATAATAATGGTTCGGATGGTCTTTGTTTCAAGTGCTTCCATGGTGGTTTCCGCACAACTTCTTTCTGATGCAAAGTTGACCATAACATCTGCTTCAGGATGTGCTTTTACTGCTTCATCCATGCTTGTATATCTTGGAAGTCTGATTTCTTTTGTACCCCAGAATAGTTGGTAGTATCCTCCACCTGTAGGTGTTATAAATCCTGCAACACTTGGTTCTTCACGACCGCACATGTAATCAAAATCAAGCATTCTTTGTGCTGCTTTTGTCTGTGTGCCATGTATGAATGCTTTTGTGTTTTTGTGAAATAATTCATATTCTGGTAGTTTATTCATTTGTTTTAATTTGTATTCAGCCATTTTATTTACCTCCTTTAAGAGCCATTGAAACAATTCTAGTCATATGTGTTTCAGGTCCGTATACTTCAACTGGAAGACCTAATTTTTTACCCATTTTTCTCATGTTCTCAAGTCCTTCTTTATAGTTTGGTCCGCCACGTCTCACATAAATTTGTACATTTGTTTTTTTGAGTTTGTCTGCATAGTCTTCTACTGCTTGAATAATTCCCGTGAATGTTTTTGCAACATCTGTGAAGTTTGCAATTCCTCCTCCAACTATCAAGAATTTTGGTTTGCCTTTTGGATCTTTTTTACGTGTCATAAGGTCAAGCACTGTTTTTGTATATTCATAGGTAAGCTCAGTGCTTGGGTTTCCACTGTATTCGCCGTAGTTTGCAAGCTCTTTTGTAAAACCAAGGTCTGCTACGGTATCTGCGTAAATTACACTTGCTCCACCACCAGCAACCAAGTTCCATATTCTTCCCTCAGGATTGAGGACTGTAAGTTTGAGTGATGCACCAGTTCTTTCGTCAAGCTCGTCCACACGTTCTTCTTCTTTGGTTTTTGAAAGACCAAATGGGCTTGGAAATTTGATGTTTCCCCATTTCTCTGCACATTGATAAGAGGCATAATCATCTACTTTTGCAACTGTATCAAGAGCGACTGGTTCGTCTTTTACAAATGTAAAAGGATTAAGTTCTAGATATACAAAGTGATAGTCGACAAGCATTTTGTAAAGTGCTTTTATAAAATCTGCAACTTTGTCTTTTTTGTTTCCTAGTTCTTTTGGTAAAAATCCTTTTACATCAACATCATCAATTGTCTTTAGAATTGGTATGTCAAGCTCGACCACACTATCCCATGCTTCTTCGATATTGACTCCACCTTTTGTTGAAAAATGAATTGTATCTTTTTCACGATGAGTTGTAATTGCAATATAGTATTCATCATCGTGTGGAACAAATTTTTCAACCAAAAAGTGTGTGAGCACTCCGGTGGTTTTTCCTGTGGTCTGTGTAATTGTGACCTTTTTGTTCATTCTTTCTTTTACCCATTTTTGTACTTCAGACCATGATTTATTGACATACAAAAGATTGTTTTTTCCACGCTTACCAAAAAGCTGATCTGGTTTTGCAACCAGCTTTTCTTTTTTAAGCCATGGATTCTCTTTTTCAAGTTTTTTAAAATCAGTATCAGGGCCTATTAGTACTTGATTTGCTTCAAATTTTATTTTACCATTTGAAAATTCTGGTAAAGCTCTTGACATCATTTTTTTTGCATCATATTCTCTTATACCTTTTTGTGCCATATTTTACCCCTCTTTATTTATTTCTCATATATGCTAGGGTTCCTCCTGACAATAGTACTTGTTTTTGCCTGTCAGAAAGACTGTATTCTACTTCAAACTCAGTTCCTTTTGTTTTGTTTTTTACAACCAAGTTTTTACCTTCCTTTAGAAGTTCTTTTATGTTTGGAAGCTCAAGGGCGTCACCTTGCTCGATTCCTTCATAATCTTTTTCATCTTTGAAATTAAGTGGTAGAATTCCAAAATTAATCAAGTTTGCATTGTGAATTCTCTCCATTGATTTTGCAATAACTGCTTTTACACCCATATACATTGGACAAAGAGCTGCATGTTCACGACTGCTTCCTTGACCATATGAAAGACCTGCGACTATTATGTTGTCTTTTCCACTTTCTTTGATTTCTTTTGCTCTATCATGGAATGTTGGGTCTACTACTTCAAACAAGAATTCAGAATACTTTGGAACATTACTTCTGTATTTCATCTTTGAGCCTGCTGGTATTATATGATCAGTTGTGATTTTGTCTTCGACTTTGAGTGTTACATCGCCCGATATTGTTTCTTTAAGTGGTTCTGCTGCTGGTGGATCGCCTATGTTTGGACCACGATATATTTCTGTTTTTTTCGCGTCTTTTGGAAATATAAACATTGAATCATCGATCAAGAATTCTTTTGGCATCTCAACATTTGGATATTTAATTCCCATTTTCTCAAGATCACGTGGATCGGTAAATTTACCAGTTAAAACTGCTGCGGCTGCTGTCTCTGGACTTACTAAGTAGGCATTTGCACTCTTAGTTCCACTTCTTCCTAAAAAGTTACGGTTGCTTGTACGAAGAGTTACGGATTCTGTTTTTGGTGATTGGCTGTTACCAATACAAAAGCCACATGCTGATTCTGCAAGACGTGCACCTGAATTGATTATACTTTGAAGGCCACTGTCCTTTGCAATGTTTTGAATTACTTGACGTGAGCCTGGTGCTACTACAAAGCTTACCTTTGGATGTACTGTTTTTCCCTCAACTATTTTTGCAACAGTCATAAGGTCTCTATATGAAGAATTTGTACAACTGCCGACACATACTTGATCGACTTCTATTTCTCCAAGGTCTGTTACTTTTGAAATATTTCCTGGGCTGTGTGGTGTTGCAGCCATCGGCTCTATTTCACTTAGATTAATTTCAACTACTTCATCATATTCTGCATCTTCATCTGCTTTAAGTTCAGTCCAGTCGTCTTCTCGACCTTGTGCTTTTAAAAATTCTTTTGTGACTTCATCACTTGGAAAAACGCTTGTTGTAACCCCACATTCTGCTCCCATGTTGGTAATTGTTGCACGAGCAGGAACGTTGAGTGTTTTTATTCCAGAGCCGCCGTACTCAAATACTTTACCAACGTTTCCTTTGGTTGTGAATTTTTCAAGGACCTTGAGTATTACATCTTTTGCAGAAACCCAAGGTTTTAGTTCTCCAGTAAGATTTATCTTTACGACTTTTGGATATGTTAAATAAAAAGATCCACCTGCCATTGCAACAGCAACATCTAGTCCACCTGCTCCAATTGCAATCATTCCGATTCCTCCACCAGTTGGTGTATGTGAATCAGAGCCAAGTAGCGTTTTTCCAGGTTTTCCAAAACGCTCTAAATGAACCTGGTGGCATATTCCGTTTCCTGCACGGGAATATACTATCCCATATTTTGCAGCAACGCTCTGTAAATATTTGTGATCATCTGCATTTTCAAAACCGATTTGAACTGTGTTGTGATCGACATAGCTTACAGATAGCTCGGTTTTGACTTTCGGAACTTTCATTGCCTCAAACTGTAGATAGGCCATAGTGCCTGTTGCATCTTGAGTGAGGGTTTGATCTATTTTTATCCCTACTTCTTTTCCTTTTTCAGGCTTGCCTTCTACAATATGTTTTTTCAAAATTTTCTCCGTTAATGTTAAGCCCATTTTTCAGTCCTCTCATTAGTTTTTAATTAACTTTTTTTCGTTGAATAATCAATCCTTTAATAAATCTTTTGCATATGTTTTCTACAAATAACGAAATACTGTACTTAAAAACTCATATTTTGTAAATTTATAACTAAAATTTTGCACTTTTTAACATTTTGATGGAAATTTTTTGTAATTTTGAGAAAATTATTTAATGCTTTTCTATATTCCAGGCCTTTGTGAAAAAGAACTTACTTACTAAAAACGAGCAAAAAGTGCTTTATGGTATTACAAAGTATCCTGAAGTAAATGATAGCAAATTATCATTTATGATAGATGTAAAGCTATCCACACTTACATCTATTAAAAAAAGACTTTTTAATGATGGTTTTTACCGAAATCTTACAATTCCTCTTCTAAATAACCTCGGATGTGAGCTTTTAGCAGTAATATATACTAGATTTAATCCAGTGATTCCTCTTGAAGATCGTGTAAAGACAACTAAGAAAACAATCGAAGTTTTTGAAGAAATTTTTTATTCTGTAGGTGAACAAGAAAAGGGTTTTTCGATTAGTCTTTCACCAAACTATACTAACATAGGCAGAATAAACGAGATACGAACAGATACATTCGGAAAAGTCGGTCTTTTAGAAGATGAATATCCAAATGAAATAATATTTCCATTTGAAACAAGTCATATCACGCGTTTTTTTGATTTTGCGCGTGTCTTAAAAAATGCTTTTAATCTTGAAAACATCGATGAGAACAAGGGCGGTTCAAAATTATTTGAAAAAGTCAAACATTTTGAGCTTTCTGAAAAGGAAAAAAAAGTATTTGTCGAGCTTATTAACAATCCAGATGCGACTACTAAACAAATAGGGGATTTGGTGGGACTTTCTAGACATACTATATCGCGCATGAAACATAAATTCTTTGAAAATAATCTTTTGAAAAGGATTACTCTTCCCAACCTTAAAAAACTAGGTTTTGAAATACTTGCATTTTATCCTATAAAATTTAACCCTAGTAATGCACCTAGTAAAAAAGACATAGATATTCTTGATACCGCTTCTACTGTTTTTCTTGCAAGGCGTATGTTTGAAACAGTTATAGTTTCTGCATATCCAACTTATCAAGATTATAAAGAAGATAAAATGAATAAAATACGTTACTTAAAAGAAAACGATTTCATAAGCTACACGCCGTTAATTGGCAAATATATGTTTGAAAGAATGGTGGTCATAAAAGACTTCAATTTTACGCCAATTACAGACAAAGTATTATGATGAAAGATAATATAATCTAACTAATGAGTATAATCTATATGAATATGGAGAAAATATACAAAAAATACTTATACTTTAATAGTATTTGCGCACCCCGTTTAAGGTCAAATATTACAACCTTAATTTAAGCCTAAAAATGGGGGCTTTTGTAAAATAAAAGAACAAAAAACTTAGGAGTGGAAAAGAAACATGCCTGAAGAAGAAACAGTTCCGGTTTTCAAACCGAACTCTGATTTTAGCTCTAAAGCATATATTAAAGACATGGAAGAGTACAAAAAAATGTACGAAGAATCCATAAACGACCCAGAAGGATTCTGGGGAAAACTTGCAGAAGAGCATGTAAGCTGGTACCAAAAATGGAACAAAGTAAGAGATTATGATTTTAAAGAAGGAAAAATAAGATGGTTCGAAGGAGCAAAACTCAATGTAACATATAACTGTCTAGACCGTCATGTCGAAGAAGGCCGCGGTGATCAGACAGCAATCATATGGGAAGGAAACGAACCAACTATGGACAAGACCTTCACATACAAAGAACTACTCGACGAAGTACAAAAATTTGCAAATGTATTAAAATCAAAAGGAATCAAAAAAGGAGACCGTGTTTGTATCTATCTTCAGATGGTCCCGGAACTTGCAGTTGCAATGCTTGCATGTGCCCGAATTGGAGCAATACACAGTATTGTCTTTGGAGGATTCTCAGCAGACTCTTTAAGAGATAGAATAAATGACTCAGAATGTAAAATGCTTATAACACAAGATGAGGGTGTCCGTGGTGCAAAACCACTTCCAATGAAAACTACTGCCGACAAAGCAGTAAAAGATACACCAAGCATCGAATCAATGATTGTAGTAAAAAGAATTGGTGCAGATGTAGAGATGAACGAGAATGAATATTGGTGGCATGAGGAAATGGAAAACGCAGAGCCAAACTGCCCACCAGAACAAATGGATGCAGAAGATCCATTATTCATACTTTACACATCAGGCTCTACTGGAAAACCAAAAGGTGTACTTCATACAACCGGTGGATATTTGGTATATACATCTGTTACTTTCAAATACATATTTGATTATCATCCAGGAGACATATACTGGTGCACAGCAGATATTGGCTGGATTACAGGACACTCATACATTATATATGGGCCACTCTGTAACGGTGCAATTACAATGATGTATGAAGGTGTTCCAAACTATCCAGATTGGGGTCGCTTCTGGGCAATATGTGAAAAACACAATGTAAACATATTCTACACAGCTCCAACTGCACTTAGAGCACTTATGAGAGAAGGCGATGAATGGGTTAAAAAACACGATCTTTCAAGCCTAAAACTTCTTGGAACAGTCGGTGAACCAATCAAATCAGCAGAATGGAACTGGTACTACAAACTCGTTGGTGGAGAACGCTGCCCAATAGTAGATACCTGGTGGCAAACAGAAACCGGTGGAGTACTTATCACACCAATTCCTGGTGCAACACCACTCAAGCCTGGTAGTGCAACATTTCCATTCTTTGGAGTCGAGCCGGTACTACTAGATGATTCTGGAAACGAAATCAAAGGAAATGATGTGACAGGAAATCTGGTCATAAAAACAGCATGGCCAGGTCTAATGAGAAGTGTATACGGCGATCATGATAGATTCAAAAAGACATATTTCTCGATGTATCCAGGATATTTCTATACTGGTGACGGATGTAACCGTGATGCAGATGGATACTACTGGATTACAGGTCGTGTCGACGATGTCATGAATATATCAGGACACAGAATAGGAACTGCTGAAGTAGAAGGCGCACTTGGAAAACATCCAAAAGTCGCAGAAGCAGCAGTTGTAGGATTCCCACACGAAATCAAAGGACAAGGAATCTATGCATATGTAACACTAAAATCCGGTGAAGACGTCGATGAAAATCTTACAAAAGAACTCATAAAAACAGTAAGAGCAGAAATCGGACCAATTGCATCACCTGATAAAATACAATATGCACAAGGTCTACCAAAAACACGATCTGGAAAAATCATGAGACGTATCCTCAGAAAAATTGCAGATGGTAAAATCGACGAACTAGGAGATACAAGTACACTTGCAGATCCAAGTATCGTAGATACACTAGTAGAAAACAGGCAGTAAATATTCTGCCAAAACTCTTTTTTTCTTTTTTTATTTTTGAAAAATCTTTATCATCTAGAATTTAATTGTCGTTTTTGTGAATAATGGATTATGAAAGTTTAGTGGGAGGCATAGTAGAGCTTATTGGAAAAGCTGTTACTGATCTTCCAGATGATGTGGTTTCTGCTCTCAAAAAAGCATCAAAAATGGAAGGGGGCATTGCAAAGATTCAACTTGAAAATATTTTAGAAAATATCAAGATTGCAAAAAAGACCAAAAGGCCTCTATGTCAGGATACTGGAGTTCAAACATTTTTTATAAAAGTTGGAAAAGATTTTGCTTATTCTGGGGAACTAAAAAATATTATTACTCAAGGTGTTAAAAGAGCCACAGCAGAAATACCTCTTAGGCCTAATACTTTTGATCCATTCACACGTACTAATCACAAGGATAATGTTGGCGATTATATACCAGCAATTACTTGGGATTTCGTAGAAGGAAATTCTGTTGAAATCACTGCAATTCCAAAGGGTGGTGGCAGTGAAAATATGAGCAAGCTTGTAATGCTTAAACCTGGTGAAGGAATCGAAGGTGTTAAGGATTTTGTTGTAAAAGAAATTATTAGTGCTGGAGGAAACCCATGTCCTCCAACAGTGATTGGGATAGGTATTGGTGGTGGTGCTGATCTTGCAATGAAACTTGGAAAAACAGCGCTTCTCAGGCCTGTAGGTGTAAATCATCCTGATAAAAACATTGCAAAAATTGAAAAATACATAAAAGAAGAGGTAAACAAAAGTGGAGTAGGCCCTATGGGTCTAGGTGGTAATACGACAGTTTTAGATGTTCATATTGAAAAAGCACCCCGGCATCCTGCAAGTCTTCCAGTAGGGCTTGTTGTTCAGTGTTGGGCTGATAGACGTGCTACAATGATTATAGAAAAAGATGGTTCATGGGGGGTTAAATAAATGGAATATCATCTAAAAACACCGGTCAGCTCAGATGATATTAAAAAACTTCGCGTTGGTGATATCATATATCTTACTGGAACTGTTTTTACTGCTCGTGATGCAGCACATGAAATTATGCTTGAAAATAAAGATATTCCTTTTGATATATCAGATATGGCTTTGTATCACTGTGGGCCCTTAATGAAAAAAGAAAAAGGTGAATGGAAAGTAGTTTCTGCTGGCCCTACAACTAGTAGTAGAATGGAGCTTTTTGAAGATAAATTTATTAAAAAATTCAAAACCAACTTTATTATAGGAAAAGGAGATATGGGAAAAAATACACAAAAAGCACTACAAAAATATATATCTGTGTATACATCATATACTGGTGGTGCAGGTGCTCTTGCAGCGGACAGCATAAAAAAAGTAAAAGATGTATACTTTCTAGACAAACTTGGTATGGCAGAAGCAGTCTGGATATTTGAAGTAAAAGAATTTGGCCCTCTTATAGTTGCAATGGACTCTCAAGGGGGTTCAATTTATAAGGATACAACAAGATTTTGAATACTGGAGTTGATTAAAATAACACTGGATTACGAAGAAGTAACAACAGTTATCAAAGACTTCATTAAAACATATGTTGAAAACTCAAAATGCAAGGGTGTAATACTTGGCCTTTCCGGAGGAATTGATTCAGCAGTAACAGCAGTTCTTTGCAAACAAGTACTTGGAAAAGAAAATACTCTATGTTTATTTTTACCCGAAGAGGCAACACCAAAAAATGATATAAAACATCAAAAACAAATCGTCAAAAAATATGATCTTTTGTCAAAAACAATAAATATTGACCCTGTTGTAAAACAAATATCAAATATTTCAGCAGTGGCACCTAATAAAATGGCTCGTGCAAACTTGAAGGCAAGAATTAGAATGGCTATTTTATTTGAATATGCGTTTATGGAAAAAAGCCTTGTTTGTGGAACTTCCAATAAATCAGAAATATTAGTTGGATACTTTACAAAATATGGGGATGGTGGCGTTGATATAATGCCCATAGGAGATCTTTACAAAACTCAGATCTACGAGATTGCAAAGTTTTTAAAAATACCTGAAGAAATCATTAAAAAACCCCCGACAGCAGGCCTTATAAAAGGTCAGACTGATGAAAAAGAACTTGGATGCAATTATAAAACTCTTGATAAAATTCTTTTAGGCCTTGAATTTAAAAAAGATATTTCAACTATTGCAAAAGATGCAAATGTAAGTACTTCTTTTGTTAAAAAAGTTAAAAATATGCGTGTTGACAGTCAGCATAAGAGGCATACTCCGCTTATCCCAAAGGTGGGATCGAGAACTCCAGGATTGGATTGGAGAACTCCTGTCCAATTGGGCTAATTTAGCAATGTATAAGTTCATTATTATATGATTATATAAATTATTAGATATGAAAAAGAAATTATTATTTTTGTTTCTAGTAGTTGATTTTGTGAAACAGATATTAGTTTTATATAGATAAAATATAAATATAAGGCTGATGTAAATAATAAAGGAGTTTAAAATGAAATCTAAATTTGCTATTAAGTTGATATCTTTATGCTTGTTTATCCTGCTTTTTTCGGGTACAGGCTTTTCTTCGATTGTTACAAAGACAAATGTTGATACAAACTTTATAGTTCTTCCTCAAAACTTTGAAAAATCTGATATTGTTGAGATATTTTCTCCTCGCTCTAGTTGCCCAGTAATAGTTGGGCATGGCGGGAATTTCACAGTCCGTATTGAATCAAAGATATTTGAAAATATATATTTTTATATATCGACTGCTTATGAGTCAATAGTTGATGAATTTTGGCTAGAAGTAAAAGATACACAAGAAATTGATGGCCTGTGGTATGTAAATGTAAGTGTACCTCTTGAAG
Source organism: uncultured Thermoplasmatales archaeon (assembly GCA_964597365.1). GTDB lineage: Archaea > Thermoplasmatota > E2 > DHVEG-1 > DHVEG-1 > CAZKUB01. The sequence continues at coordinate 6,741 of CAZQXW010000014.1, read as the reverse complement.
TTCCTTCTGAACTATATAATCTTACAGCAGTTGTTCTAAAAGATGATACATATCACTATAACTGTGAACCTAGAGCCGTAAATGTTGTAGATGAAATAGATGATAATTTTACGTTTATACACATTACTGATCTTCATGTAGGGGACCCACGTGGTTTTGCAGAAAGTATTACTGAAACTATAGGATATAAATCAATTAAAAAATGCATTTCAGAAATAAACCTTTTACATCCCGATTTTGTGGTAATATCTGGTGACTTGGTATTTGGCCAACTCTATCCATTTGAATACAAAAGAGAATACAAAAAATGTTATGAAATGCTTCAAATGTTTGATGTACCAACATATCTTGCTCCAGGAAATCATGATGGATACAGAAGACTCGGTGAAGATGGACTTAGTATATGGCAAGAATACTTTGGACCTCTTTACTACTCTTTTGATTATGGGGGCTCTCACTTTTTATCAATAAACTCATTTGACTGGCCAGCACGTCAGAGATGGGCTTTTTCATTTTTAGCGCTAAACTGGGGTGGAAGCATTGGCGATGAACAAATTGATTGGGTAGAAAATGATTTAGAGTCAAATGATGCGAATCTAACACTTATGCTCATGCATCATAACCCAATATGGGATACAATTCATGACAATTTCTTAAGATTGCATTATAAAAATCAAAATAAAATACTAAACTTAATAGATGATTATAATGTTGATATGGTTCTAGCAGGTCATGTACACTGGGATAATGTTACAATTAAAAATGATACGATTTTTGTCACGACAACCACTCCGGAAAGTGGGATTGAAGTAGATGATGGATACTGGGGATACAGAATGATCAAAGTAGAAGACGGATCCATTGTTTCCTACAATTATAAAGAACCAAAATATAGTATTCCATCCTACAAATTGGACCTTGAATATGAGAGCCAGTATATTGCAAAAGTTACAAATGATTTAGAAAAAAACATGTCTGTTCTTGTTAAATTTACTGTTCCAAAAAGAGCATATCTTATAGAGAATGCAACTGTCATTCAAACAAGAGAAAATGGATTAGAGAGAACATATTATCTAAAAACACAGGTAGAAAAAGAAAGTGAAAAAGAAATAAAACTTTCTTTTATTTCTTAAAAATCAAATTTTTCCCCAGTTAATTGTTCATATGCTTCTTGATATTTTTTCTGAGTCTCCTCTACTACCTCATCTGGCAAATGTGGAGGGTTACTGTTTTTATCCCAGCCTGTAGTACTCAAGTAATCACGAACATATTGCTTGTCAAAACTTGGCTGACTCTTACCGGGTTCATATAAATCTGCGGGCCAAAATCTGCTGGAATCTGGTGTTAAAGCCTCATCGACTAGAATTATCTCATTGCCGATTTTTCCAAATTCAAACTTAGTATCTGCAATAATTATTCCTTTCTTTCGGGCATATTCTGCACCTTCTTTGTAAAGCTTGAGGGATAGTTCTTTTAGTCTTTCAGCGTCATCTTCTCCAATTATTTCTTTCATTTTTTCATATGATATGTTTTCATCGTGTCCTGTATCTGCTTTTGTTGAAGGTGTAAAAAGTGGTTCTTCGAATTTATCTGATTCTTTAAGTCCTTCTGCAAGTTTTATTCCACAGACCGTACCATCCTTCTGATATGATTTCCAGGCAGAACCAGATATATAACCACGAACGATACACTCGATAGGAAAGACCTTTGCTTTTTTGACAAGCATGCTTCTTCCTTTTAGTGAATCCTCATATTGTTTGAGTTCTTCTGGAAATTCTTTTACATTTGCACTTATCATATGACTTTCAACTGTATCTTTAAAGTGTTCGAACCAGAATTTTGAAATTTGTGTGAGACAAATTCCTTTCTTTGGAATTGACTCATGAAGGACAAAATCAAAAGCACTGATTCTGTCAGTTACAATGAGTAAAAGTTTGTCGCCTAAATCATATATATCTCTTACTTTTCCTTTTTTAAATGCCTTTATAGGTAAATCTGTTTCAGTTACAACAACCATTTTTTTCCTCCCGAATCCTTATAGTATTTTTGCACCTTTTTCTACAGGTTTATCAGTTACTACTTCACCTTTTTCAGCACGCAATACTTTATTATTATAAGTAGCTTTTCCACCATACTCAATTATGAGTTTAATTTTTTTGAAATCATCAAAATCTAAAACTTTTGAAGGATTTTTTTCAATGCCTTCTATTATTACTTCTGAGCCTGGTTCTGAATCAGCAGGATCAAGTAATGAGACCACGCCTTTCTCATCTTCTGCTGCAAGTAGCATGCCATTAGATTTTACACCACGAATAGTTGCAGGTTTTAAGTTTGAAACAACCACGATTTTTTTACCTTTGATTTCATCAACCTTATAATATGGTTTCATACCTGCAACAATTACTCTTTTTCCCATTTTTCCAAGGTCAAGATGAAGCATATAAAGTTTGTCTGCCTGAGGATGATCTTTTACATCCAATATTTTTGCAACTCTTAAATCAACCTTTGAAAAGGGGTCTTCTTTTGGCATAAACTCGTTTATGTCTAGTTTTTTAAACAAGGGTTGTGGTCTTTCAAGTTTAAACCCTGTTTTAAGATCTTTTAAAGCATCATCCCATGAAATATTCTCAACAGATCCTTTTTCACCTATCATTTTATAGATTTTATCTGATGAAAAAGGAAGATAAGGCTGCATAAAAATTGATAATGATTTTACAATTTTAAGGCATATGTGAAGTACTGTTGCACATGCCTCTTTATCATCTTTTACCAATTTCCATGGCTGTTTTTTATCAAAATATACATTTCCAAACTGCGCAAGATTCATTGCAGCTCTAAGGCCTTTTTTAAACTCACATTTACTAATTGCATCTGATACTTCTTTTGATGTTTCTTTAGTCTTTTCAATTACTTCCTCATCATCTTTGTTAAGTGTTCCTAGTTTTGGTATTTCTCCAAAGTTTTTCTGAGTAAAAGTTATCACACGATGTATGAAATTTCCATACGCTCCAACAAGTTCGTCATTGTTTTTTGCAACAAAATCATCCCAGAGCCAGTTTGTATCCTTATTTTCTGGCATATTTATTGACAAATAATATCTTACAGGATCGATGTCTAATTTTTTAACAATATCTGGTACCCATACTGCAATGCCTCTGCTTTTTGAGAACTGTTCACCTTTTAGCATTAGGTATTCATTTGCAGGAATGTCGTAAGGAAGACCGAGATCATCACTGTATCCCATTAAAATCGAAGGCCAAATAATGCTGTGGAATGGGATGTTATCTTTTGCCAAGAAATAATAATGCTTTGCATCAGGACTTTTCCACCAATGCTCCCAGCTGTTGCCTTCTTTTTTTGCCCATTCTTTGCTTGCTGAAAGATATCCAATCACTGCTTCGAACCAGACATAGATTCTTTTTTCATCAAAACCTTTTATTGGTACAGTTATTCCCCATGAAATATCGCGGGTTATTGCTCTATCCTCTAGTCCATTTTTAAGCCAATTTTCAGTAAATTTTTTTACACTTGCTTTCCAGTGTTTTTTATCTTTCATCCAATCTAGAAGCTTTTGTTCAAATTTTGAAAGTGCTAAAAAGAAATGCTCGCTAGTTCTTATCTCAGGCGTACTCCCACAAATCTTACATTTTACATTAATTAGATCCTGTGGGTCAAGTAATTTTCCACAGTTGTCGCATTGATCTCCACGAGCACCTTCTTTCTTGCAGAAAGGACATGTGCCTTCTATGTATCGATCTGGTAAAAATCTGTTGCAATCAGTACAATAAAATGATTCTACTTCTTTTTTGTAGATATACTTTTTTTTATAAAGAGTTTTGAAAACATCTTGGACGACTTCTTCATGACTCTTGGTAGAAGTCCTTGTAAATAAATCAAAAGAAATACCAAATTGTTTCATGTTCTCAGAATGTTGTTTAAAAAACTTGTCAACTACTTGTTGAGGAGTTATGTTTTCTTTGTCTGCAGTAAGTGTCACAGGTGTTCCATGTTCGTCGCTTCCTGAGACCATTAAAACATCATTTCCAATCATTCTATTGAATCTTGCAAATATGTCTGCAGGTAAATAGCATCCTGCAATATGGCCAAGATGAAGCGACCCATTTGCGTATGGCCATGCAACTCCAATGTATATTTTTTCCTTCATATGTAACTCTTATGCCTGTATACAAGCACAACATTTAAATATGGCGCAACACTAATATATAAGTGTATATTAGTGTAAAATATACGAATGAAAAATAGCACCAAATATAGATATGTTGGTGCATTAATCAAATTAGATTAATCAGGTTTAACCGCATCATATTTACTTAAAAAAACAAAATCATAGGCAAATTGAAAATAAGTGGAGGAACCACCTATTATTTGCTAAAAGCAAAGCGGATAAAGGTGCTATTTTTCAAAAAGATAAAAGAATAAAGGTGATAAATAATGGTAATAGATCCTGCAACAACTAAATATTTAATTAAGGCTCATATAAAAGCTGATGGAATCGTTGAAAAATCTGACGTAGTAGGCGCGATATTCGGACAAACTGAAGGACTTCTTGGTGACGAGCTTGACCTTCGTGAACTTCAAAGATCTGCCCGCGTTGGAAGAATTGAAGTAGAACTCGAATCAAAGAATGGAAAATCTGAAGGAATAATTACTCTTCCAACCTCACTTGATAAGGTTGAAACCGTGATAATCGCAGCAGCCTTTGAAAGTATTGACCGTGTTGGTCCTTGCAAAGCAAAAATTACTGCCGACGAAGTAGAAGACGTCCGTGTTGTTCGTAGAAAACAAGTAATAGAACGTGCAAAAGAGCTTCTAAACAAAGTAATGGAAGAAGGAAAAGCAGAAGGCAAAAGCATTGCAGATAACGTTCGTCAAGCAGTTCAAGTCGAAGAGATTACAAACTATGGTCCAGATCATTGTCCAGCGGGCCCTAATATAGAAAAAAGTGATGCGATAATACTTGTAGAAGGCAGACGTGATGTTTTAAATCTTTTAAAATACGGCATTAAAAACGTGATTGCAGTTGGCGGAACAAACATTCCAAAAAGCATAATGGAGCTTACCAAAGAGCGAATAACTACTGCTTTTGTCGATGGTGACCGTGGCGGAGAACTAATATTAAAGGAACTCTTGCAAACAGCAGACATTGACTTTGTAGCTCGTGCACCTCAAACTCGTGAAGTAGAAGAAATTCCACAAAAGCTTATAATGAAAGCTTTGAAAAACAAGATACCAGCAGAACAATATGCTGAGATGTATGATATAAAGTTTGAAAAAAAAGACAAAACAGGTAACGAAAAACAGAATCATCAAGCTCAACAACATGCCAATAAAAAAGATAAAAAAGATGACAAAAAAGAAAGTAAGCAACAGAAATCAAAAGGGGATTCAGATAAAAAACAGTCAAAACAGCCTGAGAAAATATCTGCTGAGCAACAGAAGAAATATGGAAAGATATTAAAGGATATATCTGGAAGTCTCAAGGCAGTTTTATTTGATAAAAACAACAAAGAGCTAAAGAAAATACCAGTGCGTGAACTTACTGATTCACTTAAGAAGAGCAACAACATCTCTGTAGTTGTTTTTGATGGAATAATAACACAAAGACTTCTTGACATTGCAAACAATAAAAATGTCAAAGAAATCGTTGGTATAAAACTTGGAAATGTTGTTAAAAAACCAAGTTCAGTTAGAGTTTTAACAAAAAAGGATCTTGAATGATTCTTTTTTATATTTTTCTTTTATAAAAATATTAGCAAGACCGTATCATTTTCTTATATTTAAAAGTTTGATAGAAAATCATAAAAAGCCTTACGATTATTTGGTTATCTAAATTCTTTGGGATACGAGGGACTGATTAAATATGCAGAAAGATGAACTGATACAACTACATACTTTTTTACTTCAATTAAAAACACATCTTGAGGACATGGTTACTACGAATGGTGGAGTTGAATTTAAGCCTTATAAAAAACTAGATGTAACTCCATATCAAGTTTATAAATCAAAAAGAGAACACAAGCTTGCAGTATTTACCCTCAGCCGCGGTATTGCAACACTTCTTTCAAATAACAACTGTCCAGGTCTTGAAAAAGTTTCAGGTCGTCTTGAGCAGATGGCAGAACGCTTTATGACCGAAAAAGAAAAAGAATTATTAAGAACTGCTAATGCTATTGAAATTTAATTTCATAGTATATGCACTTTCTTTGTCTTGATAAAATTCTTTTATTTTTCCTGTTATTTTAAATCCATTTTTTTCATAGAATTTTATTGCTTTTGGATTGTCTACTCTGACTTCTAACTCTATGACTTTAATTTTTTCTTGTATGGATTTTTTTAAAAATTCAGATAAGAGTTTCACTCCAACTTTTCTGCCTTGAAAATCAGGATCTACGGATAGCATAAGAATTTTTGAAAGTGTGTCCGATAGTTTTACTGCTGTTAAGAATCCTATTATTTTGTGGTTTTGTTCTGCAACTAGAAATCCTTGTGGATATGTTTCATAGAAATATGTGAAAATGCTTGGGTTGTAGTGTTCTGTAAGTGTGATTGATGCAAGTTTAATTACTTTGAATGTATCTGTTGGCCTGAAGTTTCTTATTTCTATCACAAATTGGTATTGTATTATTGTATTTTTAATTGTATTGGTGTATAGTTTTTCCCAAAGTTTTATAAATGGTTAATATTTTTCTATTAATGATTAATATGGCTGTTGAGATTTTT
>CAZQXW010000013.1:0-46191 GCA_964597365.1 uncultured Thermoplasmatales archaeon | reverse complement strand
TGGAAAAAGGATTGGGGGAACTGTGAGGTTATGTGGATTGGCGTATATAGGGGGGTGGTGGGGCCCCCCGACGGCTGAGGGAAGGTACGTACACCCCCCGCCCGGGGTTCGTAGCGTCCTGTAATATCGGCGTTTTTAGCCTGATAATAGGGATTGAATGCAACATAATTTTTATTATAGGACCTAAAACTGGTGGTGATGCAGCGTGTCCGATAAAATGTGCGTTTTTGGGCTGTTATGAGGGGTTAGGGTCCGATAATATCTACAAAAATGTAGAAAAAAACCCGTATAAAAAGTACGATAATATCCTATTTTATCCATAAAAAAATGCGAGTCGAAAAAAATCAAAACTCGCAAATTGGAAGAGGAAACCCGTATTATCGGACGTTCAGCCGTTGTCCATTTTGACGTCAAGGCTTATTTCTTTGCCGTCAAGCGTTGCGACGGTCTCCCAGCTTGCTAAGTTTTCGTCTGCGAAGTTTCCGGCTTGCTGCGAAACCTTGATTACATGATACTTACCATACCATTTAATGAGGTAGAATCTATCATGCATGAAGCGTTCGCATGTTGTGGGGCCATTATCCCATCGCTCATAGGCGTAGAAGTGTTCGCCTATTGTGATAGGGTCTATTTCGCTTGCTATAGCTTGTGTTGCTTGACCGTTTGGGACGGTTAGACGGTATATTTTCTCTTTTACGCATAGTTTTTTGTCCATGTTTAAACCCCTTGAAATAGTGGGCATGTACTCGGCTTCGTGCTTTGTACATGCTTTTGGTTTGCGATATATCCTTATACCGGTGTTGGAGATACTGTCTTACTTAGGCGTTATAGCCGTTACATTGAGTTTGACGGGTTTTCCGTCCACATTTATCCCTGTTGGTATAAATCCGCCGCTCGAAGCATGCAATCGGCTTTTGACTGTACCGTCTTTTGATGGTTTACAATCCCTGCCTGCCTTGTTAAAAGGCAGTTTAACAATAATACTACCGTTTTCTAATTTACATTCCATACTTCACGCTCCTAAAAAACATAAACACCTATCAGTTATAGCCTTACAGCAAGGCCATATAACACAAAATCGTTAAATATGCGATATACTTAATCTCTTCTGTCGTCATGTCAAACCCCTTAACTTTTAAGTAATTCTTAAGACTTGAAATGGCTTTCGCGGTTTGCAATGCCGTTATTGGCTTTATTGCCGATAACTTTTCTCAGGTTAAAAAACCTGAACGATACTTTGCCTTTTTGGCATAACATAGCTTCGTGTTGTTTGGCTTGCAAGGCTGTCTCGAATGTGCCGATATTAACTACGTTAAAATCGGCTGTTATGCCTTGAAGCTGTATTAGTTCCTTGCTCATGTTTAACCCCCTATTCAGTTTTAAAAAGAACAATTTTTTACTTCCGCCAAATAAACAATACCCAATATTTTTGAATGTGCCAAATTTTTTGGCAAAAAAAATTTTCTCTTTTACTTATATTCTCAAAACTTTACAGCATTATCCTGCATAACCTGCCTATCCTGCCTATCTTATCCAATCGTTACAGACTGAGGACTGTCCAGGTCTTTATTTCACGTGAAACGTCCCATAATATCCAGGATTCTGACCTCTCAAGGCCGGACAAGCCGGCCAAAACAAGTCATTTCCTGCATCCCCATTTCCTGAGTCCCCACTCGGTGAACCATTTGTTTACTGTGCTGTCTGATACGCCGACATGCCTTGCTATTCTGGACATGGACAGTGTTTTGTTTGCCATATACAGCTCAAAGGCGTGTCTTTTAAGTCTTTTCATGTCTTCTTTTGTTCTGCGTCCCATAATATCCCTCCTTTTAGCTCCAGAAGGCCGATTGCTGCTCTATATATATCAATCCAGTTTTCACCGCCGGCTGACAGGATAAACTGGACAAGTTCACCGCCTGAGATATGGTCTGCTTGTTTTTTGCCGTATCTTATACAGACATGCTGGACATAGCCTTTTTTGTCTGTATAGCATTTTTCGTTATACACATATACGTCATACTTCTCTGAACCTTTGGGCGTGTACTGTTCCACTGAGCCGACATAACAATCTTTGCCGTGGCCGCACAAATCAGGCCATACGGGGCCATCTGTCTCGCGAACATAATCTCTGCATATACTCATTCTTCACCTCCCCACAAATCACGATTAGGCTCAAAATCATCACACAAGCCTGTCATATCCACTTCGATTTCATACTTACTGCATTTCATAATAGGGTCTGTGAGCTTTCCTGTGTGCAGGTGTCTGCCGTGCAGGCAGTGCAGGCAGCATTGTCCAGACCTGTAATTCGGTACGTTTTTCATTTCACGCTCCCACCAAAGCTAATATAAACCATACCAGCGCATAGCCCGTAAAGGCTATACCTGTCTTGCTTTTACCTGCTGACAGCAGTCCTAACCCTATTGTCATGTGCACTATAGCCAGCACTGAGCATATATGGAACTGCACTGTCATCAGCAGCCCAGAATCATCATCAAGTAGTCTGGCTCAAGTCCTGTATAGTCCAGCCATATGTCCTCTGCTTCCATAAAGTCTCCAGAGGTTATACAGCTGTTCACCATTGCCAGAGCTTCCTTCACAACGTCTGCTGCGTCCTCAGAAGAGAGACCGTCTCTGTTTGCCAGTATTCCTGCTACCTGTTTCACGCCATAAGCCATATCAAACCCTTTCACAAAAAGAAATTTTTATATATCACATATAAACTATAACGAATTTTCGGAAAAAGTCAAATTTGCAAAAAAAATAAAATTTTTTGTAAATATTTATGATTTCTTTACTTATATGAAATACCCCTGTCCTGGATACAAAAGAAAAAAAATTAAAATATTTTTTTATATTTGACATACGCGAAATATTCGCTATAGTTTACATGTAGTTTACAAAATTTTTTTCTTTAACGTCCCAAGAGGACAGAAAGGTGGTAACATGAGTAGAGAGACAGAAGCAATTCAGCACGTCAATGGGCAGGATGTCGCACAGCCAGTAAGGCTTGTGGACAAAAAGCAAAGGCTTTTTCCTGGAGTGATTATCTACACCGTTGACAAGTTCGGCAGTGTGGTAAACGTCCTGCACAGCGGAGTCCTGGCTGGTTCTACTTACGAGAACGCGAGAGAGAACTGGATTCTGCAAAACGCAGAACAAATCAGTAATCTCAAGGAAGCCGGACAGGAGCTGAAGACTTTTTGTGATAACCCTGATGGTATTGCATAAGGTGTTATCTGAACAGGAACAGGAACGAGAGTGAAAGGACAATTATGAGAGTTTTTTACAGTAACTCATTGACAGGGCGAAGCGGAGAGGTATCTGTCCCCGACAATACTACCCTTTCAGATTTTGTGAAGGGCGAGTATGTTGCAGGGCTGGACAGTCCTCACGCCAATTTATGTGTCAATGCGGAGATTGCAGAGGGTAATCACGTCCTGAAGGATAAGGATATGATTACAGTAGTCCCGCGGAAGTTCGACCCCGCGGAGTGTTAATTAAACCGGCTTGTCCTTGCCTGCGTAGGGCAGGGGCAAGCTCTTCTTTGGAGTTAGTGATATGGACAAACAAACAATAACATTACTGGCAAGGCAGTTGAATATCAATGCCAAAGAGAATGGCACGAGGCAGCTAAGGGGTATTTTCACGACTCTCGACAATAACGGGCACGCCATACTTAGCCGCAGAAAACTATTTCGCCAGACAATGACAGACTTTGAGAAAAGCATTAAAGGCATTCATGCGTCAACCTTAGACTGGGACACTGTGGCCAGAAATATCAAGAGTTATATCGACGCAGAAATAAGTTTCTGGAACGCTGTCAAGGACAGGGATACTATCTCGCATTACCTGAAGACCCTTGAAGAGCTTGCCAAGAGAGATTATTCCATACCGTCTGTCGGGCTTATCGAGAAACAGCTTGAACCGTTCTTTGAGAAAATACCGAGCGCCAGAATCGACCCCGACGACAGCGATATCGTCTTTACAGGCAATATTAAGTGCGACATTGAGTACGACGGCAAGAAATACGACTTCGGAACAGCCATAGTAAGTATAAAGCAGGGGAGCGAATACCCCTCAGTTACTTTCTATAACGACAATGAAGATAAACTGCTCAGCAGTGCGGCAGGACTCATGCACCCTCATGTCCGTTCAGGCACTCCCTGCTTAGGCGGTCAGTATGGGCGGTATAAAACCCTTGTGAGAAACGGGCTGATATATGACGCTTTTAAAATCGTCGAGGGCTGCCTGAATACTTATTTCCCTGATTCGCCGTTTGAGAAACTTTACAAATTCAGTCCGGCAGAATACTGGAAGAAGAAAAAAGGCAAAGTCCCTGCCGGAAGCAGGTGCATCGACTGCGGTAGCTCGTATGTTGCGGATAATGTCCGCTGCGAGGATTGCGGAAGCTATCTTTGCGAGTACTGCGTTTGCCATTGCGAGTCATGCCAAATGACAGTATGTTCAGGCTGTTCGAACCACACCCACGCAGACGGCAGGCTCTGCAATGAATGCTTCAGTGAAGCAGGTTATTTTTACTGTCACGATTGCGGTGAGATTGCTGAAGCAGGCTCCGATGGCGGCTATTGCAACAGTTGCGGAAATGACTTATGCGACGATTGCGCAGAATGGCATGAATGTGACAATTGCGGCGAGCGAGTTTGTAACCAATGTGCAGACGCACAGGAAGGGCTGTGCGGCGGTTGCTACAATAGCCTTGCCGGCAAGTGCAATCAATGTGAAAAGTTGCTGTTTAGCGGCGATGAGATTTACAGGTGCAGTGAATGTGAGGAAATATTGTGTGAAGAATGTGCTGTAATATGTGTTGAATGCAAAGATGTAATTTGCAGCGGACACAGCCATAATTGCAGCCAGTGCGGAGAGCCTCTTTGCTCGAATTGTGGACAAGACAATGGAGACGGTCTCCGTTGTTCTGAATGTGCAGAAAATGAAAATGAAACGGAGAGTGAAAATGACACAGAAGAAACAGGAACAGGAGAGTCAGTCAGTACAACAGACGATACCGGCCAGACTCAAACTCAGTAGGTACTCATGGGACAAAATCAGGTATCTGCAAGAAGTGAAAAGCAAAGGCAATGAGATATTTTTCTTTGCCGTGTCCTCGGAAGACGATTGCCTTTTCGTGGAAGATGTGATTATGACAGAGCAGGAAAACTCGACTGCGAGGGTTGAAGTAACAGACGAGGGTATTGCAAAATATGTGCACGACTGCATGAAAAAGTTCGGCACAAATTCAGACAGGTACATGAGGATATGGATACACACACACCCAAGCGGTGTTACCAGTGCTTCTTCTCATGATGAGCAGGTATGGAAAGATATCTTCGGTGCTTGTCCGTGGAGCATTATGCTTGTGCTGCCTAAAGGCGGGGACCCTTACTGCCGACTCAGAGTCAGAGTGTTTGAAAAGTATCACGTTGACACGAAAATCGACGTTGAAGTGAGCAAGTACGCACATTGGCATAAGTACCTTGCCGAGTGGGAGAAAGAGGCTGATGAGAATATGAAAGAGAAGTCGTGGCAAAACAACTACTGCGGCGGCTACAGCAATTACAGCGGTTACAACAACAGACACAACAACAATCACCTTTTTCAAGAGGGCGGCTCAGTGGATTTGGCGAATACTGGGCAGGACGAAGAAGAGGAGTTAGGTATTAACACCGAGTCGCCCGACTTCAGCAGGTTTGGTTTAATGTCGGCAGTTGACCAAGAGGTCGAATGTGAAAGACTGCTTAATGAGATAACCGAAGGCGGTTCGCCTCATACAATCCTGAGAGGCATGGATTACCAGATAGAGATAACCTTCTCAGATTACTGTAAGGACTGTACAGGCAAACACCCGTATAACGTCAAAAAAGAAGTGCTTGAGGAAGTCATGGACGAGTTTATTTATTACTGGCAGCTTCACATTGACGATGAGTACACAAAAGAACAAATGAGAGGGTATGCAAATGACGAAAATTAATTACATCAGGCAGAAAGATATCATTGGAGAAGGCTTTGACATAAACATATCACTTATCGGTGTTGGAGCCATAGGACGGCAGGTTGCTTTGCAATCTGCCTCCTGTGGTGTACAGCACATAGAGCTTATTGATTTCGATAAGGTTGAAGATTTAAACTTGCCCATTCAGGGCTTTTTGTATTCAGATTTAGGCAAGTTTAAAACCGCGGCGACTGGCCGTATGCTCAAGGCCATAAATCCAGACATTGACATTACAGAAAAGCGAGATGTTTTTTCGGGAAAAACTTTAACGCCCGATAAAAACTACCATACAGTGTTTTCCTGCGTGGATTCTATCGACGTTCGCAAGGAAATATTCAACGAAGTAACGAACAAAGACAATGTGAAGTGGTTTATCGACGGCAGAATGGCCGCCGAAACTGCAAGAGCTATCATAGTTGACACAGAGTCGCCGGAAGATATCAGCAGGTACAAAGATACTCTGTTCAACGCAGATGAGGCATTTCCGGCAAGATGCACCGCCAAGGCTACAATCTACACGGCAAGTATCGCCGCCGGCCTTATGCTTGCTCACTTTTCGCAGGCTTTGAGAAACAATCGGATATTTTATCCGGACGTTACTTTGAATATTTTTTCGATGGAAATGTTCTATGGCGACATTGACGCAGAACCGGAACCGGAGCCGGAAGAAACTGTTGTCGAGTTAGAAGATGTTATACAGGAAGCTGAGGTTGATTCTGAAATAAATGCAGGGTTATAGACTTCACCCTCCTCCAAAGCGGGTAGGCGGTTCGCAAGGGCTGCCTGCCTGTATTAAAATTTAATGAAAGGGTTTACTATGAAAGTCAAATGCGAGATATGCGGAAAGTCCCTTGATTCAAGGGGCCTGCATAGGCACATGTTAAGTCATGGAAAACAGGAAACGGAAAACAAAACAAACTGGGAGTGTAAAATTTGCGGGGCTGTTTCCGATACGCGTATCGGTATTGTGTCTCATGTAGTACGCGGACACAAAAGGTCAAAGAAAAAAGACGGAAAACAGGCGTTTTTTAAACTTTTTGGACAGACCAGAAAAAAACCTACGCTTGTAAAGAGAAAACAATATTACAAGCCAAAGACAAACAAGCAGGACAAGCGGAAAAAAACGGACAAGCGGCCAGTTATCGGGCCGCAGACGAAAGTTATTGAAATTCCTGTGATACTACAGGTGCCTGTAGTCATAGGACAAGCACACTTGAAAGGAGATGTATCATGAAAAAGCACAAAGGTCTTAACAAGCACGGCAAAATCGTAGCCACGGCACTGGAGAACCTGTCGGCCATTGCACTTGCTGAGTGCGGCCTGACAGTCAAAACCATAGCCAGGGCTACAGGGCTGACGCCGAGCCAGGTAACATACCGTTACCGCAAGGCAGGCATCAGCCCGATGGATTACAGGCGGGGCATGGGCCCGATGGCAGATACCATTCTCGAAACCTATGCAGTTGAAACCGCCAACGACGACACTTATGCGGAACTGATTGAGGATTACGCGGGGTTTTTGGGATTTGAACCTCCGTTCAAACAAGCAGATAAAACCAAAACAAGGAAGGTAAAGAAAGATGTCGCAGCGTAAAAATGCAAAGCAAGTCTCACTGTCAGACGATAATGAGGTTCTCTTCATTAAAACCCTCGGCAGGCACTGCGAGGTGTACAACGAAAAACTCACGGACAGGCAGTTTTTAAACATGTGCCTGACTAAAGGTTTACTGTTGCATAGAGAAGAGATGGAACAAATAGCACTCAAGAAAAAGTCAGGAGCAGCATAACATGGATGACATTATTGAACAAGACGACATAGAATTAGAGAACAAGCAGGAAGCGATAATTGTTTATCAGGACGACCCCGAACAGCAGCTGGCTATGATGGAAAAGCGGGCGAAGGTTGCCGCAGAATTAACCAGAAAGCAAAACGCGGTTTTGGTTGCGGCAACCGACCCTAACGACTGGGTCAAGTTCGGCGACCAGATGAGACTGTCAAGTGTCGGTGCCGAGAAACTTGCCAGGAACTTTGGAATCAAACTGTCAAACTGGAATCGTGACAGAGAAGAGTTCAGGGACAAGTACGGTCCAGGCTATACGTATATCTATACCTGCGACGCCGAGCTTGCCGGACGCAAACTGCACGCACAGGGCATATGCTCGACACGTGACAAGTTTTTATGCAAGGCGCAGGGAGAGTGGAAGCCGCTCGAAGAAATCAGCCAGCACAATATAATGCAGGCCGCCTATCACAGGTGCCAGGGCAATGCGATTAAAGCCCTTCTCGGAATCAGGAGCCTGCATTATGATTCGTGGAAGGAGCTGTTTAAGGCTTCCGGTACAAAAGCAGAGGCGAACAAGGAAGCAGAGTTTAAGTCAGCTAAAAAGCCAGCCGGTAAACCGGCAAAAAGCAGCGGCAGCAACAAGGCAACCGTTGAACTCGGCACCAAGCTGATGAGGCTCGCAAAGGAAGGAAAGACAGTCGAGGTTGCCGACGACGGAACCAAGGCTGTAGTTACACTGGAAGCCGGCAGTGATAAGGAAAGAGCGCAGTTCGGCCTCAAATCACTGACCAGCTTCATTAACGACGAAGGCACTTTTGTCGAAGGCAAGAACTCACTTAGTGACTTGTCCGACAAGCAGGCTTTTTACGCAAACAAGGAACTCGATAAACTTATGAAAGGAGACGTTGATGGTGAACCGGAATTTCAATTTACCTAATAACTTCGAAGATTTGACAGATGAACAGAAAAAGAAACTCGGAGACATCCTTGATTTTTTAAGGGAGTTTAAGCTGATTGCGGTACGCATTGAAGATTTCGCCATAATGATAGCGACTTTGCTTGCGACTCATGACTCACTTTCCGAATTCAACAACACGACAAATGGAGTCGATATCACGGGCCATGTCGACAACCTTGATAAAGTCACCAAGAAGATGATTGACATACTCCATATTCACTGCCCTGACATCGAGGTAAAGATGATACGAAAGGATTTGAAAAATGATACCTGATATTCAAGATGCGTTACAGATAGCGGTTAGTTCAAGAAAGTCAGTTTACCCGAATCACGTAAACCGTATCAGTGAGCTTGACCATGACTGTAAAAGGTATCTGTATTACTCAAGGACGGCGTGGGACAAATCTGCCCCGCCGTCCGATTACCTGCAAGGGGTATTCGAGACAGGCAAGGTATTAGAGACAGTCATTGTCAGTAATTACAATACGGAAATCGGCCCTAAGACGATTCCGCCGACAAGAATCGTGGGTACGCAGACCACCACTCACAGGGACAAACTGCTCGAAGATTATAAGATTTCCGGCACAATTGACGGTTTTTTGCAGTCATGCGAGCATGATGTATGGAAAACCATAGCCGTAATCGACATAAAAACTTGCAGTCCAAACACTTACAGGACTCTCAATGTGCTTGCTGATTTGACGAGATACCCATGGACGAAAAAGTACTGCGGGCAGGTCACGCTTTATGCCCTTGGCACGGATATACCCCATTGTGCTATACTGTTAGTCAACAAGGCTAACATATGGGATATGCACACTATAGACTGGCCTTTGGATTTAGGTTTCGCTGAAGAGCTGCTGCAAAAGGCAAAGGTAATCAACGAGGCGGTGGAAGCACAAAAACCGCCTGAAAAGATTAACCGGCCTGATTTATGTGAGGGCTGTCGATTCGAGGCTCATTGTATGCCTGAGCTGACAATCGGCAAAGATGTCAGGCATGTTGAGGACCCGACGCTCATTGGCATGATAGACAGAATGCTCGAACTCAAGGGGTTTAAGAGCGAGCACGACCGCCTCAACAAGCAAATCAACTCTATGCTGATTCAGGGTCAGGATATTTTCGCCGGCAAGTACCTCATCAAGTGGTCACAGGACAAAAACGGGAGATGGTCTAAGAAAATACAGGAGTGATTATGTCAGTATCAATAGAACATTATTGCGGAAACAATGCACATCAGGTGATGGTAGGCGATAAGACGGTATGGTTTTCATATCAAACGCCTGTCGCTTTCCAGTCAGGCTCAGGCCCTATAGTAGTCAGTGTCAATGAATGGAGCAACACCACAGGCAAACACCTGAATGAAATTGACGGCGGCGACAGAGAGGCCAGGAACCGGCGGCTGTCGCGCACTGAGTTTGTGAATCGTTTTGAATCGTTTTGTGAAGATTTTAGGAGACTCGGAAAATGAAGTACAAGTACAACACAATTGCATATTGGAAAGAGAGAGCAAAAGAAGCAAGGAGGCGGCTATATTACGCCGTTATCGGCACATGTGTCTGTTTAGCACTGGCACTTGTCGCAATCATTCTTCTGGTGACAGCGGGTTGTACACCCTCAACTTCACCCACGGCAAGGGTTGCGACAGATTGGGATGTGTGGCCGGCAAGTGGAATGGATGACGAGAATCCCTACTATTTCGGCTCAGGCTTCGATGACTGGACGATTGTTGATTATGACGGAGACAATGACCAATGGTGGCATATAACAAGCGCCACCTACGCCTTCGCCTGCCAGGCGAGAGTATGTGACGACGTAATAGACTGCCCAGGCATTACTTTCTATATGACGCCCGCATGTATATACGACTTTGAATACTATGCACTGACAAATAAGTGGGATGGAACAGGGACATTTGAAGCCAGGACAGGGCCAAACGGCAAGGCCATAACAACCGTCACGCTCAACGGACTGGAGCCTTTTGAAGGCGTCGGCTCTATCCTGAATTTCAAATTCGAGATGTGTAAGCGTGACGATTTAGGCTGGAAAAGAGGTTATGCCGTCTTTGCTCAGAGGAAAGACCGTTACTCTTCTGAGAGCGGCGGACTTGCCAATTGGTGCAGTCACTCAGCCGTTAATCACTTTGTCGGCACGCACGGCCAGTATATACCCGCATCCACATGCTTTAACAGCGGTATCGAGATGTCGCCAGGCGACATCGAACTGATGCCGGAAGAGCAGGGCGACTGGCCTTTCGACCCGAATGCCCCGCCCCCTCAGCCGGACCCGAAGCCCGGTATAAGGGATTTGCCGTTGACAGCCGAAGAGCAATTCTGGATTAACATTGACCCGAATATTTTACCAGAAACAGCAATGGCCCTTTATGACGATAACTGGTATCAGGCAAAAAGGACAGATTTGGTATGGTATTCCAAGAAGCTGAAATTCGTCTATCCTCTGAACTGGGAAAGCCTCGACGAAAGATATAATATCGTAGACAATTCTCATCCGTATTTTTGCTCGCTTTTAGTTGAACTTTCTGAGCGATGCGATATTTCCCAGATAACAATACCCGCTAAATGCAACGGCTATGACATAAATTTGCACCCTGTTGCTATGGCGGCACATGGCCGCAATATTGTCGTAAGGTCTGATTATATAGTGACTTGTAACACAGACTCAACCGGCGGAACAGAAGAGGATTTGTACGGAAACAAACACGTTTGTATCCCTATAGAGCCAGGCGACAAGCTTCATGTGACAATACCCGATAATATCAAGCTCTTGTTTCTTTCTGAAAAGTGGTTGCATGACAGCAGGCTTTTTGATATAAATAACTCCGGAAGTGTGGATTATCACGATTTTTTGGAGATGCTCAAATAGCACACGTGTACTTGCCACCGAGACTTGAGAGAGTTATAAGAATACTGGCGGTGCTCGATTCGTACAGGCCGATGATGGTTCCCTGTAGAGTGATATCGAAATGCCTCAGAGAGCCGCGGGCTAACATTTACTCACTACTGGTAATGATGAGAGACCAGGGGATTGTTAAATCAAAAAAAACACGGCATGGAGGTTTTCAGCGTGCAAGAGGGACAACCTTTGGCGAGATATGGAATATGCTGTATCATAAATGGCGAGGCCGCCCGCCCGCCGACAGCATACCGAGAGACATTGAAGCCAAGATAAAGGCCGTGCACTATAAAATTTCAAGGATGGCTCTATGAGTAAGAACAGGCGAGGATTGCCTAAGAGACCATTGCTTAGGCTGATTGCAAATGAAGCGGACCCTCCATCGCCTAAAGGAACCTTCGGCTATATGGTCAGACAACACCGGCTCATGTACCGCTATACACAAAAGATGGTTTCCGAGATGGTGAACACCAGCATTCCGGTTATATATCAAATCGAAAGTCAGGGCCTGCTCCCCAAAAGCCGAGAAAAAATCATAAGGATATGCGAGTGTCTCGATATTCCGCCGATAGAAGCCTTTGCCGCGGTGAGGCGGCAGAAAATGCGAAACGAGCTAAGGAAGGACTGTCTCTTTCTCGAGAAAAAAGGCTACAGGCAGCCCAGAACAAACAAAGACTACATAATGTGGAGAAACAAAAAAAGTGACCTCAAGAAACACGTGGAAGCAGATGGAAAGGAAAATAGCAAGGATGTTCGGGACGAAGAGAGTCCCCCTGAGCGGCAGCAATAGCGGCCACGACACCTGCTCTGACTCACTCCACAAGAGCCTTTACATAGAATGCAAGTACAGGGCGAAGATGGCCGTCGAGACACTTTTTGAGGACACTGAAAAGAAGGCTAACAAGGAGGGCAAAACGCCTCTTCTGGTATTAAGAGTTAAAAATAAGCGGGGCGTGCTTTTTGTAACACGCCCCGAATATATAGAAACTCTATCAGAAGAGATTAAGTGTCAACCGACAGCCTCTTAGCACCAGTAAGGAGCCTATCTTTTTCCCTGTTGTCGGCATAATGGCCAAGTCCAAGGATGCCTGCAATAGAAACGGCCACTCCAACAGGATTGATAGTGCCGCCTTCGGCAGCCAGAACAAGGGCACTGAAAAGGGCCTGTTTAATCTGGTCAGCCTGCTCAAATTTCTTATTCATCTGCTGAGCCTGAAGCTCCAGTTTTGAGGCTTGAGCCTCAAGTTTTTCAGCTTCCGTCTGAACTTCCAGCTGCCATTCAGCCTGGGTGACGTTCTCTCCGCTGATAGGACTCTGCAACTGTGTATCACAGCCGTAAACCCACAGCAGGACAACAAGGGCAAGAGCTACGCCAAACGTAGTCCATTTGTAGTGCCGGATTGTTTCCCAAAACTTCTCGAACCAGTTTTTCATTTGTTTTTCTCCACAATGGCGTCATAAATTTCTTCTAATTTATAGTCTATTTTCTCCAGTTTGGTGTCGATATTCTCTTTGTACAGCATGAAGTATTCCTTGTCGAGCTTCCTTTCGATTTGCTCGCACTGAACCTTGTCGCTGTATATGAGCATACCCCAGGCGACCGCCACAGGCGCCAATACCGCCAGGATAGCCAATACCCACACAACTGTTCTTAACTGGCCAGTTGTGATTCCATCGTTCTGTGTTGTCGAGGTCATAGCTCTTCTTCCTTCCATTTTCTTGCCCATTTTACCAAAGGCAGTAACGGTCCGCCAAATATATATTGTGCGGACTCCGCCGTATCAAACAGGGCTTCTAATGCTAATTCAGTGTCAGTTTCGCCATATGTATATGCGTCTTGCAGGAATTTAACCCAGCTGTCAGCGGCCTCGACCAGGGTTTCGATACCCCTTACTGCCGGCAGACTTATGCCAGGTTTTATTCCCACAGGTTCGCCTCTAAATCTCCTTATGCCCGATTTGATGGCATCTCTCGTGAACGGCCCCACAAAATAGACAAGGCCAAACAAGTCGCTCATTGCGTCCGTCGCCCAATCCACCCAGAAGTTCTCCTGTTCTTCGTCGTCCAGGTCGCCGTTTATTAAAGCAGCAAAAGCTGCGGCGACGGCCAGGTTGTATGCCTGCTTCCACAAATTGACAGCCGCCGTATTGCCGGCGACCAATCCGTAAGTCTTGAGCATTTTTGACAAATCGCTGGCCTTTTGGTCACTGTTTATATACTGGACCGTGGCAATCTGAAGCATCTGATACATTTTCTCTCTTTGCGAGTGAAACAACGTAAGCCCTTTGACCAGGGGTTGTTTGGTTGCTCCAATAACACTACGAGTTGTTTGCTCCCATGTTGGCTGAGTTTTTCTAACCACATACTCTGCTCTTTCGGCAACGGCGTCCCAGTATGCAATGGACCCTTCCTCATATTGGCCTTTGTCTTTGACTTCGGCCTTTGCCATTCGCCATATGTCAGTAACTGCCGCCTGGTCGTTCTGCTTAACCCAGTCGGTCGGCTTATTGAACCACATATCCTTGCCAGTGAAGAATTTAAAAACTGAGCCTGTCCGTGCAACGTCACCAAACTCACGGCCAATATAACCTTCAAACCTGTGTCTGAAATAGGGCGAATGTTCATTTATCTCCTTTGTGATATTCTTGCCTACTGTGCCGGTGATGGCTGTCAGGTATTTCGGACTGAATTCATTTACCGCTAAAGCTATTGAAAATCTCTGCTGAGCAGCCAGCCTGGGTGCGTAGGAGAATATCGCCCTGGTGACATTCCTTGTCATCTTTCCCACAAGCTCGCCAACAAGCGAAGTTTTAACAGTCTTTTCCTGTGCGGTATTAAGAATCTCGATGGCTGCGTTCAGGTGGTCCCTGAAGCCTTTTTTGTCGCATAACTGCTGCAAGGCATCGTCCTGTAATATCTTGCGGGCGTTTCTGTATGGAGCGGCCATGCCGACGTATTCGGCTCCAACCTGAGCAGTGTCTACGAAATTGTTGAACGCGTCGCCGATAACAAGCGGCTGCTTGCCGCCGACACGCTCTTTCCAGGCCGAACGGGATTCGATGTTTTCGGCATAAACAGAGGCTTCTTTACCTGCCACCTTCTTTGGCATTTTCCTTCTGATGTGCCAGTAATTGTCAACAGTCGCCAGTTCGAACCCGTCCAGGGCGATGGACACGTTGTTTACCGACATCTGCTGCACTTTGATTGCTTCCTGCATAATGCCGCACATTACGCGTGCTTTTTCAGGCAGCTGAGCAATTATATTCATTATGTCATCGCTTGTCAGCTGCGGGAGCCTCTCCTTGCTGGCGCTGAGGTAAACGCCATTTTCTCCTGTCAGGGCTTTGTAGTTGTCCTGATTCAGCGTGTGCATGTATATGTCCATCATGTTGCCGACGCTAAGCCTGACCGTCTTACCGCTCTCAAGTTTTATATCATGAGTTTGAGGCTTGTCTTTCTTGAGAAAGCTTTTTCGTATTACCTGGCTCCAGCCTTTGAGGTCGGATTCATTTATATCCTCCTGCTTCATTCTCTCTGTTACGTAATCTTTGATAGTATAGAGATGTTCGTACCTGTCACGCTCACCTCTGGCAATGTCGGTAGCTATATATTTGTGAAGCTTACCTTCTTTGCCTCCGCTCATGACAACAGCAAGGGCGTCGAGGTTGCTTTGGCCAATACTGAACAGTCTTTTAAGCGGCCCTGTTATCCGCTTCACCTTCGTATTGTCAATCGCTTCGTTGTTTTCGATTTCCTTGACGCCGTTTTTGGCGGTACCTATGTCGTCATAGATTTCATCAAGGGCCTGACCCATCTCTTCGGCCTTCTCTTTGCCGGCAAGCTGATTCCTTGTAATCTGCTGACTGACCAAAAACAAAACAGAGTTGCGGATTTGTTCGATGGCATCGGGACTCATTTCCCCGACCGGAACTTTCCTCAGCCTGGCGGTGGCCTGGCGTGCCGATTCAAGAGCAAACTGAATGTAAGGGTCCTCCCCAAGTCCCTGCTCTTTCACTGCCTCCTGTTCCGTTTCGATATAACCCTGAAGCTCAAGCAGCTTTGCCCTTGTAGCCTCTGTCGGCTTCTTAAGGTCAATCGACTGGACGATAGCTTCAAGCGGTTCGGCTATTTCCGGAAGCATCCTGTAGGTTCCGCCGCGTCTACCGAACTTCTTATTCAGTTTCTTTATTGTGACTTTAAGTTTTTTGATTTCATGTTTACGCAGCATGTTGTCAAAAGTCTGACTGAGCCTTTCGATTCCCTCTGCCAGCTGTTTGGGATTCTTTGCCTTTTCAACGGCAGTGAGCAGCCTACCCCGCTCTTCCATCGGCAGATACTGCTGTACCATTCTGCGCATTTCACTGCGAAAGTTTTCGCCTATCTTCGTTGCCTGTTTAAACTGCTGAAGCTTGGCCTTTTCCTGCGCCACGCCTGAGCGGAACGCTTCATTGGCGACTTTCTGTTCAATGCGAAGCTGAGATTTAAGCCCTGTCCTTGTGCCCACTTCTAAGACATCTTCAATGGCTTTCATGCCTGTCGAATAGGCTATGTCGCTTTTCACTCCTTCTGTTCGTTTCTGCGTATACTGCCTGTACGTTTTGGTGATTTTTCCGACAGTTTCCTGCGTTTCGGCAGAAAGCTGCTCTGTAGGCGGGGCAATGTTTATTTCCTCCACATCAGCTTCTTCGATTTCCGCACCAAGGGTCCCTGCTGCCGTCTCTATTTCCGTCGGCACTTCTGTCGGCATTTGTCCCTCCATAGGCTGAGCGGCCTCCGCTTGTTGGGCTTCGGCCTGCTCAGCTATTGAAAGGGTTTGAACCTCTGGTTCGGGCGGAACTTCTGTCGGGAGAGGCTCCGCCATATCCGCTTTCGCCTCTGACTCCATAGCTATCGGCATAGTCGTAGCTACATCGACCATAGCGCCTGGTAGCGGCAGTAACGCCATGGATTTTGTTGACTCTTTTGCGACGGTCCAAAGGCGTTGAGCTTTATCTTGCAGCACTTCAGGGGAGATTTCAAAGCCTTCGCCTCTCGCTATTTTGGCGACATCCTCGGCTCCCATCTGAATGATTTCCTGTGCGACTTCTTCACCGACCTCTGTCGGCAGTACACCAAAACGTTTAAGTATCTTCTTCGACAGTTCCCTGAAACCTCTTTGCAGGGGTTTTCTGACGGTCGGAGCGGCCTGCTTGAGCTGGAAGAATTCTATCGCAGCATAAGGCACAGCGGCAACGGCTGAAATCTTGCGTGCGGTTTCGGGGTTAGTCCCTTCCTCAATCATGTCAAGTGCCATTGAACCGGCACCTTGCTTGTACCAGAACGCCGCCGTTCCTGCCGTATAGCCTGCACTAAACCCTCCGGCAGTTGCTCCAGGGACGGTTGCTATCTCTTCCGGAAAAGCCACCTGCGGGCCCGCCTGACCTGCCGCAGCCGCCGCTAATCCCGCCGTCGCTCCTGCGGCAGCTCCGGTCTTAGCGCCTTCACCAGCACTTGCAAGCCATCCGCCAAGCAATTTTGAAGAGCCGAAAACCATATCCTCAAACCAATTGCCATCAATCGGGTCGAGCAGTTCCTTCTTTCGCATTTTTGACTTGATATTTCTGACACGTTCTATGTCTCCTTTGCCCTGATGAATCGCCTCGAACGCCGCAACATCGGAGAGGACTTCCTTTTGACCTCTCCTGTAAGCTTCTATGACATTACTGAAAAACCCCCTCTCGCGAGGTTCGGGAGCTGTAGCCCCTTCCGCCAATCTCTGCCACGCCTCCTTCCGCGTATCGTCAAGAGCGGAGGTTGTTATTTCCTGCCAGGTAGCCATTTCACTGACTTGCCGCTAATTGAGTTTGTATATGATTCAGAAACTCCTGTGGCGATGCGCCTTGCTGTCTGGCTATTTCCCACGCTGTCCTGAGGTCTGGATGCTCGTTAAATATTTGCTCAAGCTGCAAAGCTGTTTCGGCGGGCCGTCCGCGTTCTCCCTCAGAGGACAGAGGCTGGGATAATCCGGCCCCTGGAGGCTGAGACATCTGCTGAATCTGACTGGACAGCGTTTGCATTTGTCTTTGCAGGAATTGAGCTTCTCTTATTTCCTGAGCAGTAGGCTCTCTCGATTCCAGACTGTCGCCTTTCTTGTATTTGACTCTCAGTTCGTTGTCTTTGTTGACGTAATATTTTTGGTCATACATATCCTGATATCTGGCCATTGTCGTACTCAGATTGCCTTGCAGTTTGGCGGCATCGGAAAAGTCCATCGGCTGAGTCATTGTAGCATCCATATTGAATATGCTCGCGGGCACATCAGCGTCTGCCCACCTGCTGTAAGCCGTCGTCTTCGCTACCTCTTTTTCTCTTTCGCTGAGGTAGTCTGCACTGTCAATCAGATTGAGTGTACTGAGAAGCTTTGCTCTGTCTTGCTGAAACTGCTGAAGCTCCATCGCCATAGCCATTTGCTGTTTTTGATTGATAAGCTCAGACTGCATCATGAAATACTTCTGCTGTTTCGCTTCGTCAATCTCAGCCTGGAACCCCATCCGTGCCATTGCCTGCTGATGCTGCATGGCAGTAAGAGACAGTCTTCGTTGGTATTCCTGGTCTCTTATGCGGGCCTCTGCCTCACCTGCCTGAACAGCGGCCTGGCCGATAGCCTCATACGGTGTATAAGTTAGCCTGATAGCCATTAGTATTCGCCCCTGTCAATTCCTTCCATTATGTCAGATACCCTGGCGCCGCCGCTTCTGCGTCCATAGGCACCGAGAAACGATTCGCCTTTCGCTCTTCTGCTCAGAGGCCCCACGTAGTTTCTGTAGGCGCCGCTTTTAACGAAACTGTCCATGGAGTGAACTGACTTCGCACCCATTCGTTTGACCTGTTTCATGTAACGGTTGTAGGCCGCAATGACTTTCGGGTCAGATTTAAGCCTGAGCAGATTGCTTCTTGCGTAAGTTTCTTTGTAGTCCATAGCCATGATTGTTTAGTCCTTTTTCTTTGTAACCATTCTGCGAACTCTGGCAGCATGGCTGGCCAGCGATTTACGTTTCTTTTTCTTTTTTCGCTTGTACAGTTTCTTACTCGACATATCGTGCCACTTGCGCCATTGCTTGCTGCCGACAAATTCATCAGGCGACATAACCTCCTCGGCGCCCATGGATTTTACTTTCTTCTTATAGCGTTTATATGCCGACGCCGCCTGCTTCGGATTGAAGTCAGGGGCACTGTATTCTTTTGGTACGGGTCTTTTTTTCTTTGCCATTACAGCCACCCCCCTGAAGCTTCTTTCCAGATGTTGGAAATATCTACATCTTCCTTATTTTTCCTGGCGATATCTATTTGTGCCTGGAGGCCTTTCCGTACTTCTTCTGCGGCCTGCTCAGGCGTCAGCCAACTTGTGTAGTAAGTCTGTTCAGCAGAACCGTATTTTTTCTCACCGCCACCCCACGTCCGCCTCCATTGTTGCTTGTCTTCGTCCCAAAACAATTTGTTGGTTCCACTGCCTTTGTAAAATGGATTAGTCCATCCGGCTTGCATGGCCTTTACCGTGTCAAGAAAATCAGAAACGGTTTCGGGTTCCCCGCTTCCTGTACCTCCTTGGCCAAAACCACCGCCGCCGTAGCCACCGCCGCCGCTTCGTCCGCCACCGCCGCCGTAGCCACCGCCGCCGCCGGAGTTTAAGCCGCCACCACCACCAGAACTTCTGGAAGAACCTGCTCCCCTTCCGAACATATCAGAAGGGCCGAAGATTTTGGAGATTCTGGCGGTCGTGTCCTCTGTCCCTGTGCCGCCAAATCCGCCGGCAGAGGCTCCTTTCTGGAGCAAGGCTGCCAGCAGTGTCGGGTCGGGCGGTATGTCCTCCCTTCTTTCTATGAACCCTGCCATGCCGGCTCTGGCTTCTCCAAGCCTTTGCTGGCGTATGTCCTCAAGATTGAGCCTAAATGGAGTCCCAACCTCTTCTTCGTACTTTTTGGGCATGTTCGCGGCTATTGTACTGTTGTAAAGCCCTGCGGATACAAGACTTTGCGACGCCTGGGCCAGGTCCCTGGTCTTGCTTCGCTGGTATGAAGCCATGGCACCCTGTCCGAAATCACCGCCAGGTGCATACTGCCCGACGACATCTTCCCATATACCGAGACCTTTTTCGTACCGTTCCTTGTTTGCTTTCTGAGCCTGGGTGCCTTTATGTTTGTAGGACTGGATAAGTTCCCACATCTCCCGCGGCATGGTTCCGCCCGACTTTTTATATCCCATATAATCTGTTTTCATAATATATCTCCGCGTTTCACTATAACTTAACGCTTATTTGTCAAACAATGAATTTATTGATAAAGAGCCACAACGTCCACATACATATCATGGGCGGCGTTTCCTGCCATTGTGTGCTCGAATCTAACCCTCACTTCGCCGTCGTCTGCACCCGTTCCTATATAATTAAGGTCGTCAGGTACGAAAAAGCTGTGGTCTTCGAGTATATAACCGCCGGCTGTGGACACATCTTCCTGTCCGGACTGCAAGGCATCGAACGTGTCCCATGTCGTAGTTGACCAGTTATAGAGCTGAACAGCCACCGAATGCGTGGTTGAGCCGTCGTATATGGCGATGACATGCACCCAGTTAAAGGCGTCGATACTTGTAAAATCGACTATCAATTCGATTCCAGGAGTGTCTGCCGCCTCTGTTACATGATAGAAGTTTCCGTCATGTGCCGTTTGCAGGTCGCCGACGGCATCGGCTGATGTGCCCTTGTTCAGTGTGACAGAACCAGCTGAAGTTTTATCCCAGTCAATTCTGCCGGTGCCGTAAAACTGAATACTGCCGTCATCTTTAATGAAAAAGTAATTGGTCTTGGAACCTGCCGACCCGTCTCCAACCAGAAGGCCGCACGACATGTCAAATGTATCTTCATCCTCTTGCCATGTTATAGTACCGTTATTTGTTTCACCGTCGAAAAATATCTCGTAATCAGTGTTGTTGGCGCCCTTGCCGATAGTCAATGCCCTTGCGGTTTGGCCTTGGATGACCATGTCGCCGTTCCACGTCAGTTCGTTTTCACTTTCATCAAAGCTGAACACTCCGTCATTTGTACTTCCTCTGAAAGTGAAAGTGCAGTCATCCGTTATGTTGGTTGATATCTGGACATCCGTACACTGAAGTATTATCCTTGAGTCGTCATTGATGTTGACTCCGGTTCCGTCGTAACGAATCGAAGAAGAACTGTCGGCAAAAAGTATTCTCTCGCCCGACGGAATGATAACATCGTCGTCTATTTGAAATCTGTCATTGGCGTTGTCCCATTGAATCACGCCGTCATTGGCCGCTCCGTCAAATGTCAGAGTGCCTGTCAGTGTCATGTTGTTAAATGTCGGATTTGCTGCGGTGTGAATGTCCTGCGGAGTGCTTAAAGTTATTGTCCCGTCACCGTCGTCTGCCACGTTGACCTGGTTGGCGGTTCCGCTGACCCACGAGTTAAGGTCCGTTGAGGCCAGCTCGCTGCTTGCATTTGTCGAAACAAGCCGAGTGGCAGTCAGGCCGCTCAGGGTGAAAGTGCCGGCTACCGTCATTCCCGCAAAGGTCGGATTCTGATTGACTCCAAGTCTTGTGGCGTAAAGGTGCTGAAGTATCTGCCTTAGGTGTACCCAGTCGCCTCGAACAAGATTTACAGGTGTCTGTGACATTACAATCCGCCTGCCGGTTTAACATGGCCAATTATATTTTCAAGTACGAATGTCTGGTCGGCGACGCTGTTGTAACATCTTATCCCAAAATAAGCACCCCGCGTACGGGGTCTTAGCGTCTGAGGTCTTCCATCCGTGGATAAGGAGCCGCTATACAGCGGGGTGCTCGGAGGAGAGGATGTCATGTCGTCTATAACTGATTCGGGTGTGTCGCCGACATAAAGTGAATAGTTCATTGCGTCCGTATCGACTGCGGTCGTTATTGAAAGTTCGGTGAGTCTTCCTCTCAGGTCTCTTTGGGCCGCAAGCTGAACAGGTCCGATAGTTACATATGAATCAATGGCACCGAGGTCGTCGCTTTTTGTGGTATCGCTGAATTCTCGAATGTAGCCGTCAGTGCAGCCAAGGTAAGTTCCCCTGTGTGTCGGATTGTCCGCCTCATAATGAAGCGTTGAATACGCTCCGCCGTTGTCTTCGTATCCTTCAGGGAACCAGCCGAACGTTCTCAAATCGAACCAATAGTTATCGTTCTCTCCTGTTGACAGTTTCGTACACAGAACGAGTATTCCTTCCCGCTGCCTGTCGTAATGAAGTATCACTCTGTGTTCATCCGGATTCAATCCGTCGAGCAGGTTCTCGACAAAGTTTGGTATTCTGTCTTTTGTCAGAAGTTCAGGCGGACCGAAGTTCGGCCCTATTCTCCAGATACCGTTAGTGCCGAGAAAATAGAAATTGTCCTTACCGTCCCAGCAGTATGAGTAAGGGCCGTAAACCCCTGTCGTCAATGTCACCTCGTCAAGGCTTCCGCCGGCTGCTGGGTCTCCCCTTAGAACCCACACAGAATTGACGCAGCCGAGAATCAGATAATCGTCTTTGTATGATGCTATGCAGGTTATATTGTCGCCTATTTTGCCTGCGTCCGCATTTGCGGCAGCAACGGGGCTTTGCGCATCATTGGCCGTGTAAGCCCAATCGAAGACATTGCCCTGTCTCGACATGTACCATGTCCACGGATATTGTTTATCTCCCGCAAGCACGGCTCTGCCTCGATACAGGCAGCCTATGGCGCAGTAATTCGGCATTGTGCCAAATGAAGCGCTGGCCGTTGAAGCAGTTGCCGTCCAGTCGTAAATGTGCGGAGCGGCGTCAGGCGTACTCATGAGTTGATTTATGCTGTAAGCGGCGTTGACTACATTATCGCCACTGGCAATCCCCGCAGTTAAGGCCCTTGCGTAAAAAAATGTCTCTCCGCTTGGAGCAAAATCCACAAGCATTGTCGCTCCGCCGCTCGTACTAAGCACCGTCCCTATCGGCGGAACATGAGCAAGGGAGGCGGCAAGGTTTATTTTTGTGTTGGCGAAATCGCAGATTCTGCGAATGCTGTTATTCGCAATCATAACTTTCTCATAGCCTGAAAATGCCTGCATGGGCTTTGAGGTATCTATCCCCGATACGTCTCCGCTCGCAGCCGACAGGCTTGCCATGACTGACGGAGCTGTGCCGTACCATATTTCGCCGTTTCCGGTTCCGCCGATTGCTACCATCTTCTTTGTATATCTCAAGTCTAATCCCCTTAAATGTCCGTAAGGCTCCCCTGCGTCCATTGCATAAACAACCCAAAAGTCGGCAGATAAATCAAAACTTGCCACAGTGGAAAGGTCTTCGTCAAGTATTTTAAAATAAGGTTTGCCAGAACCGGTAGCTCCTCCCATAAACAATAAATTACCATCGGAAAGTTCTTTGACTTCTCCCGGGATAAGCCCGGCATCGTCTCTAAGATAGCCTGACCTTGAATCGTATGCAGGAGAGGTTGTACATTTAAGTGCTACCGGCCTGTTGTTTGCATTATCAACCGCAGATATGTAAAGATATCCATTGCTGTGCAGTATAAGATTGTCGACATATTGTGCCGCAAAACTAATAGACTGGGTCGCGTTTAAGTCGACAGAGGTTTCGGCTGTGCCGTCTGACATATTACATTTAACAAGCTCATGCTTTGTTCCAAACCCTATATTAGTCCTCGCAGTCAGATACACAGTTGTCCCATCAGGTGACCACAGGCTGAAGTAATTGTTTTGTCCACCTCTACTAAACACGCTCAATATATCATTGCCTGTCGTCTGATTGACTGTATGGAGCATTTCCGCAATAGCACCAAGGTCAACCATACATCTAAGCAAAGTAGTTCCGTCCTGCGAGAAGGTTAGAATGTTATCCCACGAAGTAGTTGTCTCAACTCCGTCATAGCTTCCATCGCTTGCGAATTTTTCGAATTGGTAATTTCCTATTCCCCCGCCGCCGGCTTTTTCAAGTGCAACCCAAAACGTGTCGTCACTTTTGAGAGCAAGGCTATGGACATCAGCACCGGCTGTATTGTAATTCGGAGAGCCTGAATTCCCCCAGCTCGCGTCAAGAGAGCCGTGCAGGTTGTATTTATAAACCTCTCCTTCTGTTCTGACTAAAAGGCCCGCAGACTGGTTCAGTAAATCAACCCCAAAAACCCCTGAATTCACTCCTGCTGCCGGACCAACGTCAATGCTCCATGCTTTTGTCAGCGTAAGGGCCGAGTCGTCGTATATATATTTGACTAATCGCCTTACGTAACCGGCAGAGCCTTCAAGTCCTCCAACGTAAAACGCACGCAAGCTCATGTATTCACCACAGTCACCTGTACCATCTGCATAACAGGGTCAGCGGTGCCTGCGATTTGTACACTGTTGTCTTTTATCTGTGCCGGACGCTGGCCTCCTCTTGCCCTGTTGTCAATGGTTCCATAAGGCCGGACATTCTTCAAGCCTGGGCTTGTAAGCGGAGGCTGTTTATGTCCGGCCCAGTTTTCATCTTTACCAAGTAACGGAAACGGCAAGTCAAGGGGAGGCATATCATCTCCTACGATAGAACCGTCCAGTCCGGAGCTGAAATACTACTCTTGTTTGAATACGGCTTGCCGTTTGAAGTGTCAACAAGGATACACCCTTTGGCGAAGTCTCCGGTATAGCCTTGTGAGGCAACCGCGTAAGTTCCAGGGTCTCCGTTGACATAGCCGAACACGCAAACCGAACCATGTGATTTGTTGTATACGTTTATCACCTTGACCGGCGTTGTTGACGGAACAGGAAAAGGCTTTCCATTTTCAAGTTCTGCTGCTACATTACCATGACTCATCGAAATCTCCTTTAAGTATTAAAAGTTACTCTTGCAGCTCTGAATTCACCGCGTGCCGTTTGCCACGCTCTGTATTTGGAATCGAAGGCGGTGCCGACGTGGCGACCGCGTTTTCCTTTGTCTGCTTCAAGTGCTTCGCTCAATCTCTGCATTGCTCGTTTTTCCTGAACGCCTTCCGATTCATCCTGGAAACTTTCAGCTTCGGCAAGAACGCACCGGCGAAGCGCTTCTGCGTATTCGCTTCCGCCGACAGGAACATCGTCGTCGTTTTCAAGTTCGTCAGGCATGAAGTAATATGTATAGTACAGGGTATAGTCACTGTTGGGCGTAGGCCAAAAGATGGCTTCGTACCTGCTGCCCGATTGCGGATGATACGTGCCCTGTCTTATGGCATAAAACTGAGGATATCCTGTAACGCTGGACTCGGCTCTTGCCTGCATAATCCATTCTTCGTTGATGTTGGTTATGGGCGGATACCCAGTATTCAGTTCATATCGAAAAGGAACCTTGATTTCCCTGAACCCTTCAGGTAAGTCGTAAACCCATGTGCCGGATTCGATTGAAAGGCTTGTCGTTTTCCAGAGAAACGACCAGTTTGAGTATGAGAGAAATCTTCTGTACCCCGCGTTGACGGCTCTTTTTGCTTCTGTCAAATCGTTACTCGATGGACCGGAGCTGCCGTAAGTCCCTACGTAGCGGCTTACCTCATTGTACAGGTCCTGAAATGTCAGTTCGAGGCCCATCTTGCGGCTCCATATTAAGTTCGGCCTTTATCAGCTGCCATGCCTTTTTAAGGCTCACGTGCTCTGGCCATGTCAGTCTCTGCTGATTGAGTATACTTTCAATCATTTGTGCAGCTTGATAAAGTTCTTTATCTGTCTTGGAGTCCATTCTATCTGTCCTCAAAAGTGGCAATCAACTCTTTTTATCTTTCCTGCGGTGCAGCATCGGCTTTTCGCAGTCCAGTATCTTCTTTGTCGTGCTGCCCAGTATCATCTCAGCCATACGGACATGGTCGACATACGCCTTAAACTGCACCGGCTGGAAACTGACAGGTGTATCCGGAGTAACAGTATCTCCTATCTGGAAATGGTGTTCTATACAGCTGACACCTCTTGCCGTTGCCAGTTGAGCGGGAAGAAACAGCCTTGTATGGTCCGAAAACCCCCAATTTGTATAACAATCGACATTAACTGCCAATAAATTGACATCAGAAGCGAAGCAGGGATATGCGGTTGTGCAGTGAACAGGAATCGCCCAGTGTCCGGCCTTTCCAGAAAGGAAGGTCATAGCCCTTGAAACTTCTTCCTTGGTAGCCATTCCCGTAGAAACATAAGATTCTGAGAAATTTTCTCCTATATATTCCATATATTCCATGTCGTGCATAAGGCCGGACGGCACTTTTACTTTGTGGCAGCCGATATCTTTGAGCATTTGAGCTGACGTAACGTCAAACGGACTGCACAAATACCCAACTCCCAGATTGATACATTCGGTCCTGAGTCTCTTGTGTTGCTTGCTGCTTAGCCAGGCTTTATTCAGGAATTTGTGGAGCGATTTGTCGTTGATTTGCTCGGTTACATACGCCTGAAACTTGACAGTGTTGGCGCCGCACCTGGCTGCCTTCTCGATATGGTCAAGAGCTAAGTCCATATTACCCAAGTGGTTACATCCGACTTCGGCAATAATTTCAACGCTCATCTTACCCTCCTTGCTGGATTGCCTACGTAAGTTCCAGGTATGTCAATGTCTTTAATTATGACACTGCCGGCCCCGACGATTACCTGGTCGCATATATTGACCCCATTGGATATTACGCTGTTTGAGCCGATGAAGCAGTCTCTGCCTACGGAGCTGCCGCCATTGACGACAGCACCTGTAGAAACATGAGTGAAATGACCAACACGAGCATCATGCTCGATGATGGCGGACGTGTTTATTATAACAAAATCTCCTACCTCTGCATAGGCATTTATCACAGCAAAATTTAAAATCTGGCTGCCCATTCCGATTTTTGCAGAATAATCAACTACGGCGGTTCTTGACACGACCTGCGTAAAATCAGCCATATAATCATAGCATTTATTGACTATCGCGTGCCTGATGTCACTGGATTCGAGCTGGCCGACAGCGAGGACGATTTTGTTCTCTTCAGAGCACAGAAGTGCCCATTCCCTTGCCGTCAGGCTTCTTGTATCCTCAATAACCTTCCATGGCAGGTCGCATGGGTCTCCGCCGTAATTCTGCAATAAAACCGCCCGAAGCGACCTGCAATGACCTCCGCCTCCAAGGAACACGATATTATGTGTCATAATCCACTCCTTCGCCTATACAGTGCCTGCATAACGGAAGTTCCGAATGCCTGCCCTGCCTGAGCATTTCCCTTATTTTATTTAATTTTTCGCCGTGCCAGATTTCTTTTAAAGTATTCTGGTGGATATTGCCGATAACCATAAGACGGTCATAATCGCCGCAGCAGGCAACTACGGTCCCATCCCAATCTATACTCATTTTATCGAATACTTCCCTGCACCCGACAGGAGGATTTTCCGGTATAGCGTCAAGGTCGCGAGTCTGTCCGACAGTGACCAAATCGGCGCTGTCGGCCATTATAGACTGAAAGAACTCAGTCCTCGCCTTGACGGGTTTTTCCACCGTTGTGCCTATGACTATATACGGCCTGTCGCCAAACCTGCTGCGGTACTCTTTTAATTGTCGAGCTTTCATGGCGAGAATGTTATAGAAGTCCCTGCCGCGATATTCCTCATACTCCATCCAGTCGTAGCCCTGAAATGAGAATTTTATACTGTCGAGCTTACTGCTGACAATCTGCTCGATCATCTTATCATCCAGCGTGTAGCCGTTCGTGTTGAAATGGGTCTTCATGCCCCGTTTATGTGCCTCTCTAATGAACGTAAAAAGCCCCTTATGCAAAGTCGGCTCGCCCCATCTGACGAACCTTATATAAGGCTTCGGCACCCAGTTCTTGCACTGAGTGATGATTTCCGTATATGTGGCGGTCTTCATAAACCCCTTGGGCCGCTTTATTTCCCGCTTACCAGTGGGGCACATTTTGCATTTGAAATTACATGTATTGACCAGCTCTATATCAACGGCAAAGGGGGTTTCGGGAACAGGACGTTTTTCAATTGGCAGGATTGATTTGGCATAAATGTCGCCATAGGGGTTTTCAATCATTTGACCAGTCTCTCTGCATAAGGAATTCGGCTATTCTAAAATCCGTCATATCGTCAATATCGACGCTCCGTTCCTTGGGCATTCGATACGGGATAACTTCTGTCTCGTAATAATCCTTCCTTTGTGCCCATATATCCCACTTGCCGATGTAGATTTGGGCGTTAAGCTGCCACAACTGTTCAAATTCCTGGCGGTTCGTACCTCTCTTGCTTTTAGGTAAAAATCCCTGAATATTATCTCCTTTAATGGGTTTGCAGACACCAAAAGGAGATTTGGCCGGACACACGCTCACCAGCATGGGGGCTTCCCGCTCTACGATAGTCATTATTGACAATCTCACATCGTGGGGCATGACGAGCGGAGCGGTGCACTGGAGAAGATAGATGTAGTCATACCGCTTGTCCTCTTCTTCGACATGGTTCAGCAGGTCAACCATGGCATCTTCTATCCTTCCGTCGCATCGCTCCTGCGGCTCGTCATAAACATCTGACAGCCCAAGGGCCCTGGCCTGATTCTTAGCCAGCTGACTGTCGGTCATCAATATCGTTCTGTCAAAAAACGAACAGCTCTTTGACAGTGATATGGCGTAGTGAAGCAGATTCCTTCTTGCGAAACTACGAATGTTTTTCGATGGGATTCCCGTGCTCTTGCTTTTCGCTGGAATTACGCACAGAATTGACTTGTCCTTGTACATTCTGAGCTCCTGGCTGTATGTTTACCCTTATACATGCTATGCCACAATAAGGACACTTAACCATTTCCCTCTGGTTTGTGACGAAGTATTTATTGCCGCAGGCTGCACAGCTCCAAACCTCACCATACAGTGCTATATCAGGGTCAATCGTCTCGGCAGGCTCTTTTATTGGCGGCCATCCGTCCGGTATATCATTTTTCTCGACAGGAGGCAAGGAATTTATATATTCTGCCGCTCTTTTGTGGGCTTTCCCATCGACCGGCCCTATATAATCCTCCTCGAATTTCTTATAAACCTCAGGATTTACGTTACTTTTGCCAGGTTCTGCGGAATTAAAAATCTCCTCAAATTTGTCTATCCTCTCACATGCCGGATGCAGTCGCCTTAAAAGGACATCGCGGGTGATGGGGGAATATATAATCCCTGGAATGCCCAGCTGATGCAATTCGAAAGCGCAGGTGCTGCCGGCGTGAACAATAATGTCATTGTCCCTTAACGTCATTCTGCTGGGCGGGCCGGCAATGTACTTTACCTTGTCCTTGAAAAGGGTTTGATATACTTCTATTTTCTCCCCCGAATGAGGCCTTATCTTCACTGTCCAGTCCTTGTATGTATCAAGGAACCACTGGATGAGCTTTATCCATTCCGACCTCTTTTCATTGCACAGCCGCTTGAAATATTTGTGTATTTCTGCACCAAGAGGGGCTTCCGGCATAACGTAATTTGCGTTTCTGTCAGCGTAAGGAAAGCCGGTCGCAAACAGGACTGTTTTTCCCTCTTTCTCTCGTTTACCTGGCTCGTCCGGCGTGAAATAAGGGTCCAGGTTAGGGTTGCCGATAACCCTGATTTTGTCTTCATCGACGCCGCGGTACTTCTGCATCTGCATGGCCTGCATCTTGCCGAAAACCAGCACAAGGTCTACATGGTCGTTGAAGTCAATATTGCCGAATATGGCTTTTTTGTAGGCGGCGTCAAAGTCGTCAGTTATCGACTCTTCCGTTATTCCCATTTCCCCGTGCCTGACAACCACCTGCCCTCCCCATTCTTTTACTCTTTTGGCAAGCTCCAGGGTGTACTCATTGCGAACCTCCGGCAGTACGACCACATCAGGCTTTAGGATACATATATTGTATCTGTCATTTGCAAGAAGCCTTGTAGTCCATACCATATTGCTTTTTTCAAGCTCATGGTGCAGCATGGAATCGAACTGACCGTCGCGCTGTTGATTGTGACAAAAGACGTGAACCTTTTTCATTTTTCAACCCTTTCAAAGTTAAAAAAAAGAGAGAGGCCGAAGCCTCTCTCATGTTTACGCTATGCAGGCAATACGTCACCGGCGTCAGTGGTTATGTCCCATATGCCACCATTCCATCGCGCAATGATGGATTCGCCAGCCTCGGTAATGCTGCCCACGATGTTCTGCGGTCCAGTAGCCTCAAGAGTTGAGCTTGTGACAAAATGGCCGGAGACCGTGACAACAAACGCACTGACCGTGTTCTGGTTAGTGAACATAATTGTCTGACCGATGAAACTCGCGTCGCTTGCGAGCAGACTGAGCGTAAAGTCTGCCGTGCCTTCAACAGTTAATGTGTTGGCAATAACTCCCTGTCTTGGGAATTCGTCAACGCTGCCGCCGTCGGTGAGGGCGGCTCCCGTAGAAAGCATTTCCGCAACTATTGGAGTATAGCCGCCGGAAGGCAGCCCTGTCATAAGCTCGGCCATGACAAGACCTGCCGTTGAGCTCCTGTCAACATCCTGCAAGACAAGAGCTGCCCCACTGCCTGGAATACCTTCATATTTGAAGTAATATTGACCAGAAGTGAAAACAAGCATTTCGCCTGTGGCGACGTTGCTTGTATCTGAATGGTCAACATTGGCTGAGCAGTAGATGTTACAGACACTTCCAGGTCTGTTTATAGTCACCCAGCCTGGGCCGACAACTCCATTTGACTCTTTGGCAACTACGCCGGCAAAGTGCATGGAATTGTAGAAACTGGGTTTTTCCACCTGTAGCCGGCGGGCGGGGCATTCATCATCTGCCCCCATATCGCCTGTATCCAGGTGAGCGGAAAGGTTTTCGGCACTTACGTCGTAAGCATCGAAGTTGTAACACAGAGCGTAGCCCTCAAGGAGAGTGTCGCTGCCGGTGTAATACACCTTCTGCTGAAAGACAGGTGCCGTTCCGCCGCCATGTACTGTTTGAGTAGTAGGCATTTTTTATCCTTTCTGAAAATCAACCAAACGGCGGTTAATAATTAGCCACCGTTTTGATAATCGCTTATAAGGAAGCCGCCGGTACGTCTATTATCACAAATGAACTGATATGTCAAGTCTATGTAGACCGTCAGTACATTGTGCTGATTAACGTCCTTCATCGGGTCGTTGACTCGGAAGTATTCCCCATCCAGAACGACAGGATAGAAATGGTTATGGTTGATACCGAAAATCGGGTCTCCGCCATAAACATAGCCCTGTTGAGTGGAATAGCTGGAATCATCATCGAGAGTATCGACATAGATGAACGGAATTCCTTTGAATAGTGTTTTTCCCGCGTATTTGCCAAGGTCTGCACCTACCCTGTCATCAGACTGGCGGGCAAGCTTCTCAATCTCATCCAGTACAGCCGAAGTGGTGTACAGTCTGAAATTGCTGAAGTTGCTCTTTGGGTCAATGACCTGGTTGGCGAACATCGGGCTTTGGAATTTGGTTTTTCTGAAGGCACGAGCCAGCTTAACCAGCAGCGTGTCGTCAAGAACATTTCCATGGTCGGCGTAGTAGTTGTTCCACCGCTTGTTGGGTCCGGTTTCGCTGGACACATCAATGCCGCCAGGGTTGAAATGGTCGGCAGCGACATCTGTAGTGGACCAATAGTGAGCTTGTGTTCCGACAAAATCGCCGTTTTCGCTGTCGTCAGAGTTGTCATAAGTCAGCCATCCTGGAATCCCGAAAGGATTCAGGTCGTCGCTGGCTGAGGTAGGAGTGCGCCAGGCGGATTCCTCAAGGAGGTCCGCAAATTCACGATAAGCGTTATCGTGTCTCTGTTTGAGCAGGTTGTAAATCCTGGTCTTGCTGCCCTTGTTCATCGCTATCTCTTTCACAGAGTAGGAGTAACTCACCTGGGCGTGGGTCCATTCAACCTTGATTACTTCGTCAACGTTGGAAACGTTCGGATTGTCAACATCATACATTCGCGTATGCTTGGCATTGCCAGTATCGCGAAGACTGATGTAGCGTGTAACTCTGTCACCTCCATCGACCTGTACTCGTTCCTTACCAAACCACTGGTTAAGGACTTCGTAACATTGGTGCTTCAGGGCCAGTTGCAGGGAATCCTGTTTAAATTCCTGCAATGTGGCCTTACCAAGGTCAATGGCTTGACTGATAGTTATACCTGCCATCGTTTAACCTTTCTATATCCAGCCATGCTCGCGCTGAAAGTTCTCAATCGCTTCCATGGCTCTTGATTCGGGACTGGTATTCGATGAAGACTCTTTTCGGTGTGACGGCCTCGCTGTATGCTGCTTCTTGCGAGTCTCCAGGTCTTTACGCAATCTCTCTTTAGTATGTTTTTCGCCCTGCTGTCCTTTGTACGAATTCAAGACGAATTCAAAGGCTTCGCCCATGGAACGATTTCCACTGGCTGCGAGGGCAACAGCATCATCATGGACTTTTTGCCGAAATTCAACCTGGCCAGCCGACAGCTGTCCGCTCTTTCCCAGCTCAGGATAATCTTTGCTTGCCTGGTCAAAATAGGTGTCCACCTGTCTGACATAATCCTGCTGCTGTCTGGTCGTGAAACTCTCAAGGCTTTCGTCGTGTGCTTCCGTTTTGCCTTGCAGCTCATTAACTCTATCGACCATGGAATTGTAGCCGCTTTCCAGTTTCTTGATGACGCTTTTTACGTCATCTCCGGCTTCGATTAAGTCCGTATCGAGGTGGATTTTCTCCACCTGCTTCACTTCTTCTGCCTTTTCTTCGGGCTTTGTCTGCGGTTCGGCAGACGGTTTAAAATCCTGGCCTATCGTGGCCATTTCCATAAGGTCCGCCAGGTCCTCAAGCACTTCTGGGCTATCTTCAGCTAATTTGACTATCTTCTCGTCGCTGTAGCCTCTGCGCCTGCCGGCGGCAACCAGTCTTTCCGGAATCTCTTCAAAATCATCCTCTTTTGTTTTATCGTCCTCTTCCTCTCCCTCTGATTCTGTCTCCAAATCCTCGTTTTCAGGCTCTGGTTGAGGTTTTTCTGTTTTATCGTCCTCTTCCTTGAATGTGCTTGGGTCTCTTGGGTCAACGCCGTCTGAGCCTTCGCCGCTGTAATCCGGCTCCTCATAAGCCGTGTCTCTCTGCTTGCTGCCAGACTTTGCGGGCTTTTCATCTGTTCCGCCCTGGAAAATCTTACTGTAAGTCTGTGATAGTTCTTTGCTTATTGTGTCCATTATTATCCTTTCTATTCGTACTCTACATAACCTCGACGCTTCATTTCAAGTAATTTATGAGCTCTATTCTTTATTTTCAGCCTTCCTCTGTGGTCGTACTCACTGCCAGGGAAGTGTTTCCTGGCCATTGGGAGCTGGTCAGGATTGACTCCCATAGTCTCTGACCACCTCTCATTATCTCTGTTCAGTGCATCTATGCCGCATGAACCCTGACCGAAAAATCTCTTTGCCGTATGTCCGCATTCACATTTCCTTTGCTTTGAAGACTGACTCATGGGCGCAATGACTTCGAAGCGGCTTTCGCACTTAGGGCATTTATACTCATATATGGGCATTATGTAGTTGTTCCGTAAACGAGGTAACTTACTGCTGCTGTGGAGGCTGTTCCAAGAACGGGTATAGCGGCAATGTCGGAATTTATTCCCTGGGCTGAATTCCAGGAGATGAAATTAACCGCTCCTTCAGGAATGTACAAACCGGCTGTACTAATAATCAAGTCGGAAGCAACTGGGTACAGGGTATTGTTGGGCATGTAGTAAATTCCGTCGCTCTCGCATTTTATCCACAAACCCTGCACCAATGAATTGGCAATGCCGCCAATGTCAAGATTGGCTGAAGTGTCGCCAATGACAGCATAACCTTCAAAAATCTCAGTAGGTGTTCTGGTTTCGGTGAACTTTTCACTTCTGACCCTGTCATTGCCAAAGCCTGTTACTTTTGCCTGTACGATATTTTCGATTGCCATATTTCACCTATTTGTAACCAGCCTTCGTCACTGGACTTCCGGCGTTTTTAAGTTTGCGTTTCCTGCGGTACAGTTTCTTGTTCCTGTTCTTCTTGCCCGCTTTGCTCATCGCTATCGCCACCGCCTGTTTCTGAGGATACCCTTCCTTCCTCAGCCGGCTGATGTTGCTGCTGATTGCTTTCTGGTTTTTCCCTTTTTTCAGAGGCATCTTTGCCCGTCCCTTCTTCTCGCTCGATAAGCTTCTCTTCGGCTTCGTCCACAATCGCGTCCCACATCTCTCTGTACTTTGCCCTCTCTGGAGCGGACACGTGGTACTTCTTGTAAAGCATTCTCAAGCCGATTCGCTTATCATTGTTTTTGACGACTGAAATAAATTCTCTTAATGACGGATAAAGCATTTTAACCCTTTCATAATCCTTGCGTTGTCTGTCCGGCTGAACCGGCAGGCTGCTCCGGCTGCGATTGCTTCTGGAGCAGATTGTTTAAATTGTTGCCGGTAGCCATTTTATCCTCTCCCGCACGCGTGCGGGTATCCATGCCCTGCTGTTCCGGATTCATGCCGCCGTTAGGCTGGTAGGGGTTCATAGCGGTAAGCTGCGGCATTGAACTGGTCCACCACCTGTCCATATTTCTGATGTCAAGGAACCTTGCCGCCTCTCTTATCAGTTCGTCCGGATTAAGCATCGAACCCTGAGCTGCGGCAATCTGAGCCGTCGGCAGAACAACCGAACCGATGAGCTGTATCAGTCGCTGGTATCGCATTTCTGGACTCATTCTACTCATGGAGTAGGGTTCGATGTCAAATGTATAATCAAGAAAGTCGCCTTCCTGCTCGTCCATGCTGTATTTTACGTCAAGCTCAATGTCTCCAACCCGTTTAATGACAGGTATTTCGATAAGCGGGTCAGTCCAGAGGAACCACGCGACTTTCTCCAGAATACTTTTCGTAAATGCGTGAACCTGGTCAACCATATCCTCAAGCTGCTTTGCGGCGTTCGCTTGCAGCATCTGCTCCTGGCCGAGCGTATCGGCCTGAGCACTCCTGCCGCCTATCGTATACAGATTACCGCCGGTGATTGAGTACTGCTGCTCAAGATACTGAATCAGCGGATAAAGCTGTTCATTGATTGAGCCGAGAGTAACTTCCTTGATGTCATCAACATTTCGCACGCCTGCTTTTCCGCCATCGGCGGTCTCTTCTATTGCCTCCATGTCCTGTTCGACGGCCAGGTTGTATATGACGACATTCTTACTCCGTTGTGCCTGCTCTTTAAGCTTCTTAATCAGTGTATTGAGTACATTGTTGAGGTCCATCCACTTAAACACAGGAGGTATGGGGATTGGGCTTTCAGGGAAATAGCCGTAGCCGAGAACGTCGAACGGCCCGCCTTCGGGGCCATCCCACTCAGTGACGCGAAGGAATTTGTTGCCCTGGCCTTCCGGTGCCACCGTACAAACAAGCCCTTCATCCGGTATCCACAGGTCGATAAGCTCTACGGACTTGCGAAGCTCCTTGTACTGATAGCTCTTGACATTGTCCTTCGATATGCTCTCTGGACTCTGCTCTCCATACAAAGGAATCATCGGTTTGAGCTCGTCGTAATTCTTATACAGTCCGGAAGTTTTAACAAACTCTTCGCTTATGCGGTATTTATGCCCTTCGAACTGCATATCCTCCCGCCGCTTGGCTGCAACGTCGCCAACATAATC
Source organism: uncultured Thermoplasmatales archaeon (assembly GCA_964597365.1). Lineage (GTDB taxonomy): Archaea > Thermoplasmatota > E2 > DHVEG-1 > DHVEG-1 > CAZKUB01. The sequence goes on along the minus strand of CAZQXW010000013.1, from coordinate 10,917 downwards.
GTCAAAATCTATATTGTCGCAGAACGGCTGCCCGTAGTCGTGCCAATAGCCTCCGACTTCGACTTCCTTCTCTGCCGCCAGTCCTGTCTTGACTATTCCCATGGAAAAGAAACTGTTGATAACCGCAGGCCGCAGGGAGGTTTTGGCGAACCTCATTTCTTTTAGCCAGTGTTCCAGGGCCAGTTCCATCGTCCTGGCGAAAGCTCTGTGGCTTTGCAGGTTCCGCTTGGCGTCAACAAGGACTTTAGGGTTATTGGAAACGAGAAACGGGCCGAGGATTTGTATGCCGCGGTCAATGAAGTTTATAGGCTGAGAAACAGTTTCCTCGCCTTTGTACCAGCCGGCTGCGTAGTGCTGCAACATTCTCTTGCGAGCTTTACGCATTGCAAGCGTCATCGTCTGCCAATCCTTGACGCCTCGCTGGAGCTTGACTGGAAACCTTGTTTTATCTGTTTTTACATTAGCCACTTTTCGGTCCTTTGCTGTTCGAGTCGTTTTGCTTTATAGGCCCGTCTCCTGTCCATGAAACAGCCCCTTCCTATATTGGGATAATATTCTATCATCGCCCTGGGCTGGTCTTTTCTTGCGAGATTACACAGTGCATCAGCTATGACAATGTCACCATGTGTCGCCTTTGCTCCGCCGGTATCTTCCTGAGCTGACGAGGGTCCTATCCTGCCGTTATCATAAAAAACGTAATCCTCCGCTTCCCGCATGGCATCTTCGTCCGGATTGATGTAAGCCATGTCGGAGACGCCAGGTCTGAAATGAGCTTCAAGAGAGGCGTCGTACTCCACAAGCAGCGCCAGCTTGCTGTCTGTCTGTGAATGCCAGCCGCGGCCCGACTTGACCTTTCTGTTCAACAAGTTCTCCTGCCTTGTACGGTAGACAAAATCATAGCCGAGTTGGTACATTCTCCGGTCAAAAATCTGACCGACTCCGTTCATTTCGAATATCAGATACGGCAGGAAGCTTAGCCCGCCAACCCATTTAGCTATAGCGAAAATCTGTTCAGCGAAGTGTGTCGGGCTTGTATTTGGACATTTCCATCTGCCGACTTTCATTGAAAGGTTTACGTCAAAAATAGAGGCCACTGAGTTTGACTGACCTGAGCCAAGGGAAATGTCGCAGCCTATGATATAACTGTGAGTCTGGTCCGGCCTTCCGCCGCACAAGGGCTGCCACCATTTAAGCCTTCTCCTGTGGCCCTGGTCGGCAAATCTTATATTCTTTACCTTATTGTCTTCGACCGAGTAATTTATCTCCCCTTCCAGGTCGGGTCGCCTGCAAACCTGGTCAATCATTCTCAGTAATACCGATGGATTGAAAACCACATCACCGGCACCTTCATAGCACATGTCTATGTTTGTTGCCTTGTCGCGGCGGGTACGTCTGGTACACTCATAGTCATACCATGGACTTCGCCTGCCGCTCGGCGAATAAAATTCCTCATTGGCTGGGTCGTTGCCGTCGGCAATAAACGCAAGAGGCTGATGGCCGAACTCTCTGCCGAATATCTTGTCCCTCTTTGTCGTTACAGTCAGAATATCCGATTCAAGGTCAGTGTACTTGATTCTGGTTTCCGGCTGATAGCGGTTAAATATCTCAGGCCACATCTCGCGGTAGAAATCTATATCTCTTATAACAATCACATTGATGTCAGGCGAGACGTACATTCCGCGAGCTTTCCATGGATGTTCCCACCACGGCATTTGGATTACGTCAATCTTTCCTGAGAATCTCATTTGGCCAAACGGATGACCGCGTGAAGTCGGCGTACTGTTTAAAATCTTACAGGGAGTTGTGTCAGATATGGCGTCGATAATACCATCTGCGTCCGACGCCTTTGCTCTGCTGAGTTCGTCGCACATGATAGCCTGACATCGACCGCCGGCACCGACATTCGGGTTGGTGGACTCGCCGTCAATCGTAGAGCCGTTTTCCAGATTTTCGAAATGCCTTTCACTTGAATTCGCCTGCGGCTGTACCCACATAGGAAGGTTTTCATACATATAAAAAAGCTTCCAGAATAACGTGTTCTTGTCGCCGCCTTTCATATTGCGGTGGCCCTTCCATACGTACTCTTCTTTTCTACTGATAACCATAAGGGTTGTGTCGGGAGACAGCAGCCATTCGTTGAAAAAGGAGCCGAGTACAACCCAGGTTGCACCCATCTCACGACTCTTGTCTATGAGCAGGTCGCGCCCGCGGCGAATCCTCATCACAAGCTCTTCGATAACCTCATCCTGAATCGGCCAGGTTATAAAAGGCAAATGCCTATGTTCGCTCTGTTCCAGCTTCGGCTGGAACGTCCAAAGCATCGTCTTGAACGTTATCTGAGGCTTCTCCCTGCATATCTGAAGGAACGTCTGCTGCATCGGCTTGTCCTGAGCCAGTGCTGTGTGCAGCTTCTGACGGAACAGTAAATTCTGCTTCAGTGACGTTGGAACCATCTCCAAGAATGCCTTCGGCGAGTCGATTGATTTTATCAGCTTCTGTTTTTCCATCTATGAACATCCGCTTTCTATTCGTATCTGCTTTATGTGCTTTAGTCCAGTTGCCGGCGTCAAGGTTGGTAAGTATCATTTCCATGGCCTTAAAATCCGGCTCAGCGGTTTTGCGTACTACTTTTTTCTTTTTGCCCGTAACTTCGCCCTTAAAAACAATATCATCCACCGTCGTTTCGGTGTACACTTCCCCGCCGATTGCCTTTTTAAACAATTCCGCAATGACAACTTTCACGCAATCCGCCTTGCCTTCCATGTAAGCTTCATCAATTGGCGGATATTTTTTTCTGGCGAACTTTAGAGCGCTGCCCGACAGACCGAACATCTTTGCGACTTCCGTATCCTTCATGCCGTTGGCTTTCATGTTTTTGATAAGCCTTTTGACTATGGGGATATTGTGCTCCCAGTCTATCCTGTCCTCGGTGGTATGGTCAAGTTCCGGCATGTCCTGTCTATACAATTAAAGCCTCCCTCCGACCGACCTGAGCCTCATAAGATTTCGCCTTTGCTCCACAAACGCTCTCCATTTTATAAGGTACGGATATCCTTCGTTCAAGGCAGCGTTGATGGACCAGTAGTCGTTTGTCGCCGCATCATCTGCCATTGTTCCGTAAAAGTCCCATGCAGTAACAACGTCACCTGAAGTGTCTATGAAGGTTGCCAGGGCTCTCATTTCATTGGTCGTTTTTGCATATATGCCGCCTGGGTCAGGCGCTTCGTTTCCAACTGCGTCTGAACTACCGAATAGGTCAGAGTTAAAGAAACAATCTGTATAGGTTCCACCGTTGCGTTTACCAATAAAACCGCCAACGTTGGTTGTGCCGCTTACCGAATTACAGCAATAGCAGTTAGTGAAATCTCCATTTACGACACCTGTAAAACCTCCGACATTTTCAACTCCGGTTACATTTCCAAGAGCATAACAATCAGTCAAAAGGGTTGGTGCTCCGACTCCCATAAACCCTCCTGCCGTACCTATATTAACAGTCGGCACTGCGGTTACATTTCCTGTCGCAAAACAACGAGTTAATGTTCCGGCTGGATTAGCGTGAAAACCGGCGACCACATGCTCGGCCTGAACATCTCCGGTGGCAAAACAATCTGTGCAATCCCCTGCTCCAAACCCTGCAAACCCTCCTGCTTTTTGTGCGTTCGATGTCACATTTCCAGTTGCGTAACAATTTGATGCGGTTCCGCTTAACTCTCCGGCCAGTCCTCCTGTGTCTGATTCCGTTGCGGGGTCTGCTCCTGTTACTGTTACGGTTGCTGAAGAAGAACAATTACTAAGAGCAGTTCCAGTTGTCGCTCTGCCTATCAATCCTCCAACATGGTTTCCGTGGCCTAACACAGAGCCAGATGAATGACAATTAGTAACTGTAGGAGAACCGGCGCTTTGGTTAAAATCTCCAATCAAAGCTCCAACATTATCGTCCCCTTCTACAGAAGCATCAACGAGTGTAACATTTGAAAAGTCGGCGTCAATTGTTGCACCAAAAAGGCCGCAATCATCGGAAGCGGCTCTATCTACTACAAGACCAAATATATTATAGTTCTGACCGTCAAAAGACCCAGTAAACTCTGAACCACCGGAACCAATCGGGTCAAAACTCGAAGCCCCTGTGCCGTTCATCGCAGCGTAGTCACCGTCGGTTGTAAGCAAATCGTTCACCAGAATATAGTCGTCGGACAGCGACCATGGAGCGGCACCGCCTCCAACATTCTGTAACTGGAGCCATGTGTGAACTTCAGTGGCTGCCATTACGGACCTCCCGCACTAAAGCTGTTAATTTTTTTGTCAATGAAGGCCAAGCTTTTTTGATAGAAGGCCTGACCCTCTTGCAGCATTTTATTCGGTTCATCTCTCAGTCTTTTTAAAATCTGCTCGTGCCGCTGTCTCATTGTGCGATTGGCCGGATTTTTTGGCTTCTCGTTTGGAAGTTTCGCGACAAGGGCGGTTTCAAGGTCAGTCCATTTGCTCAGCATATCGTTGGGCTTGGTTGATATATCGTAAAGCTCTTTTTCGACTTCGGCTTTAGCTTGATTGAGTTTGGTTAATTCGTCAGCCATTACGCGAACCAGAGAATTTCGACGCTGGCTGCCGCCGCAGAGAAAAACCCTATCTCCTGTACGTCGAAAACGGGAATAGGTGTAGCCACTGCGTCGAGTTCAAAACCTGTAGTAGAGCTGACTGATGAATTGAACGGCCTGACAAAAACAGTTGACCCTGGAAACGGCTTTACATAGCATGTCCGGCACGGCTGACTGACACTGAGAATCGCGGCGGTGCCGGCCCCCAGCGCAAGTCTATATACGCCGCCGTCAACTGAGTTCTTGTCAAGGGTAAGGTTTTTTGTGTCGCCCATCATAATCTCCTGAAATTATATACTGTATATAATGGAGCCTATGAGATGGGGCGGTTGTGAAACAAGCAAAAAAAGCTATAGCCTGGCAATCTCGTGCTTGAGTTCTTTCAATATAGCCTGCCTTGCTTTTATGAAAGCATCTCCCATGTCCTGATTAAGCTGCAGCATAGCAGGATGATTTTGGTCCACAACGAGTTCAGCGACACTGCCTGGTCCGGCAAGCTGCATTGAGAACTGGCCTTTATTCAAAATATCCAGGCTCGTTGATAACGCCTGATATCTTCTCCACAGGGCCGCAATTTCCTGAGATTTCTTCAATGAATATCTCCTCGTGGTTATTTTTCATCTTCTCTTTAAAGACGTGGAGCCAGCCTCCCTCGATGCGTTCGAGGTGTTCGTAATAACGTCCATCGTCGGTCAAAACGATGACATCGCCTATCTGCGCGTCTTCGAACAAATTTTTCTCTCCCATAAGTACCGGCATATCAATAGTTTAATATTTTCTCAGATTTTTTTCAACAAAAAAATATAAAAAATATATTGACTATTTCACATATATCCGGTATATTTTAAATGGCATGAATGAAATAATAAAAATAATATCGGACATCGGGGAGCAAATTGAAGGACACAGGGATTGCAGGGAGAAATTTCACGTAATTGGATATATAGACGACAAATTTCTTCTTTTGCACCCAAGAGACATTCCAAAAAAGTCCAGAAAGAAGCTGGCGATAATGAACATCAGCCAGACAATGCTTAAAAAAGGTCTCTCGTCTCGTGAATGGGATGAGCTGTATACTGAAATCGGTAGAACACTTAACAGGAGAGATGTAAATGACTGTAAATGAAGCACTTACGTTAATGGCCCATGTCAGGAAAAGAATCAGCCAGCTTGAGAGTATCCAATCCACAGTAACTAAAAGAAGCATCTGGCACAATGAGAACAAGAGCGAAGAACTCCAGTATGACCCCAAAGAAGTTGACAAAAAGCTCTGTGACCTCAGGAAATGGCTGATGGAGGCCGATATGAAAATTAAACGGAGCAATGCCGAGGCGACCGTTGGCATGGAAGCGGAAGCTTTCCTCTTTGACTCTTTGAGCCGAAGAGAGGGTTAATGTCTTGAATCAGACGATTTCACGTCGCAACCTTACAGCCTCACCTGCGATTATTGTTGATTAGAGGCTGAGGGATTGAGAGAGTTTGACTTTAATTGTAAACTTATACATTACCCTGTGTCACGGTCTCCTCGACTAACTCCATAAAAGCCGGTCGGGAGACAGGATGTCCTCTGGCTGGCAGATAGTCCTTTTCATGCCATAGTCCCAGGCGGCGGTTGCCCAGGCCGCCTGGGACGCTTTTTAGGAGAAAAAAATGGAACAAGCCGACATAAACAGATTTATTGAATACGAATTGAGAGCGAGATGGCCCAGATGGAAGCCAAGTGTTATTGAGCTTGGAGACTGGGCCCACTTCCTTGAATCGGCCACTTATGACGAGGCAAGAAAAGCTGTAATGAACGCGAGGGCTCATTCAAACACTGTCACTTTTCCGGTTCTTGCTGAGTTTTGCAGAGCACTCGAACGAACGACCCCGAAATACGGCAGCAAACAGCCTGTACAGGGAGTCAACTGCTGTATGATATGCACGGAGAGCGACAACCTCGATGTCATAAAACCTGGGACAAGGCGGGATTTATATGTCTATGCACCTGGTCACGTGCGTGACGCTGAAGCATATGCCGTAAATAAATGCAAAAACGACATCGACAAATACAACAAAGACAGGCAGATGCAGGCCAAGTTCGAAATACATGTCATAGACGAAAAAGAGAACAGCTACCTTAAATGCCTGCGTCGCTCAACGGAAATAAGAACAGGCAAACCTTACGTTCCGCCCAAAGATGTAGAAGAAGCCAGACAGCGGTATTTGCAGATGCGGGAAAATCTGTTCAGGCTTCCGTCTGATGTCGGCGAGATAGTGAAAGAAGATTTAATTGACGAAGACTTCGATGATGAGTTACCATTTTAGTGCGGGGCAGCCAGTAGCGGTGCTGGAAGTGGCTCATAACCACAAGTAGTGCAGGTTCGACTCCTGCCCCCGCTATTAACCTCCGCGGTGATTTGGCTAAAAGGCACATTCAGACGCATAAATTCAGCGGCAGGAAACCAAGCTGAAGCCGCAGCGGGTGGTCGGGAATAATAACGCCCGCTTTTATTAAACATCACAGGAGAGCGATATGGCGAAACTTACAAAACAGTGCAAGCTCTGTTTTTGCAGACGACACAAACCGCCAAAATTCTGGACAGACGGAAGCGAACATGAATACACATCACCATTTTACAAAGTTACGGTAGAGCCTCTCGACGACGAGATTTGTATTTACTGTGACAACAAGTTCAAGAAAGCCATCGAAAAGGCTATTCGGGAATTTTATATTGAGAGGTTTGACAAGTGATTAAAAAAAAGCCGCCTGACCTTGAGGAGAGAATTAAAAAAATCGAACAGCGTCTGTGCAAACATCACTACAGCATCGAAATAAAAAAAAGCGTCCTTAGTGTCTGCTGTGAAAAATGCGGATGGTCGCACAACTTTGCCTTGAGCCCTTTTTTAACAAACCTCGCAATCAATAAAGCATACAGGGAATTCACCGAGGCCGTTCACGCCTCATGTAACAGAATAATTGAAAGGGAAAAAGAATGAAAGAAGATTTTGACGACTTTAAGGAAATACTCGATTACGGCTATGAATATATTGCAAAGGAGTACGGCCCTGAAACCGTAGCCGAACTCAAGCAAAGGGCCTGTGACAACAACTATGCCGTCTACAATGAAATGTTTAAAATCATTGAAGAGAAAGGCGGCAGAGACGAAGTAATAGTCTTTTGGCTTAATTTGGCAAGAGAGAAAATGGCACCGCTGGATTACCTTGCCGGAACCCTCGGACTGCCAGGCTGTGTTATTTTCTGGTCACAGGCATTGCAAAAAATCAACGCGGACGCCGAATTAGTTTATGACATCAGGGCAAGCAAGTTTGAGATACGAATGAAAAGCTGTCCGGCCATTGAACAAATCGGCACAGGCTTATACAAAGACTATTGTCAGCACTGCAAAATAATGTACGGCCATGTACTGCGTCAGCTTAACTATAAATTCAATTGTGACTATAACGGAGAAGGCCAATGTCTGATACAAATTTTTCCTTTAAACTCTTAGCGGAGATTGAAAAAAGATTAGAAAGACACCGCGAGCAGGAAATAAACGGAATTGTGTTTAGCTCAGGTATTAAAGGCCATTGCTGTATCTGCAAAACGGAGATTACGGACAAAAATTTTCCGCACGGGAAGCAGCAAGTGAGGTTCGGAACTGGCATTGACGTGTCTTTCAAATTAAAAGAACTGCTTTGTAAAAAATGCTGTGACGAATTACTTGACAGTGCCATGAGATTTATAACAAACAGAACAGTAAGGATGTCGCAAATTAAAGCCAAGCTAAAGGAGAAATAATGGAAGATTATTTTATAAAAAAAGCGGTAAGGCTGGTCAACGAGGTAGGTAAAGCCAACAGTGGTATGCTGAATGTTATGGCGCTTATGATAGAGCTTGGCCATTACGCTCAGCATTTGCCGAACTGCCGCAGTTTAAACGACAACCATTCATGCTCCTGCGGATTCGACGGCTTGATTAGTGACCTAAAAGCTGAGTTAAAGAAGAATTCCGGCCAAAGCAAACTAAAAGAAGGTGAATGATGAAGATTGAGGCCAATGATGCCAATGTTAAAAAGAATGACAGAGAACCTTTTGGGCACATAGACTTAGCAGCGGAGAACATGAAACTGAAAAAAGAAAACGAGCAGATGAAGGCTGAATTGTGTAATTTAGATGGCGGCTTAGACTGGTGCTGCGATAAGGCATGGAGCGACGAGGAAGGCCAGTACGTGGAAGATGTCGCATCAATGCTGCAATTTATGAAGCATCGAGTTAAACGTATTATCGGGAAACTTGAAAGGCGGTGAATAATGGACGATGATACATATGAAGATTGTTTAGGCGAAGACGATTACTGCTCTTTTTGCGGCGGCGATGGATGGGTTGAAAATGACGACCCTTTGTGGCACGGATTTGACAAAGATATTATTGATTGTCCTGCATGTCGTGGGTCAGGACTACGTAAAGACCAAACTTTATTTTGAAAGAAGGTGAATAATGACTGAAAATGATTACTGTGTTTACAGATGGAACAGAGGCAGGTCGCTTGGCCTTAAAGACCCTTGCATTCTGTCAAATCCAAGGTGGGAATCCGAGTGTGGGTATGCCTATGAAGGGCCCAGTACTGATGGGCCGAAATTCATGAGGAGATGGACGCACTGCCCGAAGTGTGCAAAAAAAATAAAAGAGATATGTCCTTTCTGTGAAAATGAGAGGTCTTGACAAGTCATTAAAGGCGACAAACAATGATAAGAAACATAAAAATGTCGGACAAGATAAAGCGGCTGAGGAAGGAAGAGCCGTCGATTACCACAATGAGGATAAAAATCCTTCAGGCCCTGGTAAGGGCTTCTGAAAAGACGAAATACCCGACGATTCCGGATATAATGGCCGAATCGAACCGCAGTAACACTTCCTGCCGCGACCACCTCATTGCGTTGAGGAATCTGGGATGGGTCTGGGAGAGTTCAACCCCGCAGAAGCGTACCCGCCACTGGTGGATAGCTGAAAAAGGCAAAAAGATATTAAGGAGATATGAAGATGGCGAATGACAAGAAGTTTTACAACATGGCCGAGCAGATTAAATCCGACCCGATGACGGTTCTCAATGACTGGGAGAAGGAATTTCTCGCCGACCTGTCGAAGAAGTGCGACGCCGGCGACCTTCTCAGCATCAATCAGAAGGAGAAAATCGAGGAGCTTTTTTACGAGCACGTAAGGGGCGAATCGGTATACAGGAACATGTTGACGGAGATTGACGCCAACGGCGAAGGGCTGACGGGTTGGGAGTCGGAATTTGTTTCTGACATTCTCGGAAGGGACCAGGAGCGTTTCAGTCAAAAGCAGAAAAACGTCATCCGCCGCATATACAGGGAGAAGGCCGGCGGCAACACCAATTACTAAAAAAAAGACCCGCAAAAACCAAAAAAGAAAAAAGAACCAAAAAAGAAAAAAAAGACACATAAGCTCTACATAAGCTACAAAAGCAGACCTACCCCTATAGAACGCACAGGGACACCGCATGATGGCTCAGGATGGGTAAATAACTCTCAATCGCATAGGTTAAACGTATGAACGCAACGATTAAAGCCTGAGTAAGTCAACCCGGGCTAGGTGCGAGCCTGCCGCCCCGAGCACCTGTGTGAGCGCAGGGAGCGGACATGGCGTAGTCGTAACGGAGGGTGGTTCCTTGAATAAACATAGACACAACATGATAACAGTAGGGAGAGATGTTTCCAAACACTGTGGTTGGGAATGGTTTGTTGCATAAACGCAACGAACTTTTCCCGGCCGCCCAGCCCATTTTGTTTTACTTTTAAATCGCGAAAAGTCAAGAAAAAAATTTAAAAAAAAATAAAAATTATAGGACGTGGCATGTCCGTTACCTGCAAGGTATTGAAAAACAAAGGGTTACGGATAGCCGTCTGCACATGGTGTGTGTGTTTTTTTTCCTTTTTTTTCTTTTTTTACAGATGCTGACAGTCGGTAATAGAGCACATAACGGTATTTTCCCAGAGACTTGTGACGTTGAAATCCTTGCAAGTCCTTGAACAGTAAGACTTTATATTCTGTAAAATTATGTCGTGTTTCAAAAAAACCGCCGTTTCCAGGCTAAAAACAAGGGTAAGAAAAATTCACATGCGTTTTCATTCACAACAAATGGGAAAACTGTCACAATAAAAAAGTTATCCACAAGTTATCCACATGAAGACCTTTGTTGTCCGGAAGTCAAATTCGTGTATAAAGGGAGCGATTTGTTCCGATTCTGGATATTGTCGACCCTCTTGGAAAAAGGATTGGGGGAACTGTGAGGTTATGTGGATTGGCGTATATAGGGGGG